>NZ_JANLNL010000019.1:29620-37602 GCF_027568365.1 Niveispirillum sp. BGYR6 | reverse complement strand
GGAACAAGCGACGCGATCGTCACCATCTCAAGTTCCGTCTGTTGGGGCGTCTGGGGCTTAAGCATAAACACAGTGAATCAAAAACCCCCGCCATAGGCGAGGGCTTTGTCAGCAGTCTGAGGCGCCGGGGGCAAACCCCGGCGCCTTTCTGATATCCGCCCTGGTTCCCCCCATAACCCGATTGACGGGCCATGGGGGGGCAGGCGAGCGGGATTACGAACCGATGCGGCCGCCATCGGTGCGGCGGACCCACACCACCGACGGACGGGGATAGTCACCATCCGGCCACTTGGACTGGGTGTTGGAATAGAGGCCGTTGGCATCCTCGCCCGGATGCTGCACGGCAACGAACAGGGAGCTATTATCCGGCGACAGCAGCGGGCCGCAGCATTCGGCACCGGCCGGCACCGCCAGGAAGCGCTTCACCGGCACCGGCTGGCCGGCCGGCACGTTCAGCGGGGCGGCATAGAGACCGTCATTGAACGGGTAGCTGGAGGGCGTGCCGTCGGTGGCGATCCAGATATTGCCGCTATTGTCGAAGGTGATGTTGTCCGGGGAGCCGAAACGGTCACCGGTGAAGGTGGAGATGCCGTTCAGGGAGATATTGTCGGCGGCCGTCGCACCGGCTGCCGGGTCGCCCGCCAGCAGGAAGATGCGCCAGGTGAAGCTGGTGGCGGCATGGTCGCCATTGGCCTCGGTGATTTCGACAATGTGACCGGTGCGGTTCGGGCCGCGCGGGTTGGCCGCATCGGCCTTGGCCGGCACGGCACGGCCAGCACCAGAGCGGGCGCTGCTGGTGTAATTGGCGGTGCTGCTGGCGGCCTGGCGGCTGCTGTTGTTGGTCAGCACGATGTACATCTTGCCATTGCCGTAGAAATCATCATCCACGGGGGCCTGCAGGTCTTCCGGCCGGTCCATCGGGGTGGCGCCCACGGCGTCACCGGCGCGGCGGCTGTTCAGCAGCACATCGGCCTGGGTCTGGAAGCGGCGGCTGCCATCGGGATAGGTGGAGGCGGCCAGCTTCGGACCGGAGACGGCGTCGCTCAGGTCCAGCGGCAGCCAGACACCGGTGCCGTCGGCATTGAAGCGGGCGGCGTACAGCTTGCCGTTTTCCAGCAGGTTCATGTTGGCGGCGCGGTTGCCCGGCGTGTAGGTGCCGGCCGACACGAACTTGTAGACATATTCAAAGGTGGTGTCGCAGCCGGAATAGGCGGTGACCTTGTTGGTGCCGCGCGTCAGGGCGATGGTGGCGGCTTCATGCTTGAAGCGGCCCATGGCGGTGCGCTTCTTCGGGGTGGAGGTCGGGTCGTAGGGGTCGATCTCGACGATCCAGCCGAAACGGTACGGCTCGTTCACGCCTTCCGGCTTGCCGCAGTCGAAACGGGCGACATGCTTTTCCCAGCCATTGCTGCTGGTGGTGCTGGGGATCGTGTAATCCTGATGATCCAGGGCGATCTTGGCGTCGGTGATCTTGGAGCGGTTGGCGAAATACTGGTCGAAATTCTCTTCCGCCGACAGGTAGGTGCCCCAGGGGGTGAAGCCACCGGCGCAGTTATTGAAGGTGCCCAGCACGCGGGTACCGGTCGGGTCGGCCGGGGTCTTCAGCTTGTCATGGCCGGCGACGGGGCCGGTGACCTGCATCGGCGTGGTGCCGGTGACGCGGCGGTTATAGGGGGAGGTGACGTCATAGCTCCAGCGGCCGTTCAGCACGCGGACATTGACCACGCTGAAGCCGTGGGCTTCGATCTCGGTCAGGGCCTGGACTTCCGAACCGGTGTAGTTTTCAAACATGTAGGAGCCACGGGTATATTCGTGGTTCACGCACATGATATAAGACGGATAGGGCAGGCGGCCGATCTTGGCCGGGGCGCCGAACCGTTCCGGGAACATGGCGACCATGTCGCAGTTGAAGCCGAAACGCTTGGCCTGATCGGCCGGGGTCTGGTTCAGCGGGTCGAAGGCCGGCATCCCGGGGAACAGCGGGTCGCCCCAGCGGATCAGGGTATTGGCTTCGTAACCGGCGGGCACCACCACGGCGTCGGCCTTGCTTTCACCGATGGAGGTGAAGGAGAGGTCGGCGGCGGCGGCCTTGGCCTCATCACCCGTCAGGAAAATGCCGGAGGCGGACAGGGCCGCACCGGCAACAGCGCCGCTGCGCAGAAAGTTGCGGCGGCCGATGTTGGCTTCCAACACCTTGTCAAAGGTCTGGTCCGCGCCGATGCCACGTTCTTCAAGATTGTCGCGGTCGATTTCGGGGGTATCGATCTGGCTCACGGACTGTGCTCCCTGGTCTGTTGGAAAGGCCGGTTGACGCGATGTCGCGGGGACGGCATCAACTACACCAATCAAGACGACGGTAATTTTGGGAATATATGAATATTATGTGTCAATTCTATTGAGTTGGCGGATTATCATGCAGTGCAAAATATGTGAATAATTATCAATAGCAATTCTTCTCTTTGAGAACATTGCTGTTGCCTTCACATCAATCCGTAACAAAAGATGGTTAGAAGCGTGGGCTGTTTCCTCTGTCCGGCCCGGTTCCGGCGCCGGTTGAACATTCTTTTGCATATTCCGGTGACATAAGCGGCTGGTTCCTCTGCCAAAACGGGTGGACCGGCCATTGCAAAACCAGGGAAGGTTGGCGGCCACCATGGGCATCACGATCTCTTCGCGGCGTTCGCGTAACGCGGTTCATCGGCTGACGGCCGGCACGGCCATGCTGGTGCTGCTGGCCCTGGCCGGGCCGGCCCTGGCGCAGCAGAGCCTGCCCTCGGCGGCCGAACCCCGCCGGCCGGATCTGGCGCCGACACTGCCGCCCGCGGCCCCCAGCCAGGGCGGGATCGAGATTGCACCGGCCCCCGGCAGTGCCCCCGTTGCCGGGGCCGCCACCATGCCGCTGACGCTGAACCGCGTGGTGATTGAAGGGGCAGGGGTGTTCGGTCCCGGTGCCTTTGATGATCTGACGCGGGGCATCACCGGCCGGCCGATCACCCTGGCCGACCTGTTCACCACAGCCGATGCCATCACCGCGCGGTACCGCGAAGCCGGCTGGGTGCTGACCCGCGCCGTGGTGCCGGCGCAGCGGATCAGCGATGGCACCGCCACCATCCGCATTGTTGAAGGCTTCATCGCCCGCACCGTGGTGGAAGGTGATGCCGGCCCGCATAAGGATCGTATCCAGGCCTATCTGGACCGGCTGACTGCTGCCAAGCAGCCGGTGAACATCCATGATCTGGAACGCCAGCTGCTGCTGGCCAATGATCTGCCGGGCGTGCGCGCCCGTGCCGTGCTGTCGCCGGCCCCTGGCCAGACCGGCGGATCGGTGCTGACGGTGAAACTGGAACATGATCCGGTGCAGGCCTATGCCAGCATCGATAATCGCGGCTCGGAATATACCGGCCCCTGGCGCCTGCTGGCCGGTGCCGTCTTCAACGGTGCCAGCGATGGCGGCCGCTTCCTGATCAGCGGTGTCACAGCGCTCCGCGATACAGACGATCAGCAGGGCCTGACGCTGGGTTTTGATCAGTTGGTCGGCACTGAAGGCACCCTGCTGGGCATCCGCGCCGGGGTGCAGCGGGGCCAGCCGGGTTACACGCTGGCCCCGCTGGATGTGTCGACCCGCGCCAACAGCCTCAGCCTGCACGCCGCCCATCCGCTGCTGCGCAGCCGGGCCGAAACCCTTGTGCTGGAAGGCGAGTTCAGCGCCTATGAGACGCGGACCAATTTCTTCGGCCAGCGTTTTGCCGCCGATACGGTGCGCACCCTATCGCTCGGTGCGGATTTCCGCTCAGTCGATCGGGCGGGTGGCAGCAACCATCTGGCGCTGCGGGTGGTGCGGGGGCTGGATGTCTTCAACGCCACCAGCGATACGGCCCCCAACAAGTCCCGCGCCGCCGGTTCGGCTGAATTCACCCGCATGGCGCTGGATGCCGAACGGGTGCAGGTGATATCCGGCCCCTTCACCGCCCGCATCGCGCTGTCGGCGCAGATCGCCGACAAGGCCTTGCTGGCGTCAGAGGAATTCAAGCTGGGCGGGGCCACCTTCGGGCGCGGCTTCGATGATGGTGAATTGTCAGGCGATGAGGGCGTCGCCGGCTCGCTGGAACTGCGCTACGCCGTGCCGCTCTCTGTCGGGCCGACCCTGCAGCTTTATGGTTTCTATGATCATGGCAAGGTCTGGAACGATGACCCGGTGACCCTGCTTGACGGGGTGGAGCTGGCCTCTGTCGGGGGCGGCCTGCGCGCCAACCTGACGGACAATCTGTCCGCCGACCTGCAGGTGGCCAAGCCCCTGCGCCGCGATGTGGCGACCAAGGGCGACCGTGCCGCCCGCTTCTTCGCCGCCTTTACCGCCCGCTTCTGATCCGTCGGCGCCTTAATCAGGGGGAACATCCCATGGTCCGTGACATGCTCTCCAGCCGCCGCCGTCTGCTGGCCGGTTCCGCCCTCACTGGTGTGTTGGCCCTGGCCATGCCCGCCGGTGCCAACCCCACCGATCCCACCGTCGTACATGGCAGCGTCGGCTTCGCCGGCACCGGCCTGGTGCTGGAGGTGACGCAGGGCAGCGACAAGGCCATCATCGATTGGCGCAGCTTCGGCATCGCCCAGGGTGAGGTGACGCGCTTCATCCAGCCCGGCAGCGGCGCCATCGCGCTGAACCGGGTCACCGGCGATCAGACCTCCGTGCTGAATGGCCAGCTGACGGCCAATGGGCAGATTTTCCTGATCAACCCCAATGGCATCCTGTTCGGTGCCGGGGCACAGGTGGATGTGGCCGGGCTGGTGGCCACCACCGCCAATATCGATAATCAGAAATTCCTGGCCGGTGATTACCGGTTCGATATCGCCTCCCCGCTGGCCGGCGCCGCGGTGGTCAATGAAGGCCGCATCAATGCCGGCCTGGTGGCCCTGGTGGCCCCGCATGTGCGCAACAGCGGCACCATCACGGCCGAACTGGGCACGGTTTCCCTGGGTGCGGCACAGCGCTTCACGCTGGATCTGGCGGGCGACGGGCTGATCAGCTTTGATGCCGGCAGTGCCGTCGATGGGGCGAAGCTGGAACAGGCCGGCCGCATCAGCGGTGCCACCGTACTGCTGTCCGCCGCCACGGCGGCGCGGGTGGTGGATAATGTCATCGACATGACCGGCGTGGTGGAAGCGCGCGGCGCCTATCGGGATGGCGGCGACATTGTGCTGGATGGCGGCCAGGGTGCCATCGCCGTTTCCGGCACGCTGGATGCCAGCGGGCCGGCGGGTGGCGGCAATATCCAGGTGGGCAGCGCCCAGACCAGTCGGCTGGATGTGACCGCCACCGCCGCCCTGCGCGCCGACGCCACGCAGGAGGGCAGCGGCGGCCATGTCACTTTGATGTCGGCGGAACAGACGCGCTTTGCCGGCACCATCAGCGCCAAGGGGGCCGGGGCAGGGCAGGGCGGCAATGCAGAGGTTTCCTCTGCCGGTATGCTTTCCTATCAGGGCAATACCGACCTGACGGCAGAGAGCGGCGTCAAGGGCACCTTGCTGCTGGACCCCAAGAACATCATCGTGGCCGCCACGGGCAGCAGCGATGTGGCCGGCAATGACGGCTTTGGCGAGAATGCCGCGTCTGACGCCACGCTGAGCGCCGCTTCCGTGGTGGCGGCGCTGAACGGTGCCAATCTGGTGCTGCAGGCCAATAATGATATCAGCGTCAATGCGGCGGTGAATGCCTCGGCCAATGCCGGGGCCGGTGATCTGACGCTGCGGGCCGGGCGCTCGGTGGCGCTGAATGCCGATGTGACGCTGAAGGGCGGCCTGTCGGTGCTGGCCAATGATCCCGCCGCAATCGCCGCACAGCGCGACCCCGGCACCGGTTCCATCAGCGTGGCCAGCGGTGTGACAATCACCACCAGCGGCGCGCAATCCTATCAGGGTGACCTCAGCCTGGCCGGCAATCTGGTCGGCAGCGGCAGCGGCGCCATCGGCATCACCGGCGCCCTGTCGGTCACTGGTCTGGCCGGCATCGTCACCGCCGGCGGCGCGGCCGACAATGTGACGGTGAGCAACGGCACCAACGGCCCCGGCTTCCTGCTGGTGGATGCTGGTGCCGGCAGCGTCTCGCTTGGCGCGGTCGGTGCTGCGCAGGCGCTTTCCGGCCTGTCGCTGAAGGGCGGCAGCCTGGTTGTCGGCAATGTTACCACCACGGGTCAGCAGGATTATGCCGGTGCCGTGCGCTTGGCTGGCGATCTGGTCAGCAGCAAGGGGGGTACCATCCGCCTTGCTGGCCCGGTAACCCTGACCGGCGACAGCGCCATCGTCAGCGCCGGTGCAGCGGGTGACGATGTGCGCTTCACCGGTACGGTGAACGGCGCTTACGCCTTGGTGACCGACGCCGGCAAGGGTGCGGTGAGCTTTGGCGGTGCCGTCGGTGGCACGACGGCGCTGAAATTCCTCTCGGCCGGCGGTGCGACCGTCACGGTGGGTGATGTCACCACGACGGGTCAGCAGGATTACGCCGGTGCCGTGCGCTTGGCGGGTAACTTGGTCAGCACGAAGGGCGGTAGCATCCGCCTCGGTGGCCCGGTGACCTTGACCGGGGACAGTGCCGTCGTCAGCGCCGGTGCTGCGGGTGACGATGTGCGCTTCACCGGTACGGTGAACGGCGCTTACGCTCTGGTGACAGATGCCGGCAAGGGTGCCGTCAGCTTTGGCGGTGCCGTCGGTGGCACGACGGCGTTGAAGTTCCTGTCGGCCGGCGGTGCGACTGTCACGGTGGGCACTGTCACCACCACGGGTCAGCAGGATTATGCCGGTGCGGTGCGCTTGGCTGGCGATCTGGTCAGCACGAAGGGTGGTGCCATCCGCCTTGCCGGGCCGGTGACGCTGACCGGCGACAGTGCCGTCGTCAGCGCCGGTGCTGCGGGTGACGATGTGCGCTTCACCGGTACGGTGAACGGCGCTTACGCCCTGGTGACCGATGCCGGCAAGGGTGCGGTGAGCTTTGGCGGTACCGTCGGTGGTACGACGGCGTTGAAGTTCCTGTCGGCCGGTGGTGCGACCGTTGCGGTGGGCGATGTCACCACGACAGGTCAGCAGGATTATGCCGGTGCGGTGCGCTTGGCGGGTAACTTGGTCAGCACGAAGGGCGGTAGCATTCGCCTCGCTGGCCCGGTGACCTTGACCGGTGACAGTGCTGTCGTCAGCGCTGGTGCGGCGGGCGACGATGTGCGCTTCACCGGTACGGTGAACGGCGCTTACGCCCTGGTGACCGATGCCGGCAAGGGTGCGGTGAGCTTTGGCGGTGCCGTCGGTGGCACGACGGCATTGAAGTTCCTGTCGGCCGGTGGTGCGACCGTTACGGTGGGTGATGTCACCACGACAGGTCAGCAGGATTATGCCGGTGCGGTGCGCTTGGCGGGTAACTTGGTCAGCACGAAGGGCGGTAGCATCCGCCTCGGTGGCCCGGTGATCTTGAACGGTGACAGTGCCGTCGTCAGCGCTGGTGCAGCGGGTGACGATGTACGCTTCACCAGCACGGTGAATGGCGGCTACGCCCTGGTGACCGATGCCGGCAAGGGTGCGGTGAGCTTTGGCGGTGGCGTCGGTGGCACGACGGCGTTGAAGTTCCTGTCGGCCGGTGGTGCGACCGTTACGGTGGGTGATGTCACCACGACGGGTCAGCAGGATTATGCCGGTGCCGTGCGCTTGGCTGGCGATCTGGTCAGCACGAAGGGCGGTACTATCCGCCTTGCCGGGCCGGTGACGCTGACGGGTGACAGTGCGGTCGTCAGCGCTGGTGCAGCGGGTGACGATGTACGCTTCACCGGTACGGTGAACGGCGGCTACGCCCTGGTGACCGATGCCGGCAAGGGTGCGGTGAGCTTTGGCGGTGGCGTCGGTGGCACGACGGCGTTGAAGTTCCTGTCGGCCGGTGGTGCGACCGTTACGGTGGGTGATGTCACCACGACGGGTCAGCAGGATTATGCCGGTGCCGTGCGCTT
>NZ_JANLNL010000019.1:0-29520 GCF_027568365.1 Niveispirillum sp. BGYR6 | reverse complement strand
TACGCCCTGGTGACCGATGCCGGCAAGGGTGCGGTGAGCTTCGGCGGTGCCGTCGGTGGCACGACGGCGTTGAAATTCCTCTCGGCTGGTGGTGCGACTGTCACGGTGGGTGATGTCACTACGACGGGTCAGCAGGATTATGCCGGTGCGGTGCGCTTGGCTGGCGATCTGGTCAGCACGAAGGGTGGTGCCATCCGCCTTGCCGGGCCGGTGACGCTGACCGGTGACAGTGCCGTCGTCAGCGCTGGTGCAGCGGGTGACGATGTACGCTTCACCAGCACGGTGAACGGCGGCTACGCCCTGGTGACCGATGCCGGCAAGGGTGCGGTGAGCTTTGGCGGTACCGTCGGTGGTACGACGGCGTTGAAGTTCCTGTCGGCCGGTGGTGCGACCGTTGCGGTGGGCGATGTCACCACGGCAGGTCAGCAGGATTATGCCGGTGCGGTGCGCTTGGCGGGTAACTTGGTCAGCACGAAGGGCGGTAGCATCCGCCTTGGTGGCCCGGTGACGCTGACCGGTGACAGTGCTGTCGTCAGCGCTGGTGCGGCGGGCGACGATGTGCGCTTCACCGGTACGGTGAACGGCGCTTACGCCCTGGTGACCGATGCCGGCAAGGGTGCGGTGAGCTTCGGCGGTGCCGTCGGTGGCACGACGGCGTTGAAATTCCTCTCGGCTGGTGGTGCGACTGTCACGGTGGGTGATGTCACTACGACGGGTCAGCAGGATTATGCCGGTGCGGTGCGCTTGGCTGGCGATTTGGTCAGCACGAAGGGCGGTAGCATCCGCCTTGGTGGCCCGGTGACGCTGACCGGTGACAGTGCTGTCGTCAGCGCTGGTGCCGCCGGTGACGATGTGCGCTTCACCAGCACGGTGAATGGCGGCTACGCCCTGGTGACCGATGCCGGCAAGGGTGTGGTCAGCTTCGGTGGCGCTATCGGCAACACGACGGCGCTGAAGTTGCTTTCCGCTGGCGGGGCGACCGTCACGGTCGGCAATGTCACCACCACCGGGCAGCAGGATTATGCCGGTGCCCTGCGTCTGGGTGGCAATCTGGTCAGCACGACGGGCGGCACCATCGGCCTTAGCGGCCTGCTCACCCTGACCGCTGACAGCCGTATCAGCAGTGCGGGGGCGGCCAGTGATCATATCCGTCTGGCCGGTGGCATTACCGGCCCCTATCAGCTGACCATCCGCAGCGGCAAGGGCAATACGATTCTGGGCCGGTCGGTCCTCGGCCTCTCTGGCCTGGATGTGGCGGGGGGGATGGTGAGCCTGGGCGGACCGGTGGAGGTGACCGGCGCGCTGGTGGCCAATGCCGCACGGCTGAGCACACTGACGCTGTCGGCCCAGACCATCAGCCTGACAGGCACGGAAGCGCTGACTGCCTGGCTGATGGGGGCCAGCCAGGATATCAGCATTAATGCCGGCAAGGGGGCCACCCTGTCCGACATTACCGGCCGCAGCGTCACGCTGACTGCTGGGGGCAGCCTGACGGCCGGGGCGGTGACGGCCACACAGGATGTTTCTGTCACCGGGACGAGCAACATCACCCTGGGCACCGTCACGGGCCGTACCCTGGCGCTTTCCGCCGGTGGTGCCCTGTCCACGGCTGCCATCACGGCCACGCAGGATGTCAGCGTCAAGGGCAGCACAGACGTCAGCCTGGGGACGGTAGCGGGTGCCAATCTGGCGCTGTCGGCCGGCCGGGCCCTGGCCGTGGCCGGTATCAATGCGCAGAATGCTACGCTGACGGGCGGCACCAGCCTGACCGGCAACGGCCCGCTGCGGTTGAGCCGGACGCTGGAGCTGGTGACCAATGGCCGGGCCGATGCTGGAACCGTGCAGGCCGGCGCCCTGATCTATCGCGGCAGCGGCCTGTTCAGCGCCAATGGTAGCATTGCCGGTATCAGCGGGGCCGATGCGGCCGATCTGGTGCAGGTGGCGGGCAACCGCACCGGCACCTATCTGTTCGCCGGCCGCCCGGTCTTCGGCCTGGCGGCCCTGGTGGAACGCCAGCGGCTGGATGTGCTGGTGGTGGATACCTATTCCGAAACCGGCCGTGATGACGGGCGGACCCGGCCGCTGCTGCTGGACCCGGCCGCCGCAGCCGCAGCCGACCCGCTGATCAGCTTCAAGGATTGAGATCGGGGCCTTTGCTTTTGCATTTGTCTCGGAATGGCGAATGGTTCTCGGCCATCTCCATGGGGGGAGATGGATTTCGGCTTCCGACGCCTCACCGAACTGTCAGCCGCCTGCGTATATCGTCTGCTGGCTCCACCTGCATCGCCAATGCAGTGAATGTTCTATATGCGCTTTGGCGACCGGCGCGGCTGACGTCAGGGATGCCGGATGGCCCGATGTCGTTCGGGATGATTGATCAAAAGAGGGGGGCAGGGTAAGGGGCGTTTTGAAGTGCTTCCCCCCCTCCACTGTCAGATCGGCGCTCGTGTATTGACCCGCGCCGAAAGTTCTGCTCTTTGCAACTCGGTATTCCCTACCGATGTCACACCAACGGCACGAAATCATGACCGAAGGTCACGCTTTCGTGCGCCTCAATCGCCGGCGCCAGCATGCGCTGCTTGGCTGCGCCGCACGAGCGGCGCGGCGACGGTCGCCGCATTACCAACGGTTCTGAATGATGACCGTTGGTATCAGATCAGATGAATACTGGGCCCCTTCTCGAAAGGGCGGAAAAGTACTAACGCGTCGCCCAGATCAAGGGCCTGCCGCGGGATAATCACTGGGCATCTCCGGTCCATCCCTCGGGGCCGTCGGCCCTGGAGAGTGCCTCTTATCCACCCCTTCAACCCCGCCCGTCCCACCGACGGGCGGCTTTTTTATTTCTAACCTTTAGGATAGGTTTAGGTGCAAACTTTTAAACTGTAAATTAACATTTGTTAACATATTTTAAGATATGTGACCGAGAGATATGCACATAATAGATAAATCACTCTCTCGAAATATAGCAATATCAGTGGTGATTGGAGCGAGGAATGAACCTTAAACATCAAAACACCGACATGTTTTCTCCTGAATCTTCTGATGGCTCCTTTACGCCACCCTACCGCCCCCTCGCGCTGGAAAAGAAAGGTAATGGGGGCCCCAATAAGCTGGATGGCAGCCCCAGCGCGGACAAGCTTTACGGGGAAGGCGGCAATGATACGCTCTATGGCGGGGCGGGTAACGATTACCTTGACGGGGGCGATGGCAATGATGCGCTGGTAGGAGACGTCGGCAACGACACCATGGTGGGCGGTCTCGGCCATGACACCATGCATGGCGGGACTGGTCATGACAGCATGTATGGGGGCAGCGGCAACGACACGCTCGCCGGGGCCGAAGATAATGATCAGCTGTGGGGTGATGCTGGCATTGACATACTCTATGGCGATGCTGGTGCCGATACGCTGAGCGGAGGGAATGATAACGATAGTCTCTATGGCGGTACAGGCAATGATACGCTCTATGGAAACGATGGTAATGACTATTTGGATGGCGAGGATAATGACGATGGACTTATCGGAGGTATCGGTGATGATGTAATATTTGGTGGAAATGGAAATGACAGTATATATGGCGAAGATGGATTTGATAAAATAGATGGCGGGACCGGTAATGATTTATTGTCCGGTGGGAATAATGATGACCAGCTGACAGGCGGCACCGGGAATGACGTTCTCTATGGAGACTCTGGCGCTGACAATCTAAATGGAGGGGTAGGCAATGATACCCTCTATGGGGGCATAGGCAGTGATACGCTCTATGGCGGTACTGATAACGACTTTTTGAACGGCGACGAAGGCGATAACGCACTTTCAGGTGGGGATGGCAATGACACATTGATCAGCGGTTCGGGGAATGACTCTCTCGTTGGGGGCAACGGCAATGACAGTATTACCGGTGGAAATGGTAATGATTTGATTGCTGGTGAAGATGGTAACGACACACTCAGCGGCGGGAATGGAAATGACAGCCTGCATGGTGGCATAGGTGCAGACATCCTGGATGGCGGTACCGGCACTGATACCGCTGTTTTCTCAGGAGCTTATGCAAGTTACAAAGTAAATATTGAAGGTGCCAAAATCACTGTTGAGAGTACATCTGGGGAAATCGATACACTATCGAATATAGAATGGTTGCGTTTCAGTGACCGCACCGTTGATCCTTTGGCTAAGCCGGAACCGGAGCCCGATCCCACCCCTAAGCCGGAGCCGGAGCCCGATCCCACTCCTAAGCCGGAGCCGGAGCCCGATCCCACCCCTAAGCCGGAACCGGAGCCCGATCCCACCCCTAAGCCGGAACCGGAGCCCGATCCCACTCCTAAGCCGGAGCCGGAGCCCGATCCTACCCCTAAGCCGGAGCCCATCCCCCTGCTGACGGTAGCGCCTGCGTTTGTGGTAGAAGGCAGCCGTACGGCAGCAGGGGTAATGACCTATGACTTTACGCTGTCAACGGCAGCAACAACAACGGTGACCTTCAATGTACGGACAATGGATGGCACAGCCAAATCCTTAACCGATTACATGCCGACCGATTTCGTTGCGGTCATCTCCATTGGCACGCGGTCCACAAGTATTTCTTTCAAGCTTTTGGGTGACAATATCCCCGAAAGCAATGAAACCGTTGCTCTTGCGGTCAGCAATGTCAAGGGTGCGCAGCTCCTTAACGGCGCCACCACATTAACGGCTATCGGCACCATCATAGATGATGATGGTGGTAAGCCCCCCCTGTTTACCCTCTCCGCCTATCGCGCGCTGAATCCAGATCTGGTAAAGGAATTTGGCGATAATGCCACGGCCATCGCTTGGCATTATGTCAAATACGGCAAGGCCGAAGGGCGTGCTGTGACGGGGTTCGATGCGGAAGCCTATGCGGCTCTAAATCCTGATCTGTTCAAGGCTTATGGCTTGGACAGTGCGGCACTGGCCAACCATTATCAACGCTTCGGTAAGGCGGAGGGTCGGGCTGCAACGGGCTTTGATGCGGATGCCTATGCCGCCGTGAACCCTGACCTGTTCAACACTTTTGGTGCCAACCATACCGCCCTGATCCAACATTATGTCAATATGGGCAAGGCGGAAGGCCGCGCCATCAGCGGCTTCGATGCCGAGGCCTATGCGGCCTTGAACCTAGACCTCTACAGGGCCTTTGGCCTGGATGAAGGGGCGTTGATCCGCCACTATATCACCAGCGGCAAGGCGGAAGGCCGGCAGGCGATGGGCTTCGATGCCGATAGCTACGCCGTTTTGAACCCCGATTTGCTCAGCACCTTCGGCCTGAACCATGCCGCGCTGATCAACCATTACCAATATGCCGGCAGGGCGGAGGGTCGCGCAGCTTTCCTGCCGGATGAAAGCGGCAGCCTGTCGCTGCTGGGGATGGCCATGGGCATGGTGGCGGACGAGGCTGTGTTCTGATGCCATCATGAAGCGGTGCCGCGGCCCGCCCGTTTCCAGTCGGGCCACGGCACCGTACCACTTGTGTTTATATTGGAAATACACCCGGATAATTGTATGAAATAGCCCGTTTTCGGAACCGGTGGACAGGGATGGGCGCTGGAATACCGATCACTTGACAGGCGGATCAAGGGCGGCCCGATGTGCGTTTTGTGCGGCAATCAGCAGAACCAATGCCTCTTCTCTGTGGAGCAGCTGGGGACGGTTCCCCCGTCACCATCATCTGCAGGCGGCCAGACGGCGCAGGCGGTGCCCGCGATTTCTGATACCCCTTATTTCATTCAGGCGCTGGTGGCCAGCTACCGGGGGGTGCAGCCCCATACCGGGCCGGCGCCCGTGATCGTCTATGGATGGCTGCCGGATTTTTCAACCGGGTATTATGACGGCGCCACCAACCCCAGCATCATGACTGTTGCGCAGCTGGAACTGGCCCGTAAAGCCCTTGCCCAATGGGAAGAAGTCGCCGATATCCATTTTGTCGAAGCGACCGTCGGGGTCGCACCCGATATCCGGTTTGGTGCTGCGACGATGCAGGCCGGTGGCTATGCGGTTGTGGGGGGGCCGGTCACCGATATATGGGTCAATGCCCAATATGCCACCCAGCATACCTTTGTGCATGAGATCGGACATGCGTTGGGCCTGAAACATCCAGGTAATTACAATGGCGTCTCCGGTGTTGGGGAGCCCCCCTTCTTGCCGGCTGTCGAGGATACGAAAAATAACACTGTAATGTCTTATAACGGTAACGGATACAGCAGGTTAGGTCAATTCGACATTGCTGCCATTCAATACCTTTATGGCCCCAGCAAAACCACCAGAACGGGTGATGATACGTATTTTGTCACTCATGCCAGTACTGGATATTATATTTGGGATGGGGGCGGAAATGATACAATCTCTGCGGAGAACTCCATCTACAGCGTTAAGATTGACCTGCGGGATGGGCATTTTGGTTCATTTGCCGTTCAGGTTGAAAATTCCAATTTCATCAATCCCGGGCAATTTTTTGTTGGGTATGGCACCCTTATTGAAAATGCCACGGGCAGTTCCGGCCGTGATCTGCTGACCGGTAATGATTTGGCCAATCGGCTGGATGGCAGCGCCAACGATGATACCCTGATCGGCGGCCTCGGCAACGATACCTTAATCGGCGGTCATGGGGAGGATACGGCCGTCTTCAGCGGCAATTTTGCGGATTATACCATTGTTGCCGGTGTCGAAAACATTACCGTGACCAACCTGTCCGGTGAAATGGATCTGCTCAATGGCATTGAGAAGCTGAGCTTTGCCGACAGAACCATTACGGCGCCACCCTTGCTGCCCCCGCCGCCCACCGTCAAGCCGGAACCGATCCTGACCGTCAAGGGCAGCTTGGTGGCAGAGACGGATGCCGGGGGTGTCAGCCAGCTGGTTTTCAGCATCCAATTCACCGATGAGAATGGCGCGCCGGCGGATTACATATCGGATAAGCCGGTCAGCTTCCAGGTGACGACCGGCAGCCACGGCACGGCCGCCGCCGCGGCCGATTATCAACCCCTGACGCAACGGGTAACCATTGCCCCAGGGCAAAACAGTGCCACAGTTGCCGTCAATGTGCTTGGCAACAAGAGCTATGATGGCAATAAGACGATCGAACTGGTGGTCAGTGATCTCCAGGGGGCAAAACTGACCGGGGGCGCGCCAACCACTTCCGTTTATGGGCTGGTGGTGGATAATGATATCCTGCCACAATTCTCCGTCACCGCTTATCGGGCGCTGAACCCGGATGTGGCTGCAGCCTATGGCAATGATGCCACGGCTATCGCCTGGCACTACATCAATTATGGCCGGGCGGAAGGACGGGCGGCCAGCGGTTTTGATCCAGAGGCCTATGCCGCCCTGAACCCGGACCTGTTCGCCGCTTTCGGATTGAACGAGGAGGCCCTGATCAATCATTATCAGCAGTATGGAAGAGCAGAAGGGCGCGCGGCTTATGGGTTTACCGTTGCCTCTTATGCGATGCTCAACCCCGATCTGTACCGCGCCTTCGGCAATAATGACATCGCCCTGGTACACCATTATATCAACTATGGCCGGGCGGAAGGACGGCCAACGCTGGGCTTTGACGTAGAGGCCTATGTGGCGAATGATCGACAAAATTACATCGAATATCCGTCCAATGAAGATTGGGTGATGAGTAATTTTACTCATAGAACGGAATGGAATAATGTGGCCACCAACGGTTTCAGTGCCGATACCTACGCCATACTGAACCTGGACTTGTTAAGTATATTCGGCATGGACCATGCTGCCTTGATCCGTCATTATCAATATGCGGGTTACGCAGAACATCGACCGGCTTTTATTTTACTGTCTGCCCAAAATTTGACAGTATTAGGAATGGTGGATGGGGCATCAATATAAATATTTATTTTGCAACCATGATCATTTGGAATGTAAAAGTGATGAGTTTTCTCTAGTGAATTTTGCTGGGCAAGCGCATTGGAAAACGCTCTCCATTGACGTATTATTGCAGAAATTCTGGCATCGCTGTCGCCATGCTGGAAACAAAACGGAAATAATTTAACGCTGGTGGTCGGGGGTTGGTCATGTGCATTGCTTGCGGCAATATTCGGGACATTTTGCTGCTGCCGTTCCTGGGCAGCTCTCCGACGGAGGACTTTCCGGCCTTGGCAGAGATGCCGGCCGTCGATCCCCCGGTCATGTCCGCCCTGGTGGCGCCGGCGGGGGAGGGGGCAGTGCTGCCGCTGGCCGCCCCACAGACCATCACCGGCAACAGCGGCAATGACCGCCTGACCGGCGGGTCTGATGCCGATACGATCATCGGCTTGGCCGGTAATGACACGCTGCAGGGGCTGGGGGGCGATGACAGCCTGGATGGGGGCGACGGTAATGATGTGCTCTATGGCCAGGATGCCGGCAATGACACGCTGATCGGTGGGGCGGGGCGGGATTCGCTTTATGGCGGCAGCGGGAATGACCTGCTGGATGGCGGTGCCGATGATGATTACCTGTCCGTCTATGGCACGACGGGCAATCACACCCTGCGCGGGGGCACCGGCAGCGACACGCTCTATGGTGGCAATGGCAATGACAGCATGGTCGGCGGTGATGGGAATGACAGCCTCTATGGCGGCGTCGGCAACGACCTGCTGGATGGCGGGGCGGGGAATGATTACCTGTCCACCTATGGCACCACGTCCAACGCCACCCTGATCGGGGGGATCGGCAATGATTCACTCTATAGCGGCGATGGCGCCGACAGCCTGGATGGCGGTGATGGCAATGATGGTGTTTATGGCTATAGTGGCAATGACACACTGATCGGCGGTGCCGGGAACGATACGCTGGATGGCGGGGCCGGCAATGACAGCCTGCTGGGCGGCGACGGGACCGATACGCTGTATGGCAATGATGGCGACGATACACTGACCGGCGGTGCGGGTGCCGATTCCCTCTATGGCGGCGACGGCAATGACACCTATTACATTGATGATCTGAAAGATTATATCTGGGATACGGCTGGCACGAATGACACGGCGATTGTCTCGGTGCGCGGCTATGTTCCCGATAGTTCCATCGAAAATGTACGCTATGTTGGCGATGGATCGGCCGCCCCCTATTTCATCCAGTCGCTTGTCCAGAATCATTCCCATATGGCGCGGGACAGCACCGACAAGACTGTTGTCACCTTCGGCTGGCGGACGGATCTGTCGGCCCTGTCGCCGGGGGACAGCAATCCGCGCGTCTTCAACGCGGGGGAAAAAACACAAGCACGGGATGCCTTCACCTTGTGGGCAGCGGTGGCAAATGTCAGTTTCGTGGAAACCGCGACGTCACCCGATATTCAGTTTGCGGCGGCCACCCTGCCCAGCGGTGTGGCCGGCCACGCTACTTTGGGCACGGCCAGCGGCAACGTCTGGATGGATTCTGACGGTGTCTCCCTGACCACCTTCATCCATGAAATCGGCCATACGCTGGGCTTCAAACATCCGGGAAACTATAATGCCGGCGGCGGCGGTGCCTCCCCTCCCTATCTGCCCACGGCGGAGGACAGCAGCAATAACACCCAGATGTCCTATAATTTCACCAGCAATACCGGGCTTGGCGTTTATGATATCGCTGCCATCCAATATATCTATGGCCCCAACAAGGATGTCCGCAACGGGGCCGATACCTATATCCTGTCTTCCACAGAGGTCGGCCGTTACATCTGGGATGGCGGCGGCAATGATACGGTGTCGGCCAGCGGTGCTGCCCAAGCCGTCACCATTGATCTGCGCGATGGCGGCTGGGGCTGGTTCGGCAGCCAGAAAGACCTGTTCCTCAGCGAAGGTCAGTTCTTCATCGGCTATGGCACCGTCATTGAAAATGCCATTGGCGGCAATGGTAATGACCTGTTAACCGGCAATGCCGCCGATAACAGCCTGACCGGCGGGGCTGGCAATGACACGTTGGTGGGCGGGGCGGGGGCCGATACGGCCATTTTCACCGGCACCTATGCCAGCTACAGCATCGCGCTGTCGGGAAGCGACCTGCGCGTGACCAGCAGCAAGGGGGAGGTGGATAGTTTAAGCGGCATTGAATGGCTGAAATTCGATGACCGCACCGTTGCCGCCCCCACTGCCACCCCCGGCACCCCCTATCTGTCGGCCAGCGCCAAACCGGTGCTGGAGGGGGCGACAGGTGCCACGACACAGCTGACCTACACCATCAGCCTGTCGGCGGCGGCCAGCAGTGCCGTTAGTTTCAATGTCCGCACCAATGGCGGCACAGCCACGGCTGGCACGGATTACACCGCTGTCGACCGCACGGTAACCATCGCCGCCGGGGCAACCACCGCGACGGTGGCGGTGGCGGTGCGGGGCGACGCGCTGGTGGAAAAGGATGAAACCGTCCAGCTGGTGATCAGCAACCTGCAGGGCGCCCGGCTGGTGGATGGCGGCAGCAGCCTGACCGTCACTGGCACCATTCTGAATGATGATCTGGCAACCAACCCGATCTTCTCCCTTTCTACCTATCGGGCGCTGAACCCCGATCTGGTGGCGGTGTTCGGCGATAATGCCCTGGCCATCGCTTGGCATTATGTGAATTATGGCAAGGCGGAAGGGCGGGCGGCTACGGGCTTTGATGCGCAAACTTATGCGGCCCTAAACCCGGACCTGTTCAATGCCTTCGGGCTGAACGAAGCGGCGCTGACCAGCCATTATCTGCGTTTCGGCAAGGTGGAAGGGCGGGCGACCACCGGCTTCAATGTCGATGCCTATGCGGCATTGAACCCCGACCTGTTCAACGTTTTCGGCACCGACCATGCCGCCCTGATCCGCCATTACATTAATAACGGCAAGGCGGAGGGGCGGATGATCATCGGTTTTGATGTGGAGGCCTATGCTGCCCTGAACCCTGATCTTTACAAGGCGTTCGGCCTGGATGAGGCGGCGCTGATCCGCCATTACATCAATAATGGCAAGGCGGAGGGGCGGCAGACGACAGGGTTTGATGCGGAGGCCTATGCCGTGCTGAACCCCGACCTGTTGAGCGCCTTCGGCCTGAACCATGCCGCCCTGATCAACCATTACCAATATGCCGGCCGGGCGGAAGGCCGCGCCGCCTATCTGCCGGCCGACAGCGGCAGCCTGGGGCTGCTGGCTATGGGCATGGATATGCCGGGTGATGCGCTGATCTGAGCGGTTCATCGGTAAATTACATAGACAAATAGATGATCCTGACGCTGGCCCGCCCTGGGGGTGCCAGCGTTTTTCTTTCATTCTCCCCCGTGCGCATCCATCATTGCCAATCGCGCCCACCTGTAATATGTCAGAGTTATTGGCAGGCCGGTTCCCCGGCTGAAAATGAACAGTGCGCCCGCAGTGGCGTGACGGGAGAGGAAAGATGGCACTTCGTCTGTTGCAGCATCGCGCCGCCGATGGCGCGCGTTCGGTGATCTTCGCGCAAGGGGAAGCGGCCTGTTTCCTGCCCGGCGTCGCGTCTGTGCGCGAACTGGCCTTGCGCGCCATTGCTGCCGGCCGTTCCCTGGCTGAAGAGGCAGCGGCCTGTGGCCAGGGGGCGGCCGTGGATATTGCCGCCGAACTGGCGGCCGGCCGCCTGCTGGCCCCTATCGATCATGAAGACCCGGCACATCTGGTGCTGGCCGGCACCGGGCTGACGCATCTGGGATCGGCGGAAGGCCGCGACAAGATGCATAAGGCGGCCCAGCAGGGCGCCGTCACTGACAGTATGCGCATGTTCCTGGAAGGGTTGGAGGGCGGCAAGCCCGCCCCCGGACAGGTGGGCCAGCAGCCGGAATGGTTCTATAAGGGCGATGGTTCCCAGCTTGTCGGTCCGGAACAGCCCCTGACCATGCCGTCCTTCGCCAAGGATGGGGGGGAGGAGCCGGAACTGGCCGGCATCTATCTGATCGGCCCCGATGGCACGCCCTATCGCCTGGGGCTGGCCCTGGCCAACGAGTTTTCTGACCATGTGACGGAGCGGCATAATTACCTGTGGCTGGCCCATAGCAAGCTGCGTCAGGCTTCGCTGGGGCCGGAACTGTTGATCGGCGACGTGCCGGCCCATGTGGAAGGCAGCAGCCGGATTGTCCGCGACGGCGCGGTGATCTGGGAAAAGCCCTTCCTGTCCGGTGAGGACAACATGTCCCACACGCTGGCCAATCTGGAACATCATCATTTCAAATATGACCTGTTCCGCCGGGCCGGCGATGTGCATGTGCATTTCTTCGGCACCGCCACCCTTTCCTTCAGCGATGGGGTGCGCACGCAGGAAGGCGATGTATTTGAAATCGCCGCCGCCCCCTTCACCCTGCCGGCCCGCAACCGGCTGGAACGGGCGGCGGCGGTGGATGTGGCGGTCAAGTCGCTGTGACGGTTTGCGGGCCGTGCGGCGCTGGTCGCACGGCCCGACCGCTCCAATCAAAAAATAAAGCGGAGGAAACCCATGATCGCGTCCCTGCGCCGGATCACGGCCGTTCTGCTGTCTGTCAGCGCCCTGGTGCCGGCCGCCCTGGGCCAGACGGCTGGCAAGCCCACCAGCGCCACCATCCAGGCCGACCAGCCCGGCCCCACCTATGACCGCCGCATCTTCACCCAGTTTGCTGAACATCTGGGCCATGGCATCTATGGCGGGCTGTGGGTCGGCAATGACAAGAATATCCCCAATCGCAATGGCTTTCGCACCGATGTGGTCGAGGCGCTGCGCCGGTTGAAAGTGCCGGTGGTGCGCTGGCCGGGCGGCTGCTTTGCCGATGAATATCATTGGCGCGACGGGGTGGGGCCGCAGAACAAGCGGCCGGTGAAGGTGAACACCCATTGGGGTGGCGTGACCGAACCCAATACTGTCGGCACCCATGAATTCATGGAACTGGTGAAACAGCTGGGCGCGGAACCCTATGTGGCCGGCAATGTCGGCAATGGCACGCCGCAGGAAATGGCCGACTGGGTGGAATATATGACCGCCCCCGCCGGCAGCCTGGCCGAAGAGCGGGCGAAGAATGGCCAGAAGCAGCCCTGGCAGGTGCCCTATTTCGGCATCGGCAATGAGCTGTGGGGCTGTGGCGGCAATATGCGGGCCGAATATGCCGCCGATGTCACCCGCCGCTATGCCACCTTCATCAAGGTGCCGGCGGGGTCGACAATCATCAAGATCGCCGCCGGCGCCAACAGCGATGATGTTGACTGGACGGAGACGATGATGCGCGTCGCCGCCAAACAGCTGGATGCGCTGTCGCTGCATTATTACACGGTGCCCGGCACCTGGGCCGCCAAGGGATCGGCCACGGAATTTGACGAGGCTGGCTGGGCCGAGACGCTGGCCAAAGCCTACCATATGGAAGAGCTGATCAGCCGGCACAGCGCCGTGATGGATAAATATGATCCGCAGAAACGGGTCTGGCTGGCCGTGGATGAATGGGGCACCTGGTACGCGCCCGATCCCGGCACCAATCCGGGCTTCCTGCGCCAGCAGAACACGCTGCGCGATGCGTTGGTGGCCTCCACCACCCTGGATATCTTCGCCCGCCATGCCGACCGCGTGCGGATGAGCGCCATTGCCCAAATGGTGAATGTGCTGCAGGCCATGGTGTTGACCGACGGGCCGAAGATGGTGCTGACGCCGACCTATCATGTGTTTGCGATGTATCAGCCCTGGCAAGATGCCACGGTGCTGCCCATCAGCATCGACACGCCCAGCTACACCAAGGATAAATGGACCCTGCCGGCCGTCAGCGGATCGGCGGTGCGGGCCAAGGATGGCCGGCTGCATGTCGGCCTGTCCAACCTGGATCCCAACAATGCCAACAAGGTGACGGTGAAGCTGGAAGGGGTGAGCGCCAGCGCCGTTAGCGGCCGGGTGCTGACGGCATCCGCCATCAACGCCCATAATGATTTCAACGCACCGGATGTGGTGAAGCCCGCCGCCTTCAGCGATGCACGCATCGAAGGTGGGGTTTTGACGGTGACGCTGCCGGCCAAGTCGGTGGTGGTGCTGGACCTGCGCTGAGGGGGGCCTTAAGCGGATGCAAAGCCTGTTTTCCCGCCGCCGCTTTCTGGCCGCTGCCGCCACCCTGCCGGCGGCGGCCAGCCTGTTCAACGGTGCCGCCGCGTCGGGCACGGCCGCCCCCGGCGGCCCCGCCCCGCTGAACCCGCTGGTGCGCCAGCGGGCCGATGCGCAGATTTTCCGCCATGGTGACGGGTATTATTATCTCACCGCCTCCGTACCGGAATATGACCGGCTGATCATTCGCCGCAGCCCGACCCTGGCCGGGCTGGCGGCGGATGACAGCGAGGCGGTGGTCTGGCGCCGCCCGGCCGGCGGCAAGCTGGGCGGCTATATCTGGGCCCCGGAGCTGCATTGGGTCGACGGGGCCTGGCAGCTCTATTTCGCCGCCGGCGATGGCGGGGAGCCGTTCCGCATCCGCACCTATGTGCTGAGCTGCCGCGATGCCGATCCGCTGACCGGGCGCTGGACCCTGCTGGGCCAATTGCAGACGCCGTGGGACAGCTTCACCCTGGATTCCACCCTCTTCAGCCATCGCGGCGTGCGCTATATCTGCTGGGCGCAGAAGGAACCGGGGATCGAGACGAATTCCAACCTCTATCTCGCCCCGCTGGCCAGCCCCACCAGCCTGGCGCGCCCGCCGGCCCGGCTGACCGTGCCGGCGCTGGATTGGGAAATCCAGGGCTATAAGGTGGCCGAGGCGCCGGCCGTGCTGGCCCGCAATGGCCGACTGTTCATCACCTATTCCGCCAGCGCCACCGATGCGCGTTATTGCCTGGGCCTGCTGACGGTACCCGATGATGCCGACATCATGAACCCGGCTGTCTGGCAGAAATCGCCGCAGCCGGTCTTTGTTTCCTCTACCGAAACCAGCGTCTATGGCCCCGGCCATAACAGCTTCACCGTGGATGAACAGGGCCGCGACATCCTGGTCTATCACGGGCGCGATTATCGGGCGATCAAGGGCAACCCGCTGTTCGACCCCAACCGCCATACCCGTCTCCAGCGGCTCTATTACCAGCCGGACGGCACGCCGGATTTCGGTGTGCCGGTGGGCAATGGGCCCCTGCCGGAACGGTTCAGCCCGGCGGCGCAGGCTGGGCAATTCCTGATACTGGTGGGGCAGGGGCTGCGGATCGGCCCTGCGGCCCTGCCGGCGACGCAGTTTCGTACCGTACCGGTGAATGTGGGGGCGGAAAGCTTCCTGCTCTCCCCCATTCTGCGGCCCGATCTGGCGTTGATGGCCGGGCCGGGCGGGACCGTCACCCTGGCCCCCCGCGCCCAGGCCACCGCCCTGATCTGCCAGGATGCCGGCGGCGGGTGCGTGCGGCTGGTCATGGCGGGAGAGCCCGGCCGGGCACTGGCGGCGGCCGATGAACGCCTGACCGTCGCCGCCGCGATGACAGCGGCGGCGCTGTGGCGGGTGGATTAGGGACGATGCCGGTCCCTCGGGGCGGGGGCAATATATGGTTGCGGATCGGGTGAGAATTTGAATTCTTCAAATTGTGTTCAATTCTTAAATTTGCGATTTAAAATTGCATATGTCTGAATCTGCACCTAAAAATCGACCATCGTAAACATCAGCGATGGTCGATAAAGCCATGACGAATTATCCCCAGCCCATTAACGTCTGGACGCCCCCCTCCGATTGGGATCACCAGGGTATCAATATGATGATCGCGGTCATGGGAGCGCCGCCGGCCAAAAATGCGACACCGTCGGCCTCTGCTTCTCCCCTGACCACCCTCTCCCCGCATATGCTGGTGCAGGTTGATACCGGCTCCCAAGGCTGTGTGATCAATGTCGGAAATCTATATACTGATGGAAAATATACTGTCGAATATGAAACCATCGACGTACCAAATCTAGTTAACCTCAATGGGAGCACTGAAAGTAAAAATACCACATATATGAAGCCGACCAGCATATCACAGACAAATATGCTGGATGGCGTTCAGTATATTGGGCCTGGAAGTATAGAATATACGTCAGATGCCAATTCTGAATATGGATTCTACTATCGCGTTAAGCATTTGGGGATCGGTGTAAATAAAGATGGCACGGCGGCTGCGATCGTCGAGAACGCCGTTGTTCTCGGCATTGTGCCGAAGGATGTGATGAAAAGCAGCCCCTCGCCGGTGACTGTGACCGGGCCGACCAAGGGCGGTCCGCTGATGATGGGTGTTGGCTTTGGTCGACCCAATATGGGTACGAACACCCTTGTCAATGCCTGCACGCAGGATGGCACCAGCCTCTATCCGTCCTATCTGATCAATAAAGACGGCATTACGCTGGGGATCACCCCGGAAAAGCTGCCGTCGGCTTTCGCGTTCCAGAAGCTGGGTGCCAACCCCGACCCGAAGGGGGCCGCAGCGGCGCAGAACGACGGTGTTAATCCGGGCGTCTTTGCCACGCCGGTTGGCACAATTACGATCGTTCCGACCAATCCGCCTAAAAACCCGCCGGTGACGCTGCAGAACAGCACGCCACCGATGGTCAATATCATCATTGATACGGGCATTACCTTTATGATGATGGGCGGCGGCGAGGGGGTGACCGAGGGAGCCTATACGATCACCATTTCGACCACGGTTGACGGTCAGCCGGACCCGAACCGGCCGGCACTTTCATACAATTTCAACGCGACCGGCCCCACCAGCGCCGGCAGGGCGGCTGACTATCCGGGCGCCCTGGCAACCAATTATGGCTCCGGCAAGGGTGAAACTTTGCTGGCACCGGCCTTTGTGGCGCCGCGGGGCGATAAAGACTGGACCAATACCGGTATCCATGTCCTGCGGGGTTTCCAGCTTTATGCAGACGCCCAGGTTGGCCAGATGGGGTTTGCGCCGATATCCGGCTGATTGGCATCGTTGTGGGTTGCGATGCATTATCGCTGCCCGCAACGATGACCGGCGGGGGCTGGGCGATCAGCCCGGCCCCTCGACCATCCCCACCAGCCCCAGGCTGTTTTCCGCCATCATGCCGATGGCGGGGGAAGGGCTGAAGGCTTGCCGGCCCTCGATCCGGCCGTAATGGATATAATGGCTGACCAGGGCCACCGGGTCATAGCCGAAAACATCCAGCAGATCGGGGTTCAGCACGGCGTAGCTTTCCACGTCGAAGCCGGTCGCCTGCCGTCCCTCCGCCCTTCCATAATTGGCATAATGGCTGACCAGGGCGGCATGGTTCAGGCCGAAGGCGTTGAACAGGTCCGGGTTCAGGGCGGCATAGGCGTCGGCATCAAAGCCCAGGGTAACCCGGCCTTCCGCCTGACCATTATTGACGTAATGGCGGACCAAGGCGGCCTTATCCAGACCGAAGGCGCTGAACAAGTCCGGGTTCAGCGCCGCATAGGCTTCGGCGTCAAAGCCGAAGGTGGGGCGCTGTTCAAGCCGACCATAGGCCTGGTAATGGCGGGTCAAGGCGGGTTCGTCAAAGCCGAAAATCTTGAACAGGTCGGGGTTCAGCGCCGCATAGGCGGCCATATCGGCCCCATGGGTGGCCCGCCCCTCCGCCCGGCCATATTGGATATAATGCCGGATCAGCACGGCATCATCCTGGCCCAGGGCGGCCACGACATCCGGGTTCTGAATGGCATAGGCCTCTGTGGTGAAGAACGGGTCGGTGGCGTCATCATCCATGATGGTGCCGGTGACAATCTGGCTGCTGGCAGCGCCGGGCAGCCGGGCGCCCTTGATATCGCTGATCAGCAGCTGGATTGTCTCATTGCCTTCCAGCAGCCGGTCGCCCAGCACATTGATGCTGAAACTCAGGCTTTTTGTGCCTGCCGGGATGGTCAGCTTCTGATCGGCCACAGCTTTGTAATCCGTGCCCGCTGTGGCGCTGCCCCCGGCGATGTGGACGGTGAAGCTGATATCGGTTGCCGCTGTGGCCGACAGGGTGAAATGATAGACCAGCCTGCTGATGCCGCTCTCCGTGCCGGTGCCACCATCATCCCGTTCCAGCACCGACGCCGGGTTGATGATCAACACCGGGTCGGGGTTGGCGGGCACGGCGACTGTCCGGTCATCGAATTTCAGCCATTCGATGCCGATCAGCGTATCCACCTCCCCATTACTGCCGGTGACGCGGGTTTCCCGGCCTTCACCGCCGATGCTGTAACTGCCGTAGCTGCCGGTGAAAATGGCGGTATCCGTGCCGTCCCCGCCCACCAGCGTGTCATTGCCGGCCCCGCCGGTCAGGCTGTTATCAGCCTTGTTGCCAATCAGCATGTCATTGCCATGGCCGCCCACGGCATTTTCAATGACGCTGCCATAGCCGATGAAGAACTGGCCTTCGGTCAGCAAATGCTCATTCTTGCTGCCAAACCAGCCCCAGCCGCCGTCGCGCAGATCAATGGTCACCGCCTGGGTGGCATCCTGGGCGGTGATCGTGTCATTGCCCCCGCCATCCCAGATGTAACGCCCCACCTCTGTCGACGATAGAATATAGGTATCGGCTCCGCTGCGGACATCCTTGTTGGGGCCATAAATGTAGTGAATGACGGCCAGGTCAAATATGCCCAATTTCTCTACCGGGGTGCCATTGGGCGACAATATTGTATTTTCTGTGGTGTTTTCCGAGGCTGGTAAATTATATTGTTCTCTGTGTTCGCCGCCATGATTATAAGGAATGCTTAACCCAAATACATAGCCGACGCCCATGACGTAGTCGAAAAAGGAGGCGTTGGTTGGGGGCAGCCAGATTCCACCGGCGGTGAACAAGGGCAGGGAGGAACCACCGCTCGACAGGCCAGAAACCGCGAACTGAATGTGCGGGTTGCCGGCGCTGGTTGGCGTTGATGATGAGGTAGACGGAAAGGGGGTTTCAACAAAATCGATATTGGCCACGGCCGACCAGTTGGCCAAGACGGCCCGGGCCAGAGACTTTTCCTGCTCATTGAAGGCACGCGGATTGTATCCAGCAACATAACCGGTGAATTCCGTCCGCCAGCCATAGGTAATCACGGCCTTATTCGGCTGCTCCCGCGCTGTGGATACGGTGTAAGATAGAAGGCTGTTGATGAAATATGGGGCGGGGGAGCCATCACCGACAAAAACGAAATTTTCAACTCTGGAAGCACTCCTCACATAATAGCCATGTACAGAAATAATGGCGGTATCATATCCCCAGCCATCTTCTTCAAGCCAATTATCGTTGGGGTCATCGATTATAAAAGTATCGTTTCCGGGGCCGCCAGCACATGTATCGGCCCCTTTCCCCCCGTCCAAATAATCATCACCAACATCACCCATCAGGAAATCTCTACCGTCACCCCCATAGAGACTGTCATTCCCCGCATAGCCGCGCAGCATGTCATCGCCGGCCCCGCCGATAAGGGTATCATTGCCGGGAAAGCCATAAAGCGCGTCGTTTCCGCCGCCCCCATCCAGGCTGTCGTCACCATCGGTCCCATAGAAAGTGTCCTGCCCATCGCCGCCAACCAGTGTTGAACCGATGACCGGCGCCAAATTGTAGCTGACATCGCTGAGGCCATCGCCCCCATCACCGCCTTTCAAACTTATGGGGGCGAAGGATGGGGAGGGCGCGCCGGGCGCCTTATCCGGAAAGGGGAGCCAGTCGTCTTCCGGGGCGTTCTTGTATGTAACTTGCATCGATTATCTCCTGTTTGGTACAGGGAAACGTCTTATTTGGGATGGAAATTGTCCGATCTGCCAGTTACAGGAGTGTAATCCAAAGTTACTGCAATTGAGCAGCAAAGGTGTCGCACCCCGACCAAAGAACAGGGGGGCGATGCCGAACCGGGAAGGGGGAAACCCTCTTTTATACCCATCAATCGTCGGTGCCAGTATCAGCCGGCTTGGCTACAACACACGAGCAGCGCGGTGGCAGTTGCCGCCGTTCCATTGGTCGAGACGCTTGACCGATTGTATTATATACCCAGAATCCGAAAGAATTCCGGAAGCTAGTTTATAACTGGTGTGAATTTTGATTCGCTCTGGTTATAAGCAATGGTTTTTTGAGCTTGGCGGATCGCACCTATTTTCGAAGGATGATGCGGCGTCAAATCAACAGCGCCGTGTTTCTTGATGAAGAAACGGTGCTTGCGCATCGTTGCCTATATCAGGCGGAAGGCCGGTCGGCATTGAGCGTGAACTGCACCGGGGTGGAGATCGTCGTCGGCTTCCGCGACCGCCGCGACTCATTTTATTTTCCATAACTATGATTATTGATAATTTGTCTGTAGGCGGATGGATTCAATTTAGAAGCGCGACTCTTCTTTATAATCATGTGGTTAGCAATGGAGGCTGCCAGTAGATTCTATTTTGAAGTGCAACATTCGTTTATAAACAGACGGGCGCCGCTCGACAGACTGGTCGGGAATTGATCCTCGACCAGGCCGCCAAGCGCCACCTTATTGCCTGCTGTCACGCTGTCCGATCAAACAGGGCGACCTCTCCCTCAGCTTCTAAGTCCAAGAATGCCCGCGTAAGACTGACCGATTACTTTGGGTGAATAGGTCTGCTGGATCAGCCACTGACCAGCTGCTTCCAACCGATTCCTGTTAACCGGCTCGGACCAGATATGCCGCATCCACCAAGCCGCATGGGAAATATCAGGCTCCGCCCAGATCATCCCTTCCGCGTAGGGATATTCCCCAGGCTCGACGGGGCGGCAATCATGGTCCACCAAGGCGGCCGTACCGGGCAGCGTGAAATCCATGTTGCCGGAATAGCCCGTGGCGATCACCGGCTTGCCCAGCAGCATGGCCTCGGCGAGGCAACGCCCGAACCCTTCGGCCCGATGAAGCGACACGAAGCAATCGGCCGCCTGCAACAGACCCAGCATATCGGACCGCGCCCAGGTACCGTCGATCAGATGGATGCGGGGATCCTGTCGACATGCCTCTTCCAACTGCCGATAGAGCTCCTCGCTCCCCACCGTAGCGCGCATGCCCTTGACGACAAGGGATACCGGCTCATTGCCGCTGGGGAAAGCCTCCCGGAATGCGGCAACGACCGCCAGGGGGTTCTTTCTTGGCATCCCTGACAACCCATCGAAGGCGCAGACGAACAGGAAAGTGCCGTCCCGCGTCCCCAGCCGAACCCGGATATCGGAGGCAGCCCCGGCAACGGTGACAGCCATGGGCATGTGTCGAACCTTGCGTCCGCCAACAGCGCGATAGGCACCGTAGGTAAAGCGGCTGGAAGCCCAGACTTCGTCGACAAGATCAAAGCAGTGACGCCACCCTTCCGGCCATTGCGGCAGTTCCCAGGGCCAGAACCCGATGGTACGTCGGCCTTGGAATATGGCATCGCCACGGTCGGCGTGCAGACGGGCCGTCTCCATAGCGGTCATACAAAAAAGGCTGGTACTGAAGGGCAACCGGTCGCCGATCTGCTGATCCAAAAGTCGGTCACCCTGGCCGATGCCAGAACCGGGCGGGATATCGATAACGGCGAAGGGAATGCCGGCCGCCGTCAGGGCACGCGCCGCTTCCCGCACATCTTCGCCGACACCGAACTCGCTCCGGGCATGACCGATAAGATTAACCCCATCATGACGCAAAGGCACGGACCGCACCGGCTGCACCATCGGCGCTTCAATATCGGCTTCGATAGGCTGCCCCGCTACACGGTACAGCCGTTCGATAACAGGATAACGCTGCAGTCCTTCGCTCCGAAGCCAGGTCCGAAGCGCACCAGCCGCCGGCTCCTGCGACCAGCCGACTTCATATTCATAAAGGAAGCGGGGTGCCACACCCGCCAGCTGGCGGGCGGTTGCGACGTCAAGAGCTTCGATCAGGCCTGTTTCGGTCAAACCATGAACCAGATACCAATGGATGAACTCGCTGACACCGGCCGGTTGGGTAATGTCGATTGCCGCCTGGAGGTCGGCGCGCGCCAGCCAGACCACCTCCATCAACCGTGACAGCGGGATCGCTCCGCCATGCCTGCCATCAACGGGTTGATGCAGCGACGCCAGATCTTCTTGGCTGGTCAATTCCCGCAGGCCCAGTTCATGCAGCCCGCAACCATAAAACCAGACCAACAGGCCCGCCGCCCCCTCGGGACGGTTGACGTCAAACAGCCCCAACAGGTCTGATCGGGAGCGCCAGATCAGCATCGCCAAATGCGGCACCACCAGCGATCCGGTCATGACAGACGGCACGTCCTGGGCAGACAGCTCCGTATATAGTTCCCGGATGACCGCCGGATCGTCGAGGGACGGATATTCCTTGCGGCCCTGGGTCAGCATCCAAAGGTCGAAACGGGAACGATCATTGGCGCAGACGCTGCGCACATCGGGCCGCGACATCCATAAGGTCTGTCGTATCTGCGCCAGACGCTGCTTGGCCTGATGGTTTGTATCGGCGGAATTAATTGTCATAACGTCATTTCCGATTTGGGTTCATGCTTGGCCACCAAGTCACGAACCTGGTTCAGAACATTATTGGGTTCAATGATATATCCGGGGATGCCGGCCGCTGCCGCGGCCTGAACATCCCCATCGCGGTCACCGATCAGGAAGCTGCCCTCCCGTACCACCGGCCAAGCTTCCAGCAGGTCCAGAATCATCCCGGGGGCGGGCTTGCGCCAATCATGGGCCTGTCGGTAGAGTTCAATCGAACCGTCAGGATGGTAGGGACAATAGCGCCAGTCATCAATATGGGCGCCAGCCCTGGCCAGCTCACCCTGCATCCAGGCATGGAGCGTATGGACCGCCGCTTCATCATAGAAACCGCGGGCTACACCGGCCTGATTGGTGACAACAAAGACGAAATAACCCTGCTCGTTCAAATATCGCACAGCCTCCCGCACCCCGGGCAGCCATTCGATCTGGTCAGGCCGGTGGGCATAACCAATATCGACATTCAGCACCCCGTCACGATCCAGAAAGACGGCGGGCCGATGCCACCAGGCCGGAATTTCCGTCTGCGCGCGCTGGAAATCAACCGGTACACCGATATCGATGAAATAGCCCTCGCACAGCTCGCCACCCAGCCGGCCAGAACGTGCCAGGACCGGCAAAATGTCCTGCTCCAGTGAACAGGGCAGCGTGCCAATCATGTCCAGAATGTTCCGGTCCAGCCAATAGATGCCGCCATTGATGACGGCCGGACCGGGCTCACCCGATTTCTCCGCGAAGCGTGTGATACGGCCCTCCGCGTGTTCGACGGTACCATAACGACTGCCATCAGCCACGGCGCGAAGTGCCACCCGGCCCATATCGCCTTCCCGCCAGTCCGCATCGGCCCGCAGCGAGAGATAATTCACATCCAAAAGCGAATCACCGTTAAGCAACAGGAACCGCGGGTCCAGCAGGGAGCGGGCATAGGTCAGTGCCCCCCCGGTTCCTGCTGGTTCCGGCTCGATCACGCAGGTGATTTCCACGCCCAGAATCGGGGCCTTGTCGATTAATCCCTGCATCTGATCAGCCAGATAGCCCGCCAGCAGCACGATACGGCGAAACCCATGTCGGGCCAGATTGGTAATGAGATGCTCCAGGAACGGCACGCCCCCCACCGGCAGCAATGGCTTTGGCGTATGATCGGTCAACTGGCCCAGGCGGGTGCCACGCCCCCCCACCAAGATGACAGCCTGCGGCCCCGACGCGATCTGGGCCTGGACCTGAGCCTGGACCTTCTCTCCTTTAATCCGTGCAATCAATGCGCAAACTCCCCCATCGGCAGACAGGACCATACGAAGCAGTGACAGGGTTGGAAATCAACCTCGCCGGTGAACCTGATCTATCTAACACGATGGGTTGTTCTTTTGCGAAGAGACATGTACCTCTGTGCCCATGATGCTTTGTGGTTGGGACAGGACTGGAAAATGATTCTCGTTACCGGAGCTAGCGGCTTCCTTGGCCGGCACACGATGACCATACTGCGTGCCCGTTATGGGGCGGATGCTGTGGTCGGCGTTTCTTCTGCCGATGCCGATCTGATGCAGTTCGATCAGGTGCTGTCACTTCTGGATCGGGTCAAGCCGGATGTCGTTCTGCATTTTGCCGCCTATTCCGGCGGAATCGGTGCCAACCGCACCTATCCGGCGGATTTCTATTTCCGCAACACGATTCTGACCGCCAACATGTTCGAAGCCTGTGCCCGGCGCGGCATCGGCAAGTTGATCTATCCCATGGGTGGATGCTCCTACCCCGCCAAGGCGACCAGCCCCATCAGCGAGGATCAGCTCTGGTGCGGCTATCCGCAGCCGGAAAGCGCGCCTTATTCCACGGCCAAGATGATGGGCACGGTGGCCGCCCGGTCCTATCGGTTCCAGTATGGGGTGAAGGCGACGGTCGTCATCCCCGGCAACATGTATGGCGAATACGATAATTTCCACCCGCTGGACAGCCACGTTGTCCCCGCCATGGTGCGCCGTTACTACGAAGCGCAGTTGAACGGCCTGGACGAGGTGGTGATGTGGGGCACCGGCACGCCGCAGCGTGATTTCGTCTATGCCGCTGATGTGGCCGCACTGATGCCCTTTTTCATCGATAATGACATCGGTGAAGGGCCGGTTAACCTGTCCTCGGGCACGCGCACCCCGATTAAGGAACTCGCCGAGACCATCGCCAAGCTGGTGAAGTTCGAAGGCCGCATTACCTGGGACACTGAGAAGCCGGACGGCCAGATGGTGAAGATTTTCGCCACCGAGCGGATGGCGCAGCTGGGCCTGTCCTGTCCCACCCCGCTGGAAGCCGGCCTGCGCAACACCATCGACTGGTTTGCCGCCAATTATGCCACGCGCGGTGACGGGCTGCGCCTATGATCTACGTCATCGGCGGCGACGGGTTCGTCGGATCGGCTTATATCCGGCTGCTGGAGCGGCTGGGCCTGCCTCATACCAAGGTGACACGCGCGAATTTCGAGGAGTTGCGGGGCACGTCCTGCGACGTGCTGATCAATGCCAATGGCAACAGCAAGAAATTCATGTCGACGCGCGACCCGTTGTGGGATTTCGATGCGTCTGTCACCAGCGTTGTGCGCAGCCTGGAATATTTCAAGGCAGGGCGATACGTCTTCCTGTCGTCAGGCGATATCTATCCGGAGACGGATACGCCCGAGAAGAGCCTGGAAAGCCAGACCATTGATCTGGCTCGGATCAGCCGCTACGGCCTGCACAAATATCTGGCTGAACAGGCCGTACAGGGTGTGCATCGCAACTGGCTGATCATGCGCATGGGCGGGTTCGTCGGCCAGGGCCTGCGCAAGAACGCGATTTACGACATGATGCAGGGCGATCCTGTCTGGCTGTCGCCCGACAGCAGCCTGCAGTTCATCAACACGGACAGTGCGGCGGCGCTGGTCTGGTCCCTTGTGGGAGCCGGCGTTACGGGCGAGATCATCAATCTTGGCGCGACCGGTACTGTGCGGCTGGCCGATGTACATGCACATCTGGGATCGACCTCCCCCTTCAAGCCAGAAGCGCCGACCATCCGTTACGAGCTTTCACTGGACAAGCTGGCGCGGCTGCACGGATCGACGCTTCCCGACAGCCGGGGCGAGGTATTCCAGTTTCTCGATAATCGCTAAGCCTGGGGCATCCCGAACGGGGTGATGTATGATGAAGGTGATGTGTGTCGTTGGGACGCGTCCGGAAGCCATCAAAATGGCTCCGGTTATCCTGGCCCTGCGGGAAAGCGCGTGGTGCGAGCTGACAGTGGTTGCCACAGCGCAGCATCGCCAGATGCTGGATCAGGTGTTCAGCCTGTTCGGGATTACCGCCGATATCGATCTGAACCTGATGCGGGACAACCAGACGCTGGCGGACGTGACCGCGCGTGCCTTGACGGGGTTGGACAAGGTGCTGGTGGAATGCCAGCCTGACGCTGTGGTTGCCCAGGGTGACACGACCACGGTCCTGGCGACCGCCATGGCCTGCTTCTACCGCCGTATCCCGTTCTGCCATGTGGAAGCCGGGCTGCGTACCCACAATCTGGAGCAGCCCTTTCCGGAGGAATTCAACCGCGTGGTGGCCAGCGTGGTTACGCGCCTGCATTTTGCCCCCACAGATGGCGCCCGGGACCATCTGCTGCGCGAACATGTGCCAGCGGCCAACATCCATGTGACAGGAAACACGGTCATTGATGCGCTGTTATGGATGGCGGCAAAGCAACCGGCCTTGCCGGTTGAGGTCACGCCGGGCCGCCGGTTGATCCTTCTGACAGTGCATCGGCGGGAGAATTTTGGGGAACCATTGGCCAATATCTGCCGCGCGGCGCTGTCCCTGGTCCGCGATAATCCAGATGTTGAGCTGCTTTTGCCCGTCCATCCCAACCCACATGTTAAAGAAACAGTGGGGCGCATGCTGGGTGGGCAAGACCGTATCCACCTGACGGGACCGCTGGAATATGACCAGTTCGTCGCCGCCATGCAGCGCAGCTACCTGATTCTCACCGACAGCGGTGGCGTTCAGGAAGAAGCACCGTCGCTGCGCAAGCCTGTGCTGGTGATGCGGGCGGCCACCGAACGGCCTGAAGCCATCACGGCGGGCGTCGCTTTGCTGATAGGTACGGAGGAAAAGGACATCCGGGAGCAGGCGCAGCGGCTGCTGGATGACGAGAAGCACTATGAAAGTATGGCGTCTGGCGCATCTCCCTATGGCGATGGGGCGGCCACGCAGCGTATCATTGAATTGCTGCACGGATTGTCGCCAGCTTAACAGGCTCTATGAGGTAAACATGACGACAGGGACGTCTCAGAATATCCGTCTGCTCGTTGACAGCCTGGAGTTTGAGGCGGCCCTGGCGCTGATTGCCACGGTGGGACACCCCACCGCTGAGGTCGATTATTTACACGCTTTCAGTCTTATCCAGCTAAAACGAGACCTTGCCTTTGCGTTGCAGCTGCTGGAGCGATCAGAAAAGGGCGGTTTCGCACCCTTTTGGGTGAAGTATATGCAGGCTATATGCCTGAACAACCTAGGCAGGCGGCAAGACGCACTGGTTGCGCTATCATCAGCACTCGGGATTGATGACCAACATATTGGCGCCCGCAAACTGGCGCGTCTTTGGTCCCTTGATATCGTACGCAGTCACTTGCCGGCGGACAGTGAAAACATCATCTCGACCCTCGAACAGTTGCTGACGGTTCAAACGACCACCCCAGCAACGGCACCGGCAGCCATGGTGCATACCGACACCGGCGCGGACAGCATGGCGACGGGTGATGCCTTGATGATTGCGCAACTCGGCAATCCACGGCTGTTCGGGGATCCACTGATCCCGACCCTTCCCCTCCCGGCGGCAGGTACTGGCACGGTCATAACCGCCAGTGGTCTTCAGCCCTCTCGGCATCCGGGTCTGGTCGCCGTTTGCGAGCGACTGATGGGACGTCGGCTCAGGGTTTTAGATCTGGCTTGTGGAGAGGGTGGGCTTGTCCTTGATTTCCTGCTGCGGGGGCATCGCGCGGCTGGCCTGGAAGGCGACGAGCTTTATCGGCGACGGCAGAATGGCCAATGGCGGATACTGCCTGACCATCTGCATGTCGGCGACTTACGGGCCATGACCGGCGGCTTCGGCGAGGATCGCTTCGATCTTGTCATCGCCTGGGACATCCTCAACAAAGGACCGGTGGCTCAGCTGGAAGGCATCCTTCGACTGGTATCTGATCATTTCCTCGCGCCGGATGGGCTGCTGCTAGGCTGGGCGCCGCCTGGCACTGACGGCGACGGGACCGGCGTCGGCTGGCTGAGCGCGGCAGTGGCGGCCGGCCTGTGCCGTCGCCGCCCGCCTGTCACCAGCGAAGAATTGCCGGGTCTTCCCGGACTGGTTCCCGTCTTCCACTCCCGCCCGCAAGCCGTCCCCCTCGTTCAGCAGCCTCATACGCCGGTTCGGATCGTCCGAAGCCGAAACGGCTTGCCGGCCCTGCGCGAAGAGTATCGGGATGATCTCCCCCGGGTGGCTGTCATCTCCGTGCCCAAGGCCGGCACTTATCTGGTCGGGCATCTGCTGAAGACCTTAGGCTATATCGACACCGGCGCCCATGCCGGGGTGGGGGGATTCGATGATTACCGCGGCCTGCCACCGGAAGAGGCCAAGCGAGGTGGTCCCCATCTGGCCCGCCATATCGGGTTATCGGAGCTGACGCGGCTGGTGCAGGGCGGACAGTTTCTTGTCGGCCATATTTCCTGTACCGTCGGCGATCGCCGTGATCTTGACGGGTTCAGGAAGCTCCTGCTGCTGCGCGACTTGAGGGATGCCGTCGTATCGCACATGCGGTTCTTGGCCGATGCCGGGCGCGCCGTGGGTCAGGATTGGGTAAAAATTCCCTATGGCCCGGAGCGGTTGGTACAGTATCTGCGTACAGCGGGCCACATTTATATGCAGATGGTAGCCGATGTCCGCCCGTGGCTGGAGGTACCCGATATGCTCACGGTGCGATTTGAGACGCTGATGGGCGACCATGGGGAGCGAGAGGCCGCAGCGACTATCAAAGCATTGTCCGCGCATATTGGACTGCAAAAGACGCCGCCCTGGGACAGCATTCGCGGCCAAGTTCTCGGGCAGCCGACCAAGACCTGGTCCGGCCAGCGGAGCCGCCGGGATGGCCTGTGGACAGCGGAGGTGGAGAGCGCCTTCGCGGCACTGGGCGGGCGAGAATTGAACGTTGCTATGGGATATGGCGCCTAATTAGGATTTTTTTCTTTACATTGACGTCTATTATGCGAGGATGGTTCTGCATGGTGCCGATCCAGGTGATCGTCACACCATAAATCGTCCACCCTGAAACGGCCCGCCGGCACAACCGGCGGGCCGTTTGCATTTTGGAGAGATCGCCTGTGAACACCTTTCAACTTGCCACTGACAGCATGGGACGGCCCCTGCCCGTTCCACCGCCCTGCTCTGCGAGCGTCGCCGCCATACTAACGGCCGGCACGCCGCGGCTGATTGCGGTGCCCGCCGACGCCAGGTTGGTGCTGTTCAATGCAACACAAGCCTTCTGGGCCAGTTTCGGCGCGGCCGCAACGCTGCCCACGGCCGACATCCTGGACGGCAGTGCGCCGGAACTGAACCCTGCTGCTCGCCGTCTGGAAGGCGTTACCCAAATCGGACTGGCGGCAGCGACCGACGCCATTGTCAATCTCCTGTTCTATCGGTGATCCCATGCAGACCCTGTTCAATCTGCCGACCATTCCAGCCGCCCTTCCTACCCGTAACCCGGTATTCACCGGACAGGTGACCCTGTCGGCGGGCAGCAGAACAAACCCAGCAATGGGTTTCAACGGGGACTCCGATACCGGCATATATCAGCCGTCCGCCGGTCTGTTGGCCCTGCTAGCGGACGGCACGGAAACCGTCCGCGTAACGGCCAGCGCCGTCAGCCTTGGCGGTGTGCCTGGTGCCGAGGCACTGCGCGCAACCCAGCTACCCAACGCCGTCAACCGCGTGGAGGTCCGCGGCGCTGCCACAGGCGGCGCCGCCAGTATCCAGACCCAGGGTAATGATGCTGATATCAACCGTAAGCGTCAGCCGATGCCCGTCTTGCGGAACGTCTGATAACTGAGATTCTGCCGCCCCCTGATTTGGTGGTGGCGGATGGTGGGAATTTTGGAAATGGACGGTCTTGGGAGTGCTCGTAAGA
>NZ_JANLNL010000018.1:0-38559 GCF_027568365.1 Niveispirillum sp. BGYR6 | reverse complement strand
CAACACTTCACGAAATCCAAAAACACCAACGCCGCCTCTCAAAGGCGGCGTTACCGTTTGGGGGAAAACAACCCCCTCTGACGCGGGGTGGAGCAGCCCGGTAGCTCGTCAGGCTCATAACCTAAAGGTCGTCAGTTCAAATCTGGCCCCCGCAACCAAATTTTCCCAACAAAATCAATGACAGTTACCTGCTAGGGGAAGGGCAAAAAGGCCCAAAATCCCCTAGGGCAGTTTTAGGGCACTTTTGACCCCTCAGGCAAAACCTGATGGTCGCTGGTCGAAAATGCGTGTAAAATTGCCGTTCCGCTCGCTTAACGCGAAAGGAATGGTCGATTATGACGACAATCAAAATGCTGGGGGGCAAACTCCAGCTCGAACAACGTGGCAGCAGCCGTTTCTGGCAAGCCCGCGCGTCTGTTGGCGGAAAACAACGCCAGTTCAGTACCAAACAGGAATCCTTGGAGAAGGCCCAGAAGGCCGCCGAGGATTGGTACATCACCCTCAAAGCCAAAGATCGTGTCGGCGTCCTTGAAAGCGGCCCGACCTTCACCAAAGCCGCCAGCCAGTTCTTGAAGGAATATGGCCTCATCACCGACGGCCAGCGTAGCCCGAAATGGACGGCAGGCCATGAGCTGCGGTTGCGCGTGCATCTGGTGCCGTTCTTTGGCGACCTGCCCATCAATAAACTGACGGCGGGGAAGGTGCAGGAATACCGGGTGCATCGCATGACCACCTACATGCTGCCCAACCCGCATTCCAAGGGGAAGCACAAGCCCAAGACCAAGCCGCCGGCACGCAGCACTCTTCATAATGAGATCATCACCCTCAGCCTCGTACTACAGACCGCACAGCGCCATGGGTGGATCGACCATCTGCCGAACCTCTCCGCTCCCTATAAGAGCCAGGCCAAGCGCACGCACCGGCCATGGTTCAGCCCCGAGGAATACAAGCAGCTTTACGAAGCGGCCCGGAAATATGCCCGCGAGGAAGTCACCGATTTTTATCGGTGGAACGCCGAGCAGGTGTACGACTTCATCCTGTTCATGGCCAACACCGGGCTGCGCCCGGATGAAGCCTATAACCTCGAACACCGCGATGTGCGGATTGCCGAGGACGAACATAGCGGCGACGAGATCCTTGAAATCGAGGTGCGCGGGAAACGCGGCGTCGGGCATGGCAAGAGCATGCCGGGGGCGGTGCGCGTCTATCGCCGCCTGCTGGCACGCGCCAAGCCGGTGCATGAAGAATCCCGGCGTGAGCGCCAGCTACGGAAGAAGGAAGGCGGTGCAGCGCCAGCCGCCCCCGTGACGGCCTATCCGCAATCGACCGACAAGGTGTTTCCCGGCAACCATATCAAACTGTTCAACAACCTGCTGGAACGAACCGGCCTCAAGCTGGACCGTGACGGTAAGCCGCGCACGGCCTACAGCTTGCGGCACACCTATATCTGCATGCGCCTCATGGAAGGCGCAGACATCTACCAGATCGCCAAGAACTGCCGAACCAGCGTCGAGATGATCGAGAAGCACTACGCCATCCATCTCAAACACACACTGGATACGTCGGCCATCAACGTGATGAAGCCGAAGGCGGCGAAACGGAAGAAGCGGACGACGGCAGCAGCCAGTAAAGCCACTTCACCGAACGACGACCTGTAACCCCTTTTTCCGAACCGCCCGCCGGTTCGGTGGCGCACCCCTCGCGGGTGCGCCCTTTGGGGCTTGGCCCCGTCCCTTGGCCTTGGGCCATTTCCTAATCTTCATGACCGATAGGTGTCAGGCCAGCCCGTACCATGTGCCGCGCCCGGCCCCATGCTGTACGATGTGGCCGTCATCGGTCAGTGCCTTCAAGTGATCTTTGACCGTGTTACGGCTGGCACCGGTGATGCGGGTTGCTTCCTGTACCGTGACGCGACCATGTTCGCGCGCCAGTTCGAGGATGGCGACGGACAATTCCGGCAGGGTGCCGAGCAGCACACGCTCCCGCTCCATCTTCGCTTCCAGCCGCTGCTTCTGCCGTTGCAGGGCACGCAGGAAGAACTCCACCCATGGGTTCCAGTCGGGCGCTGGCGTGCGGATAGTGCCCTGAGTGCGGCGCAGGGCGAGGTAATAGCCTTCCTTGCTTTGCTCGATGATGCTTTCCAGCGAACTGAACGGCACGTAGGCATAGCCTGCGCGCAGCAGCAGCAAGGTGGTCAGCACCCGCGACAAGCGCCCATTGCCATCCTGAAATGGGTGGATTTCCAGAAACACCACCACGAACACGGCGATCACCAGTAACGGGTGCAGGTCGTTCGCCTCCTGCCGGGCGCGCACCCAGCCCACCAACTCTTCCATGCGCTGCGGGGTTTCAAAGGGGGTTGCCGTGCGGAATACCACGCCAAGGCTGTTACCGTCGGCATCGAAGGCTTCCACATGGTTATCGAGGGCCTTGTAGGCTCCCCGGTGCCGCGCATCTTTGCCCGAATGCGCCAGCAGGTCGCGGTGGAGTTGGCGGATATGGTTCTCCGTCAGCGGGATGGCATCGGCGGCGGAGAAGATGGTTTCCATCACCTGCGCGTAGCCCGCCACTTCCTCTTCGTCGCGGCTAGTGAAGGTGCCGATATGGAGGTTGGAAAGCAGCTTCTCCACCTCCCGGTCGGTCAGCTTTGCACCCTCGATGCGGGTGGATGAGCCGATGCTTTCGATGGTGGCGACCCGCCGCAGCTTCGACAGGCGCTCCGGCGCGATGCGGCCAATGGCGCGCCATGCCCCTTTGAACTCGTCGATCTCCGCGATCAACGAGAGCAAGGCCGGGGTAATCCGCAATGTGGTGACGTCGAGTGCCATAAATCCATCCAATCCCATCCATTCTCCCATGGCAGGTTTGGGGCCAATTGTCCATCCAATTCCATCCATTATTCCGTTGCTGGGAACGGTAATGGCAGGATCAGGGCGTGGCGGCTGCTGCGGTCAAGGGTAGGGCATCGCCTTTGGCTTGATCGTGGTGCCCTCAGTGTAGGCCGGTCTTACCCGCCGCGCCTTCCTGTCCACCCCGGCCCGCTCCATTCGCGTGCGCTCCCGTGTTAGGGGGGACAGGTGCGGCTTCATCGCCGGGTTCTTGATGACCGTCCTTCGGGACATCCACCATCAAACCAAAGGAGATGACCATGACCACCCATTCCAGCCACAGCAGCAAAGCCCCCGTGTACCTGGCCCACACTGTTCGCAAGGTCGGCAAGGAAAGCTACTGGACGAAGATCGGTGCGGTGTTCCCGCACGGTGACGGCAGCGGGCTGACGCTGATCCTTGATGCCCTGCCGATTGACGGGCGCGTGGTGCTGAGGGCACCGAAGGAAGAGGCAGAGGCATAGCCCTCATTTAGCCTCTTGCAAGAACGGGCACCGTTGGAACACGGTGCCCGTTTCGGAAGTGCATAGCAATGTCCGATATCAACCTTCAAAGCAAAAGAGGTCATTATGGCGGTAACCTTCTACAAGGATCGCCTAGGGATTATCGCCAATTCCCGCCCGTTTCCGACTCCCGACCAAGCACCGTGCGAGCCGACAACGTAGAGATTCTGTTTAGCCCGCGATACCGCGACATTGAAGATGTTCGGAGTTCCGGCTGCCCAGCTTCTGGCACCATTCTGGGATGCCTTTGGTGCCCCCAGAACCAGGATAACCGTATCTGCTTCCCTACCCTGGACCGTGTGGATCGTTCCGACACGATCCCCAATCCATTCATTGAGGTCAACCTTTAACGCAGCGAAGAGGGCAGCCTCGGCTTCCAGCCGCCGCCGCAATTCCTGGGCAACGATGCGAAACGGTGTGATAATGAAGACATCCGGTTCGATGACGCCGGATGCCGCAATCTTCCTTAGCATCGATACCACCAGTTCGCCTTCTGCCGGGCTCCACTTGGAATCTGCCTCGCCATCGATATTGAACCAGGCTGAGGGTCCAAGGACCTTACCGACCGCGCCAGGATTCCGTGGGCCTGGGGCGTGGACCATCTGGCCGTCATAAGCGATACGGTTGGAAATCCCGAACATCGGGTCCTGACACCGCCTGTGAACGAGAAGTGGAATGCCCACGCGGCGCGGGCCGGTGTCAGAGCGAAAGGAAGCCTGGAACACCGAGGCACGATCCGCCAAAGACTGCGAGGAGGCCTCGGGAGCTGCCCAAATGGATTTCTCAACACGGAAGTATCGGCAGATTTCCGTGTTCAGCCGTTCCGGCAACGTCACCACCGGCGGGATCTGGAGCGGGTCCCCAACAATGATCGACCGCTTGGCCCGCATTACCGCGCCCACCGCGGCCTGCGGTAACGCCTGCCCGGCTTCATCCACCAGAAGCCAGCCAATACTGCCTTCCGGTAGGTCGCCCAGCATACGCTCGACCGATGCGAACGTCGTGGATAGCACCGGGACGACCATGAAGAGCGTGGACCACAAGTCGCCAAGCAGCTTGCGCTTGGCTTCATCCTGGGGCGCTCCCCCTGAGAAAACATCCATGAGGATGCTTAGATTGTGGAGCACCTTCTGTGCCGACGCATCGATGAAGGCCCGATGCACGGCAAGCGCGGCAATGAATAGGTCCTCCCGCTTGCGATGCAGGCTCGCCGGAATCCACGGCGCTGTCAGGTGGCGTGTTCCATGTGCGGCACTAAAGAAGGCCTCATCAATGAGGCCACCACCAATGACCGCACGATGCTTTTCAATAAGGCCGGAAAGGTCAGCCACCTTGCGGGATGCGGAAGCAGCGTCTCGTTCAGCCGTTCGGATCGCCGACAGCAGCGCCTCAAAGGCCTTGGTAGCTTCAGCCAACTGGCGCTCGGCTGAACCCATTGCTTCCCGTGCGCGCCTTGCCGCTACTTCGAGCGGCGTATTCGAGGATGCCCATTCCTTCCACCTGCGTGTCCGAAAGAGACGTGAGAAAAGCCCAGGACGAAGGGCCCGGTGACCAGCCACCGCACGAGCACTTCGTTCATGGCTTTCCCTTGCGCCCGCCAGGGTGGACTGGTACTCGGACACGCGCTGCTCAGGCTCGAATCGCTTTGCATATAACCGCTCAAGGGCGACCTGCGTTTCGGATAGAGCGCGCTTCGCATCCGTCAGGCTGAAGCAGAGTTGTCGAACCTCTTCCAATCCCTTCAGCTCGGCATCAATCTCCTGCTTCAGCGATATGAGGCGTGCCCTGGCCTTCTTCCATTGGGTCTTCGCGGCTGCTGGCGAGGGCGGACGTTCAAGCTGAACAATCGCCGGCGTCCGGCGCTCGATGATCTTTCCGGTGTCGGGGTCCGTTATCTCCCTAACCACCGGGTCTCCCTTCGCTGCCTTGAGGTAGAGCCGGAAGCCGCGATCATCATGCCACCAAAAGGATTGCTGAAACGCGGCCCGGTTGCGCGCGTTGCCGAGGACGGCGGCGATCAGCCCCCACGTTTCCAAGGGCTCGATTTTCGTTCGTTCCTCGTTGTCAGCATCGCGCGGCCCATGAACCAGATCGGCGACGGACTTGAAGTAGCTAAGTTCCGAGAGGTGCCGGCCTACCGCCTTCATGGCAGGCAGCTCACGGCTCACATTCTCCACCGCCTTGTTGTTGCTGGAGGCGACCAGAATTTCATGGCCCTTCAATTCCGGTGCCAGGGAGTAAAGATGGAAGAACGCCTTCTCCCCGGCTGATACCCTTTCCCCGGAAGGACGGAACGCCGTTTCAGGATCGTCGTATCTGGTCATCGCCATCGCACGGTCCAGCACACAGGACGCGACGAGATCACGCAGCAGCGTTGTCTTGCCGGTGCCGGGAGGGCCGTTCACCGCCACGACGCCTTCGGCCCCAGCCAGTTCCGACCTTGCGATGTTGACCGCCGCCTGTTGGAGCAGGACCAATGGATGACCGCCGGGGCTGGGCCATTTGGCCCCCGGCATCATGGCTGGCGCGACTGCCTTCTCTAGGGATCGCTGATCGACAAACAGGTCGGTGGTTTGCGAAAGCCCTCCTGCGCCCAAATATCGCCGCAGACCGACAGGCGCCTTTCCCTGAACGATCATGGAATTCGCCAGAACCAAGTCCCCAAGGAAGAACGAATTCAGGAGGGTGGCTTCGGGTGGATTCCGTGCCTTGAAATAATGATACACGCGCAGGGCAAACGCAGGTGGCTCGACCAGTTGGGGAGGTAGGCCGAACTGGCTGATAAGCCATGAATGGGCCATGCGGATTGTTGACAGATCAAGCGGCAGCGGCTGGCCTTGATCGTCCAATCGGCGCACGATCTCGTCCAGTTTCTCGATGATTCTCGGCTCGACCTTCGGCCAGGACCCAAGCGCTTCCAGCTTGCGCTGAAGTGCAAGCGGCAATGCCCAGGCGAAGCTGGAGACGGCGATGCCGTTCTCTTCCACCGGCACGCCATGCTTGTCGACAAGGATGGCGGCAATGGCAGCCTTCTCCCGTGCGCGGCTACCGCGCTCCTCATCTTCTCCGAATGCTTTCACAAGTTCATTGGTCGCTTGATCCATAGGGATCGCGCCCAGGATGACCTGATAGTAGAGTTGGCGCTTCGGTCGGGATTTTTCCCCCTTCTCCCAGGGTAACGGGGCCGAAGCCAAGCTTGCCACACAACTCCTGTCGCCTGCTGCCAGATCCTCGGGCCTTCGGTAGGTCTGTGGCGAGAGGGCTTCGAGGGCAATCCATGCGGCTAGAATTCCTGTCGGCTGGTTCGTGCCGGTAGGTGGCTGCGCAGGCTGTAGTCGGTTCAAATCGATAATGGGCGGGGCAGCGGCTTTCGGAGGGGGGCTGCCGGCAGAATTGTGTCTCGCGAAAGAGTCGGTGAGGTGAGCAGGTTCATCGGTCCGTGCCGACTTCATAGACGGCGCGGCTGGTTGGTTTTCTGGCTTTCTCGCTGTACCAGAAGTTAGCCCAAGCCTTTCTTCTACACGGGTTAGCAACCGCTCTGACCGCTCAGTCGTCCTGTGTCTTAGTTCCTGAGCCAGAACTTTCAATGCGGCGGCGTTTTCAGCGTTCTCATCGAATAAAGCTTCCAACTGCACAATCGATTTCTTCAGGTATGGCCGCCCATTTTGAATATGCATTTCCAATACCTTTCCCCTGTTGGCATATGTCAGCAATGTAATTTATCGACCAACACTCAACGGTAATAGGCCACGGAAATTAATGTCAATCGGCTGGTATGAGGCATACCAGAGTCCGCTTTTGTCGATACAACTAATTTTTTATAGATTGAAGATGGCGCAAGCCTATCGTCGCCCACCGTATCCGCTTCCACCTCCGCCGCGAGTGCGCGCCACATGTTCTACCCGGAACGCAAACCTAGGCAATAATTGGCTGAGGAACCCCGGCATCCCCCGCCCACGGGCGGGGCCGGGCTGTCGTGAACCGAACCCGCACTGCGGTCGGTTTCGGCCATGCGGCTTCCATCCCTGATGCGGTCATGCCGCCGCAGACGCGGCTTTAAGGGGGAGGCCGAGGGGTGCCGCCCCTTCTCTCCCCCGAAGGAAAATAGACAGGGCCGTGGCTCACTGCGTTGCGCCCGCACCAACCCTGTCGATTTGCCTTCTCCCCCTCCCAACCCCGCGTTCGCCACGGGGCAGAAGTGCAGCAGCAGCGGCTGCGCACTTCGTTTGCAAAGGGAGACAGACCCATGACCACCGACACCCGCCAGAACGTCTATACCCGTGTCACCGACAGCATCATTGCCGCCATTGAGGCAGGGGCTGGGGATTTCAAGATGCCGTGGCATGCCCAAGGCGACCTTGCCCGGCCCTTCAATGTGACCAGTGGCAAAGCGTACCGGGGCATCAACACGGTGGCGCTGTGGGTGGCGGCACAGGCGACCGGGTACGCCTCGCCCATCTGGGGAACCTATAAGCAGTGGCAGGAGAAAGGGGCGCAGGTTCGCAAGGGGGAGAAGGCATCGACCGTCGTGTTTTGGAAAGTCAGCGACCCGGCCAGCCGTGAAGCGGAAAGCCAGAATGAGGACAGCGACCAGCCGCACGCCCGCGTGTTCGCCCGTGCCTATTGCGTGTTCAACGCTCAGCAGGTGGAAGGATGGGAAGCCCCCGCCATGCCAGCCTTGCCGCAGGCGGCACGTATTGCCCATGCGGAAGGGTTCTTTGCTGCCCTTGGGGCGACCATCAAGGAAGGGGGAGCGCGGGCCTGTTACATCCCCAGCCGCGATGAAATCCACCTTCCGCCCTTTGCCGCGTTCCATGATGCGGTTGCCTATTATGCCACGCTGGCCCATGAGGCCACCCACTGGACGGCGCACGCCAGCCGTTGCGCCCGTGACCTGAAAGGCCGGTTCGGTTCGGAAAGCTATGCCGCCGAGGAACTGGTTGCCGAGTTGGGGGCGGCCTTCCTGTGCAGTGATTTGGCACTCACCCCGGAACCACGGCCCGACCATGCCGCCTACATCGCTTCGTGGCTGAAAGTGCTGCGCAACGACCCGCGCGCCATCTTCACCGCCGCCGCCAAAGCCCAAGCCGCCGCCGACTGGATGCACGCGCGCCAGCCGCAGGCCGTGGCTGCCTGATTTTCCCATTTTTCTAACCAAACCCTTTGAAGGAGAAGACCATGACCACCACCATCACCACCCCGACCATCATCACCATTCCCCTGAACAAGCTGGTGCCTTCCGCCGCCAATGCGCGGCGCACCGGGCAGCAGATGGGGGTTGCTTCGCTTGCGGCCTCAATCACCGCACACGGTTTGCAACAGAACCTCAACGTGCGCCTTGCGCCCAGCGGGCGTTATGAGGTGGTGGCAGGCAACCGCCGCCTTGCCGCCTTGAAGAAGCTGGCCAAGGCAAAGGCGCTGGCCAAGGATGCCCCCATTCCGTGCCGGGTGCTGGCCGAAGGTGACGACCCCACTGAAATCAGCCTGGCGGAAAACACCTTGCGCGAACCGATGCACCCCGACGATGAATGCCGCGCCTTCCTCGCACTGGCCGAGGAAAAGGGCATGGCGATTGATGACATCGCCGCCCGGTTCGGCACCACCCCGGCCATCGTGCGCCAGCGCCTGAAACTGGCCCGCGTGTCCCCTTCGTTGCGCGCCCGCTTCCGTAATGGGGAAATGACCATGGCGCACATGATGGCGCTCGCCATCAGCGACGACCACGCCGCGCAGGAACAGGCATGGGAGAACCTGCCCGACTGGAACCGTGAGCCGTACCTGTTGAAACAGGCACTCACCCATGAAGCCGTGCCGCTCACCGACAAGCTGGCCGTGCTGGTGGGTGTTGCCGCTTATGAGGCGGCAGGCGGCACCATCATCCGCGACCTGTTCGACGCCGAGGACGAAGGCTATATGGCCGACCGGGCGTTGGTGCATCGGCTTGCCGCCGCAATCATGGCCGACGAGGTAACCGCCGTGCAGGCCGAGGGCTGGAAATGGGTGCTCCCCGAGATACAGCCCGACTACAGCACCCGTTACACCCGCGTCTATCCGCGCCCCGATGGCGACCGCCTCGCCTATGCCCCCGAGGACATGGCGAAGGCCGGGGCGCGGGTGCGGTTGGAACATGATGGCACGTTGCGCATCGAACGCGGGCTGGTGCATCCCGACGATGCCAAGGCAGACGCCGCCCCCACGCACCGGCAGGGGCCGGAGCGTGGCGCGTTGCCCGCCGCCATGGTGGCCGAACTCACCGCCCACCGCACCGCCGCCCTGCGGCTGGAATTGTCGCGCAATCCAGCCGTGGCGCTGGCGGCGACGGTGCAGGCGCTGGCCTTGCCGCTGTTCTATCAGGGTTCCCGTTCCTGCCTCGCCATCCGCGCCGAGCATGAACATTTGGAGCGTCACGCGAAGGCGCTGGACGATTGCCCTGCCCATGCCGCCATGGAGGCCGAGCGCGAGCGGTGGGGCGACTTGCTGCCCGGTGATGCTGCCGACCTGTTCGGCTGGTGCCTTGCCCAGCCGCAGGCCGTGCTGCTCGACCTGCTGGCTTTTCTTGCCGCGTGCAGCGTCAACGCCGTGCAGGCCAAGGACGATAGCCCTGCCAGCGATAGGCTGACCCATGCCGACCAGCTTGCAGGGGCGCTATCGCTGGATATGGCCGCACACTGGACGCCGAGCGTTGATGGGTTTTATAGCCGCCTAACCAAGCCCATGTTGGCGAAGATGGTGGCGGATGCGGGCGTGTCGCCCGGTGTGGCGATTGCCAGCCTGCCAAAGAAGGAAGCGGCAGCCGCGGCTGCCCGTGCGTTGGCGGGAACCGAGTGGGTGCCGGAGGTGCTGCGTAGCCCGCACACACCGGAGTGCACCCTTCACGCCGCAGCGGCATGAGGGTGCGGGTGGCGGGCGTTCCGCTCGCCACCTACTGCCCTTGCAGTGGGCTGCAAGGGCAGTGCTCGTTGCAACATCCGGTGAAAATGGACACTAGAACGATGCTGTGAAAGTAAAATATTTATGTACAGGTGAGAATAATATAGCATCATGCGCATGTTATTTCCATGATTATGGGTATTTGAGTGTTTTCTATTTACTTGCATAAGAAAGCGTTTTCGCTGGTGGAGCTTTCCATCGTGCTGGTTATTTTGGGCTTGCTGGTGGGTGGCGTACTCGTTGGGCAGTCGCTGATTAAGGCCAGTGAAATGCGCAAGGTGGGGGCGGATTTTACGAAATACGAAGCCGCCGTGAATGCGTTCCGCGATAAGTATTTCTTCTACCCCGGCGACCTGCCCAACGCCACCCAGTTTTGGGGCCTCGCCGCGGGTACGGCGGGCAACGATGTCAGTTGCCGCAACGGCCTTGCCGCAGGCGCAGCGCCCGGCACCTGCGATGGGGATGGGAATGGGTATATCTCTAGGTACAAGAGTGGATTACAGGCTATGCAGATCAACACGGAATCCATGTTTGCCTGGCAGCATCTCAGCCTCGCACGGATGGTGGAAGGGCAATACACTGGCATCCCTACGCTCACCCCCACATTCCCTTATGGGTTCGTGGCAGGCGTTAACATACCCGCTGCGCCTATAGGTCAGAATTCAGTTTATGGCTTAGGATCGACCGCCGGTGGCACGCTGACTGGTACAAATCGACTTGTGATGTCACAGCCGAACGGGAGTGGTTATGCTTCTGCTTATAATATTATCACCCTTGGGAAGATTGCGTATGGCGACACCGGCAGCGATCAGTTTTTTTCTGCTTATGGTGGATTGCTTGTGAACGAGACAGCTTGGAGTTTCGATACAAAATATGATGATGGGGTGTCAGATAACGGCAAAATTCGCTCAAAAGTGAACGCCTCAAATCCCGCGGCGGCTTATTGGGCGAAGGAAGACGGCACCGGTGCGTCGCAATTCAGTGGTTGCCAGACATATTTGACCCCGGACGACCGTCTTTGCACCCTGGTCTGGGTATTTGGGACTCTATCGAGCAATATTTGACCCCGGACGACCGACTCTGCCCACTGGGCTGGATATTTGGGCCGCTGTAGCGAGCGTGGTGTGTTGCCGCTGTCTTTCGCCCTGGATGCCATGCTCACCCCACTGCATCGTGCCGATGAGTCAAAAAGCGAGAAGAACAGACTCGCAGGGAACTTTAACAGGATGCTAATCTGAATCCAATGCACGCAGGGGATTCAGAGCATGAGCAGGAACCGCTTCTATGGCCCGATGCAGCAACTCTATGAAGGGCCGTTGAACGACATAAGGCAGAAGGTGGTGGAAGAAGGCTGGTATGGCCGTCCGGTCACCGGCAATTTCCAATGGCCGACACCGGCAGCCAGCCCAAAGCCGGAGCCGGATTTCTACAGCACCGGCCCGACGCCGGGCTTATCGGAGGCGCATTTCACGGAAGTGTATGGGGAGCCGCTGACCCCCATCGAAGCGCCGCAGATCGAGGCCCCCAAGGTGGAGCCGCCCCGGATCGAAGGGCCACGCATTGACCCGTAAGCCCGCGCCCATCCATCCCGCCAGCCATCCCGTTCCCTATCACGCCAACCTCGACACGCCCTTGCTGTCATTCGGCAAGGGCGATGTGTGGCGCATCCGGGATGCGGTGGAAGCCACCGCCATTTGGGGTTCGCCGGGTTCTGGCAAATCGTCCGGTAGCGCCCGCGCTTTGGCCCATGCCTTCCTGAAAGCAGGCATGGGTGGGCTGGTGCTGTGCGCCAAGCCCGGCGAGGCTGACACATGGCGCGGCTATGCGCAGGCATGCGGGCGCGGCGATGACCTGATTATCGTGGATGGCAGCGGGGCGGAACGGTTCAACATCCTGTCCTACGCCGTCGCCACGCTGGCGGGGCCGGGTTATGAGAATAACCTTGTGGCCCTCATGGAGCGCGCGGCGGAAGCGGCGCGCGTGGCCGACAGCAAGGGTGCGCAGGGTGGTGCCGGGGACGGTGGGCGCTATTACTACGACACCGCCAGCCGCTGGCTGAAAAGCGCCTTCCCGCTGTTGCTGGCCGCTTATGGCGACGTGTCGATGAAGTCGCTGTACGACATGATCCGCGACACGCCGACCAACTCGCAGGCCGTGCTGGACGAGCGCGACCGGGTAATGAAGATCGAGCAGGCGAAGATCCAGCGCGTCATGGAAAGCACGCTGGACACGCCCGGCAAACAGCGCGCGTTGGAGGAATTGCGGCGGCACCAGTTTGACGAGGTGGGCATTTTCTCCCTCAAAACCGTGTGCCTTGCCGCCGCCGCCATCGAGGCCAAAGCTGCCGCCCTTGGCGTCGATCCCGCCAGCTTGCCGGAGTCCGTTGACCTGGCCTTGCATGCCGAAGTCTGGACGGATGAAATCCCCGCCAGCGACCCGCGCGAGCGGGGGATTGTCGGGGCGATTATCAAGAACCTGACGGGGGATTTTGCCACGGGGAAATTGCGCCAGCTCTTTTGTGAGGGCACCACCTGGGTGCCGGAGATGGCGCGCGAGGGCAAAATCATCGTGCTGGATTTGCCGGTGTTGCGCCATGGCCCCACGGCCATCGTGGCGCAGTCCATGGTGAAATACCTGTTCGGGCAGGCCCTGCAACGGCATGTCGCCACGGACACCACCCGCCCCGTCTTCCTGTTTGCCGACGAGGCGCAATTCTTCCTCAATAGCGGCGACGACGACCTGTTAAGCACGGCGCGCGCCGCACGCCTGTGCGTCGTCTATGCGACACAAGATTTACCCACCTATTACGCAAGGCTGGGCCGCGATGCCGAGCATCGGGCTGACGCCATCCTGTCGAAATTCGGCACCCGCATCTTCCACGCTAACAGTTCGCGTGAAACCAACGAGGCCGCCGCCGAGATCATCGGGCGCGAGCATCAGGAAGAGATCGTGCTGACCACCAGCGACGCCAACGAGCGGCGCGGCGGTGGCCATCGGCACGATGAGGCCGGTTCCTACGATGGCGGTTCCGGGCGCAGCCAGTCGGAAAGCCGCGCGCGGCAATACCGCTACGAATACGCCATCCCGCCCGATGCATTCGCATGGCGGCTGCGTACCGGAGGCCAGAAGAACAAGTTCAAGGTGGACGCCATCGTGATCCGCAATGGCGCGACATGGAAGGCGACCGGCAAGCACTGGATACAAGCGGAGTTCAGCCAGCAATGAGCGCGGCGATGCCCTTTCGGTGGCTGTGGTATCTGCTGCGGGTGCTGTTCTGTAGCGCCTATGCTGTGGTGGCGTTTTTCAGCAAGCCGGGGGCGCGCTGGATCGTGGTGGCGGCGCTGACCGTTGCGGCATGGCTGTTGTTCCCATGGGTGCAACAGGGCGTGCATGGGGTTGCCGTCTGGTTCAACGGCAACGACCGTCCCGAAACCATCCTTTGGCTGGTGATGCTTGCCCTGTCGGTGCTGTGGCTGGCCTGTCTGGCGGCATGGATACCGGGCCGGTGGGCGCTGCTGATCCTGCTGTTGTTGGCATGGTGGCTGTGCATCGACCGCGACGGGCGCGCGTGGGTGCTGGCCACCAGCGCACAGACCGGCCATCTCGGCCTGTATGCCTCGCTGATCGGGGCGGTGCTGGTGGCTTTGCTGGTGGCGCTTTGGGCGCTGGCAAAAATGTTGGCGCTGGTGCTGGGCACCTTCCCGCCGCCCGCGTGGCCGCTGCGTCCCCGTGCAGTGTTGAAGGCCAGGAACCGGGTGATTGCCCCGGTGCCGGTGGCGGTGGCCGTGCCGCGCTTGCGGCCATCGGCCCCGCGCCCACCCCATGAGCTGCATGCGGCACTACCGCCGGAAGTGGCGGCACTGCTTACGCCGCGCCATCCTCCGGCGTTGCCGTAGTGGGCGCTTCGCTCCCGCCCGCCACCGGGGCCAGTTCGGGGAAGAGTGCGCGGTCATGGGGCCGGGTGACGTATTCATCCACGAGGCGATGCATCACTTTACCGAACTCGCTGGCACGGTTCTTTTCCCAATGTTCCAGTGCCAGCGCCCCGACGAGGATTTTGCGCCGCGTATCGGCCTTGCGTTCGGCGTCGCGCTGTTGCGCTTCCAATGCTTTCTTCTGTGCCAGCAACTGCTGAATCTGCTGGTCAATCGCTTTGGCTTTGTCTATGGGTTTCTGGCGCGCCATGGGCACCGTCCTTTCTGTGCGCTGTAAGTGCTACCGCCGGGAAGGCGAAAAGCATCTTACCATGACATGCCATTTGGTGAATGTCGGAAGCCCGTGCTATCATCCCAAGCAAGGCGAAGGGCGCACTTAGTCATTCCTTTGGAATGAGTGCGGCCTCCCGGCGGGAAAAAGCGATGGCAATATATCATTGCAGCGCAAGCACCATTGGCCGGAGTCGCGGGCGCAGTATTGTGGCCGCCGCCGCTTATCGCGCGGGCATCGCACTGACTGACCAACGTACTGGCTTGGTGCATGATTTTACGCGCAAGCGCGGCATACTGCATGCCGAGATCATGGCCCCGTTGGGTTCCCCCGCATGGGCCACCGACCGCGCCAAACTGTGGAATGCGGCGGAACAGGCCGAGGACAAGAGCACCCGTCGCGCCACCGCCACCACGGGCCGCGAGTTCTGCCTTGCCCTGCCGCATGAGTTGACCAGCGCCCAGCGCTTGGCGCTGGTGCGGGCGTTCGCCCGGTACATGGTCGATACCTATGGTGTGGTGGTGGACTTCGCCTTGCATGCCCCCGACCGGCGCAGCGATGACCGGAATTTTCACGCCCATTTGCTCATCACCGACCGCCGGATGACCGATGCCGGGTTCGGGGAAAAGGTGCGCGAGTTGAACCTTGCCAATGGCGGCAAGAAGAACGTCTGCGCCATTCGCAAGGCATGGGCCGACCTCACCAACCGCCATCTGGAAATGGCGGGCATCGACACGCGCATCGACCATCGCAGCTACGAAGCGCAATGGATCGACCGTGAGGCAACCCGGCATCTGGGGCCGTCCGCATCGGCGATGGAACGCCGTGGCGAAAGTTCGGATGTGGGCGATGCCAACCGGGCGGTGATGGCACGCAATCAGGAGCGTGCTTCCATCGAAGCCGCGACCGTGGAGGCTGGCAAAAAGCAGCGCGACGAGGAAGTGAAACGCCAGCGCCGCGCCCATGCCAAAGCCGAGGATAGCGCCACCCGCACCCACGATCCCGTTGCCATCCTGTCGGCCCTGACCGAGCGCCGCGCGACCTTCAGCGAAGCCGAGTTGAAAGCCGTACTGAAACGCACTGTGTCCGGTGAGGTCGAGCGCGCCCATCTGTGCAATGCCATCCTTGCCTTGCCGCAGGTGGTGCGGCTGGCCGAGCGCCATGGCGGCCCTGTTACCCGCTACACCAGCAAGGCGGTATTGCGGCGCGAGGTGCAGGCCCTCGACCTTGCCCAAGCCCGCACCCGTGACACCGGCCATCGTGTGAAGGAGACCACCCGCATTGCCATCATGGAGCGGGGGCAGTTCGGTTCCATCCGGCCTGAACAATATGCCGCTTTCCATGCCGCTACCGGCCCCGAGGGGCTGGCGATCATTGCCGGGGAAGCAGGCACCGGCAAGAGCTACACCATGACCGCCATTCGCCAAGCCTATGAGGCCGATGGCGCGCGGGTGGTGGGGCTGTCCTTCACCAACAAAGTGATACAGGACATGAAACGCGATGGTTTCCGCGAGGTGCGCACCATCGCCGGGGCCATGCAGGATGTAGAGCGCCAGCGCGCCCACTGGAACCGCCATACCGTGTTGATGGTGGACGAAGCGGCGATGCTGTCCACCCGCGACATGCTGGGCCTGTTGCGCGCCGCCGATGAGGCCGGGGCCAAGCTGGTGCTGGTAGGCGATGAGCGGCAGCTTGCCAGTGCTTACCAGCATGGCGGGCTGTTCGGGGCACTGCGGGAGCGGCACCCGCAGCTTGTCTCCGAGCTTTCCGAAATCCGCCGTATCCGTGACCATGCCCCCGATGCCGGGGGCCAGCGCCAGGCCTTCAATGCCATGCATGAAGGCCGCTTCCGCGAGGCGCTGGAGATCTTCGATAAGCAGGGCTTCATCCATTGGGCCGACACGCGCGAAGCCGCCCGCGCGGCGCTGGCGGAACGCTATGCCCACGATTTGGCAGCTTCCCCCGAAGCGCGGCGCTTTGCCTATACTCATAGCAACGAGGACGCCAAGCTGGTGAACGAGGCATTGCGCGCCGTGTACCGGCAGCGGGGGCTTTTGGGGCCAGATCATGTCTTGACCGTGCAGGATGGAGAAACCCCGTTTGCCGTGGGCGACCGTATCCAGTTCACCGGCAATGGCTACCGCAAGGCCGACCGGCAGGCGGGCCTTGCCAACGGTGTGGTGGCCACCATCCGCCGCATCGAGGGCGCACGGGTGACGGTGGTGCTTGATGGGCGCAAGGAGGAAGCGGCCCTGTCCTTCACCGTGGGCGAGAACATGCAGGCTGGGGAGTTCAATGCCTTCCGGCATGGTTATGCGGGTACGGTCTATAAGGGCCAAGGGGCGACGGTGGACATTGCCTATCGGCTGCATGGTGGTGGGGAGCGTGCCGCCACCTCCTATGTCGGTGCCACCCGCCATGCCGAAACCATGCATCTGTTTGCCAGCCGCGACACGGTGCGCGGCACCGACCCATGGATGGCGGCGAAGGGTGGTGTTGACGGCTTGACCGACGCGCAGCGCCAGCAGGCAGAGCGAGCCTTTGCGCGGTGGGCCAGCGCCCGCCCTGACATGGCCGAGCGCCGGGGCCTTGCCGGGTATGTGGCCTTTGTGCAGGGCCAATGGACGCCCGACAAAGCCCATGACTACGACCTGAACCAGCTCGCGCGCCAGATGGGCCGCCCCGAGGAAAGCCGGGCCGCTGTGCAGTTCCGCCCGGTGGCACCGCCGGCGGACGCCACGGATACAGGCAGCACCAAGCAGCAACGCTACAGCCCCGCCTTCCGGCGGGTGGTGGATGCGTTCGAGTTCATGCACCGCCGCACCATGCGGCAGGCCGCCGCCGACATGCGGGCCAGCGCCGAGGAGGACAAAGAATCCGGTGGCCGCTGGGATCGTATGCGCGCCTTCTGGCGGAACCGGATGGAGCATGCGCCGGACAGCCCGGCACCACCACGACCAGACATCAATCTTCAACCGGGAGTTGATGACAATGCACGTCAGGCGGGATATAATGCCAAACCGTCGCATGACCCGAAGCCCAGACCCGGCGGCATCGACCCATGAGCAGCAACATCTATAAAGACATCATCCGCCAGCGCGAAGCCGTCCCGGAAGGGCAGGCCGCCCCTGTGCCGCTCCCCGCCGATGGTGAGTACGTGGCCTTCCGCAGCGGCAGCCGGGTGCAGATGGGTTTTGCCCTCCACCGCGCCAGCGGCGACATGGACGGCTTCCTCTACCACAACCTCGACAACCTGGCCCTGCGCCGCACCAGCGGAGCCGAGTTCCTGACCTTTACCCATCGCGGCAAAGCCGTCACCATGCAGGGCCACGGCCTAAAAGCGGTGATGCAGGCCATCATGGCCCATACGCTGATGGAGCTATACGAACATGACGGCAAGGTGGTGGCGATGGATGCGCCGGTGATTGAGCGGGTGCAGGTGACGGAGGCACAGAAAGCCAGTCAAACAGAACCACGCTAGGGGTCTTTGGGCGGAGGCCTATGCTAATCCCGCGAGGCCAGCAACAAACGCCCCGCCCGGTAATGCGTGCGGAATGCGTCTGCGATCTGGGCAAAGAACCGGGGTGGCAGGAACCCGTAGGCATGGCGTCCGGTTCCGGGTATCAGGCGCAGGTCGTAGCCGGGCCATTCAAAGCGATTGCCTTCATTTACCATGACCCATGACCGTTCGTGATCCAACCCAAGATGGGCTTTCACCGGCTGCGGGATTTCCACCGCATCCCCGGCGTTCGCGGGCGGGGTGTGCGTGATCGGCAGGACGGTGACAATCACTGCCCCGTCAGCTTCACGGATGGCAGAAAGCACTATGACGCCGGGGCGGTTTTTCCGGCCTTCGTCCTACCCGGCATCATGCTCGTGATGCCACAGGTAGGAATAGGAAATAACAAGACCTGCTTCAGGATCGGGAATGCTCATGCCTCAACCGCTTACTTCGGGTCGAGCAGCGCATCCAGATGCGCATGGCGTTCATCCATGCGAGAAGCGCCGATAGCCTCCGCTTCCGCTTCGGACAGCTCGACCGTGGCAAAGCTGTGCCGCTGCGCCTTGAAGCGTTGGAACGCCTCATATTCTGCCGGGGCGACGAAATACCCGGTGATCCGCCCATGGCTGGAGACGGCAACCGTCTCCCGTTGCACCACCATGCGGTAGTGACCAAAATTCCGGGTGAACTCCGACGCGGGAATTGTGGTTGTCATGTGCATAAACGCTCCCATTTATGCGCAATATACATGAAATGCGAAAAATACGCAAGTTGCGTCAAGGGAGGGCCCCGTCAGAGCGCATTTTCAACGGGTTAGGGCTATTCCGTGCGCGGCACCGGCTTGATCCGCCGGTGCAGATGCGCTTGCAGCAACATATCCCGCACATGCTTGAAGAACCGGGGCGGTAACACACCGTAATGGAAGCGTGTCGGCTTCTGACCCGGTATGGGCCGCACATCCGGCCCAGGCCATAGGAAGTCGTTGGTTTCCGTTACTACGACCCACGAGGGCGCATCATCTAATCCCAGATGGGCTTTCAGTGCGGGTGGGATTTCAACAGCGTCGGCAGGGTTCTGTGGCGGGGTATGGGTGATCGGCAGCACCGTCACCACCTCGCGCCCTTCGATGATTTGGCGCGCAGCGACAATTGCGCATGGGCGGTGCTTGCGCCCTTCCTCAGCCCCACCGGCATGTTCCCGTGCCCAAAGATAGCTATAGCAAATGACAAGGCCGGGAACCGGCTGCGGAAGACTCACGGACGCCAGCCTTCCACCAACTTATCCAACGCGGCATATTCATCGGGTACGGTGCTGTTGGCGATGGCCTTCAACGTGTCATCGTCCAGTTCCTCAACAGGACGGGCGACCCGCCCTTTCATGACCATCTCGAAGAAAGCGGCTGACACCAGCACGGTGTGCGTCCGTCCGTTCTTCGTGATGGCGACCGGCCCAAGCTGGGCGGCATCCTGATAGCGTCCAACATGCTGTTGGAACTCAGTCGTGGTGACTTTCATAACGGCGCTCCTTTTTATCCATTATAGATAAAATGGATAAAATTGCAAGGATGAAGGCTATGGCATTGACAGATGCCATCCGAAGTACCGTCAGGCCACTGACAAGTAATGCTTTTTGAGACTCGATGAATGTCGGTGTTATTACTTTGACTGCTTTGCGTAATGGCTAAGTAAAAAATTAATAATTATGTGTCATCATTCGAGAATAGATAAGGAGAAATAGGTGCGTTCGGCAATGATGGCGGCAGATGAAGACATGAAAGCCCGCCAACGCTTGGCCGGGCAACTGATCCGTTTCCATCAATTGGCCCTTGCCATTGAGAAGAACAACGAAGCTATCTCCTATATCCTGTCGCCAGACGACAAAGCCGCACGGCTTGATGAGATCGAGCAGCAGCGCAATGGCTTATCGAAGGTCTTTACTGAGGGTATGGCCGCCATGGCGCAGGTTCCCCTGCCGGTGACGCCGGAGGCGCTGGACGAGATCGAGCGGCAGTTGGAAGCCCAAGAGGCTAAAATACTCCCGCTGGCCGAGCTTGCCCATATCGTCGTCCGGCACATGTACCGCACCAAAACGCCGGAGCAACGCCGCGACCAGGCCATTCGATACCTGAAATACCTATACCGCCTCCAATGGTGGCTGGACGGCATGGTAAAGCACAGCGCCTTCCACGCGGCCCTTTCAGGGTCTGGCGATGCGCCGACAGGCTTTGCCGACACGGTGCAGAAGCTGAACCAGCTTCTGAGTGAACACTCACGCACCATTCAGGCGGCGTTGGGCAATCCGGCTGCCGTGGTCTCCGAAAAGGAAATCCGGGCTTGGTTCGGTGAGATGCGCAGCATCACCTTGCAGTTCGTTTTCCATGTTGTGCCGGGCGTCTTCCCAGACGGGCGAGGCTCAGCGGTGACAGCCTCGCCCCCCTCCACCGTCAGCATGGTGGATGCATCGCGGCCTTGGGGCACAGAACAGCGCATGCGCCCTACGCTGCAATAGCGTAAAAGAAATAATAAATGGGGCCGCTGATCCCGATTATTTGCTAGTATATCAAATAAATACGAATTTTTGTCGCCTGTTAGTAAATATTTAAACAATTAATACTATTGTAAAGTCATAGCCACGTTACTTGTTAACGCCACACAGAGGGCGATTAATTGAACAGGATGGTTAATGACGCTCTCGCAAGAAGATGTACTTCGCCAGTTGGCGGAGGCGGTGAAAGCCGACGGACTGCCATGGACGCCCAGCGGCAAGGCTGAGCAAGACCGTGCGTCCGTGGCGACGGAACGCCCGGAACTCGATCTTGGCCCCATTCCGCCAGGCATGGAGGATGAAGCCCGTGCAATCCAAGAGCGGTATCGGCTTGACCCATCCTACGACGCCACCAAGGCCATTGCCGATTTCAATGTCATGGCCGATGCCAAGAAGGCAGAAACCGGGCATCTGATTCATGATGCGCATTCCGCAGAAGAAAGGCGCCACAAGCTGTGGGAAAGCCTGTCGGAATCGATGCGGGCGGTGGATAAGGCGTTCTCGAAACTCGATCCCTACCTCACCGACGAAGAAAAGGCACAGCGCACTGCCTTGCAGGATGCGATGGACAAGGCAGAAACCGAGGAGGAGAAAGCCGCCGCCGCCCGTCGCAAACTTGACTTCGACCTGATATTGGCAGGGAAAGCAAAAGACCGTGCATTGGCCATCGGTGATACTGCGGGCGCGGCAGCGGCAAGCGGCATTGAGGATAAAGTCCGCGATGCTCTGGATAAATTGAACCAGATTCAGGAGATGAGAATACAGGCAGATATGTCGCTGTCCGATGAGCAGCGCTCAGCAAAGATCGCACAGTCACAGGCGGAGAATGCGAAGTTGGCTGAGAACGGCGACATACAGATGCTTCGTGATCAAATTGTACTGAGTGAAATTCAACTTAAGGCGGAGCGGAATCCTATTTATGGCGGGCCTGATCAGCCGATGGCAGATCGGCTGGTGATAGCGGAGCAACTGGCCGAGATACCGCCGCAAAGCTATGAATATCAGGAAGCTTGTCCGGTCAGTTCCAAGGAGCCGACCGCTACAAGCACCCAGAAACCCAACCTGTCAGTGATTCCGAGGTTGTAACTAGCGCCGCCCGGCAGCAAGGCGCTGGTTCTGTGGTGCGGGTTGGTAGGCTCGATCATCTGCGGCATTCTCGGCCACTTGTTTGCCACGATTCAGGTAGTAGATGCCGTAATCATCGCCGCCAATTTCAGCCTCGCCGGAGGTGATGCCATGGTTGCGGAATGCCTGTTCGGCATCGGCGCGCACTTCCTCCAGCGACTGCGTTGGCTTCGGCAGGGGAGCGGCTGGATTCCTGATGTGCTCCAGCACGCGCTTTGTAAAAGCGGCGTCGAACGCAACGCCCGGTACCAGCACAAGGCTTTCGCCGGAGCCCAGCGGTATCATATGCGGGGTGGTTTTGGCGGCGACTTTGGGATCGTCCAGAGCCTTTAGGTAAGCATTCACGGCCATCTCGGCGTTCTCTCGCGTAGGCTTTACCTTCTTGTCGGCCACGATGGCCATGTATGGGCGCAGTAATCCTTTATCAGGGCGGTCAAGGAGGGCGTCGGGCTGGCGACCATTGAGGGCGCTCAGCTTCCGCTCCGTGTCTGCACTTACATCCAGTACGCGCAGGCAGAAGTCATTTACGTTAAAGCCTTCTGTAGGGTTGCCAGAATTTTCTCGCATTTCATCAATGCCTTGAGCTCTTAGACCAGCCATGCATTGGTAACGGTTCAGGTAATATTCCGTCGGGAAAACCTCAGCTGCACGATCCAGGCGCTCAACACCCTCAAGTAACTGTGGTCTTTGTTTTGCTTCAGCCATAACGAATCTCCAAATATCTGTGCGTGAAATAATGTTTGGCTCCAACTCCTTCTTACCAAGCCTATTACTTATGTGTGTGACAGTTTGAAGAAGATTAACTTTACCTGTTGTTTGAGTGGTTTGGGGCGCATCAATGGGCAGGGTATGGGCATCGGAAACGCCTCCAAAGCCCATGGCCCCACAAAGCGCCAGCATTGCCCAGAAATCACGGCGCGTCAGGTTGGAAGAAAACGGGTGCATGAGAGTCACCGACGGGGCAGTAAAAACTCTCCAAATGATGACATCGTGCAACAGTATCGGCAATTTTGTTGCTATTTTAACTCTGAATCACATGGTTTTTCTGGACAGTATGACCACCCTGTATTTTGCATGGGTGGCGATGGCGGCGGATATGCTCGCGTACGAAAAAGCCTGCGCAACCCTATTGCCGATTCGGTTGAGCGCGGCACAAGGAGAACGGGCATGGCACAGGACTGGCAAATTTACGATGGGGCCGGGCACCGGAAGTACCTCAGCGAGGACGAGGTGCCGCATTTCCTGCATGAAGCGGATCGGTTGCCCGATGCGCGGCGGGCGCTGTGCTATCTGGTGGCCCATACGGGTTGCCGTATTTCCGAAGCGCTGGCGGTGACACTGCCGCAGGTCGATGCCGTGGACAGTGCCATCGTACTTGCCACCCTGAAACGCCGCCGCGTGGTGTATCGCCGGGTGCCGCTGCCCGACTATCTGTTGCGCATGCTATTGGCGTTGCCTGCGCAGGCCGATGGTTGCCTGTGGCATTTCCATCGGGCCACAGCCTGGCGCTTTATCACCGAGGCGATGCAGCGTGCGGGCATCCACGGCACGCAGGCCACCATCCGGGGCTTGCGCCATGCGTTCGGCATCCGCTGTGCCACGCAAGGGGTTCCCCCTAGCCTGATCCAGCGCTGGATGGGCCATGCCACCCTGCGCATGACGATGGTGTATCTCGACGCCACCGGCACTGAAGAACGCCGCTTTGCAAGCCGTGTCTGGTGGCCGGTGGGAGCGTTGGAAAAGCCGGGGCCATCCACGACGCTGCCGATGATTGCCCCCGCCGTAACCGACATCGCCGACCTGCGGCAGCTTCGGCAGGAAAACGACCGCCTGCGGCAAGAAAATGCCCGCCTGCGCCAGCTCTGCGATGCCGTTCTCCGCGCCGTGCAGCCTTTCAGCGGTTCATCGCAAACGTGGAGGTGCGCATGTTGAAGGATGGCAGTGCATCGCTCCGGTTCGCCTTGGGCTTCCTTGAACTGATGATTTCCCCGGTCGTGCTGCTTTGGCTGTGCTCACGGGCATTTCGTAACAGCAGGAACAGGCCATGACACAGAAGCAGTCGATCTTGGACATTGATGGGGCAACGGCGGAGGCATGGGTTGCGGAGGTTATGGAGATGGTGGCGCGCAGTGACATCCGCGCGTTTGTTCAGGATGGTGTCGCCGTGGCTCGCCTTATGCCGTGGGTGGCCCACCGTGCCGCCAAAGTTGACCCGGCTATAGCAAAGGCACTTATCGAAGACGCCTTCGCCCGGTTGATGGCGCCCCAGCCTGACAGTAACTGACGGCGTGACGCTCACGAGGAGCGCCACGCCGCGAGCAGTTGGGCGATGGCCGCAATCAGGCTGGCCGATGCGTTGAGGATGAGGGCGAATTCCGTAAGCGTCATGATGTTCCTCCTTGGTTCCCCGCGCGTCATTGCGCGATGGTGCGGAGGATTCAGCGGCCAAGATGGTTGGGATGGCACAGGCCGCCCCAGCGCCGTTCACGGGGTGATGCTGCACAAGCCACAGGCGCGGAAGCAAGCCGCCTTGCCAGCCCGACATGGGCCGCTTTCATCCGTCTACCGTCGCCATTAATGACGACAGAGGGAACCTGTTATGGAGGTCAACAATGCAAACCTATCCCGGATTATCCTCACCAGAGGTTTTGGGCGGTTGCCACCCGAGCACCGGTCCCACATGGACCGATACGCCATGGGCATACTGATCTTGATGATAAGGTGCGCCTAGATAAAGGATGAACTCGCATGCTTCCGCAAGTTCGCGGTAAAGGTCATTGTCAGTGGCACAACTGTATAGGAGGGCAATTTTGAGTCGCCGCCTCCCATCAGAAGCCTCGACCGTCATATAGAGCGCCTTATCATCCGTCTCATTTACTCTGATATTCCAACCCGCATCACGCAACGGCCTAACGAGATCGTTCATGCATTGCTGCGTTAAATGCGCCTTGCGGAGCAGAACCCCGTCATCAGTCGGCATCTCTGGAACTAGTCGACCATGCTGATGGTAAAGCTGCTGCTCTGCGATTTTTAACTTCATTTGGTTGTCGGCACGTAAAAGTGCCTGCTGCCAGAGAAGCGTGCTCGCTTCATTCATCGCGGGAAGCCACAGCCCCACATGATGGGATTCGTCGTACCAAGATTCAATCGCCGCGAGCGTTGTCAGAGCAACGATCATCCGCGCGAAATTTGCGGGCTCCTGCCATGTAGATACGCTTCCGTGAGCAAACATGTGCCGGTTGAGCCAAGTAATGCCTTGGTAGTTTTCAGTACTGCAGAAAAATTGACTCTTTAGCCAGCGTCGAAAGGTCTCAAATACAAAAACACGCTCATCCTCGCCAAAGAGATAATCGCATGTCAAATATTCACGCGGAATCCACATGTGATCGAAGTGTATACGGGCTGCTGTTATAATCGCACGATTAATCGCATAATCGATTTTTTGTTCTATTGTACTATGTATACTGATTCCTGATACCATCCGCGTCAGGCTTCCTTCGATCGCTGGGATGAGTACACCAACGCTAACCGCCCAATACCCACTGTAGGCACCCAAATATGCTTCGCGTGCCAACGGCACTATTTCCCTTAGGCTGCGTGCAAACGGCATGATTTGCTCAATGCACACGGCTTGGAATGGCACAGTGTAGAGCGTTGAAGTGTGATAGTTAAAAAGATCAATTGCCCGTTCTTTTGAGACGTTTTTCACTGATGAGAGCAATGCATTAATTTTGCCCACAGGCACCCAAAGCGGCGCGAACCATTCAACTTTGTTCCAAAGAGCCGCTTGCTCGTCATGGGCTTTTCGACGGGCTTTCCAGCTTTCATCGCCAGAAGCAGGAACCAAGGGGAAGCAGGCCTTTCCGCCATCGACTGTCAGAACAATAGACGAAGTCTTATTAAAAACACCGACATCTTGAAATGTGGCGACTTGATTAGTGAGCCCACATTCGCCAGCCCATTTTTCCAAAAGCTCGGGTGTTAAATCACCTGACTGCCTGCTATTAATAAAACGATACCAGAGTCCTTTAAACTTCTCTTCAATACTTTTAGAATGCATTGCGGTTTGACCCTTAATCTCAATGAAGCGATGATATGATCTAACCAGCGCAGCAGGTCGCCGCTGAGCGGAGCATCAAAGCATCGATGTTATTGCGCTCAACCATTCAAGCGCTGAAGTGGAGGCGCTTTCAAGTGCCGTCCAAAGTTGTTTGCCATAGGCGACAAGTGTGGCGCCAAGTCCGGCAGGCACTATCGACCCAATTACCGTATCCACCGCCGAATTAGCACGCTCCTTCAGCCAATGGCCTACTGTGATAGTGACTTTACGGATTTCAGAAATACTGGCTGCCACTTGAGTAACATCTGGATTATCTGTACTAGATTGAGTGCGAAGTATTCGTATAGCCTCTAGGCTTCGCACTAAATCTACCGCGCTAGCAGGCGCCTCATCGATTTTTTCTGGGGGATTGTTATGGCCGATCCCACCGCTGCTCGCTGGTAACCCGGCTAGGATGAGGGTTTCAAGCCTATCTAATTTTCCAAGCATTTCTTGGCGTAATTGGGTGACATCGTCGCGCATGGACGTTTGCTCTTCATCGTCATCGTAATCAAATTTCGATAAATCAGGAAACGGCTCATCTAATGAGTATATGCCATCATCTTCCAAGTCAGGCATAGGGCTCCACTCATAGCCTTCAGTTTCGATCTCCGCGACCGCCGCCTCAATGGCTGATGTCTTTGCTATGTTTCCAAATTGATCTCCCAGCACTTCCGCTGCTGAGTATGGGCCCCCGTTGATCCACTGGTAGCCACCCTCCCTCGAATTATAGGGAAGGCGATGCACGGGGTCCTCGTAGCGTTGCCCGAACCATTCAATCATCAACTCCATTTGTCGCGTCTTTGAGAAACGCTTGAACTGGGCGGAGCTGTAGACATCGTTCCCAACTATGATTGATTTTATCTCCTGCATTTTACACTCCAATATGTGTCGCAGAGAGGATGTCTCGTTAGAGAAAATGATCGCAATGCAGTGCTCCATGACGCTCTAGAGATTTTCCAAAGAGCGCAGATATTTCTATATTATTCATCATCACCTTGCGTTGGAGGTGTTTTCCAACCATCTTCTTGGAAAAGATCGAAGACTTCTGCATAATTTTCCCGACTATATACTCTTCGAAGGCGATTATAGAAACGGTTCCTTGCATCGTGTGTAGGTCGATTGGACGCCGCTGTGTTGCGCAGAATATTAAGCAACAAGTTGCCAGTCTCGGCAGCACTCAGATTTTGTCCATTCGCAATTATCGCATCGAGAAGCTGATCATACTGTGAGCTGCTTAAGTGGCCTACAAATGGCATCACTAAGTCACGGAAATTTGCTTCTGATCCTCGAAAACTACCGGAGCCTTGGTAGATTTCGACGGCGCGTGGCCAAAATTCTGCGATGGGCTGCATTTTTACTGCCTCTTTTAATTGTGCCGCAGAGAGTCCTTCCACGACTCTAGGTAGAGCTGAGCGAAGCTGCGGTAGGTTCAAACCTCCTACTACACGATAGTTCTGCAGTGAGGTGGGATCAATATTGTTGGCTGTTTCTTGGATAGCTGTCTGAGTTGCAGGCTATAGTAATGTCCAAAAATCTGGAAAAGCAGAGAGGAAAGCAATAACACGCAGTCGGTTGTCGGGTTCAATATTATCAATCACTCTAATTATTGCTGACAAAACATCTGGCCATGCCGATGGAGAGCGATCGCGCACAGCCACTAAAGATGAAACAATTTTATCGTGCCATATTTCCCATTGCGGTGGCACACCCTTTAAAAGGGACTTCGCTAATACTGTTCCAAAATTCCGGATGTTATGCGCACGGATGCGGTTAAGGTATCGTTGCTCAACATAATCAAGAACACGGGCGTGAGCGGTCGGAAAGCCGGGCGACTGCACATCCGCATCAAACTGGTCAGAGATTGCTTTGCCCTGAAGGGGTTCTTGCGACAGAACGAGATCGACAACATTGACGAGGTGGAGCCTCACCAATTCTGGTGATGGCTTGAATAACTCCGCCTCGGCTGAAAAAGCAGGATGAGCGCAGAGGTGCCTATCCTCGCGTAGACGTAGAAGATGTGTTCCGGCAATGCGATTTACCAACTGCGTGTTCTTCGTCGCATCGTCAATGATGGAAGCTTCGAGACTAAGCAGTTTGGGTATGTCATTTGCAGCCGTGGCAGTGTCCCAAGAGTGAATAAAGCTAGTAGCAGCAGCATCACCAAGAGCGCTTAGTTCGCGATACTTAGCGATCAAGTCATAAACAAGTGCAACCCAAGCGGAGGTCAGTGAAGATCGCAGTGCGCCAGCCTTATACGATTTTATGGAATCTAGGAAATATTCCTTTGATGGCGCGTGGCGAATTCGTGTGAGCAGTATGTCGAGATCAACAAAGCCGATGTCCACGATGATCCATCCAAGTGTACAATATTGCAGAGTGTTGGAATTTTTTATACACTGCTGGAACCGCTAAGTCACTTCCCATCAAGCCGATAATCAGGCGTCGGATAGCCTTAGGTGTGGCAAGCAGCATTATGACTTGCCCTATTTGGAGCTCATTGGCTTCTGCCGCATGGGCGGGGCGGATGAGCTTAGATGGCATTGTCGCCTCCCGACTTGCGGGCACCTGCAAAACCTGTACTGTGCGTCGCCAAGCGATTAAAGGCATCCCATGAAAGGCGCAGGGATTGCTTTATGTATGGCGAGCTATCCTGCACGGTTCCTATACAGGTGATTTCGGCCCTATATTTTCTGCTTCCATCAATCCCCTTACGAAAGCCCTTTCCTTGCGCAGGGATGAGTGACGATGGTTTTTTTATGTATCAATGGCCACTCGCTGAATTTTGCGTCGCTTTCGATGGGGCGGCGTGCTACATGCTGGCTCCTCGTTAGGGCACTTTGGTGCCAGATTGAGGAATTAGGGCAAAACTCTAGGGCAGAATCTAGGGCACTTGTCTTGATGGAGTTGGTGAGAGTTGGTAAAAAGCTAGGTAAATCAAGCTGACGCGGGGTGGAGCAGCCCGGTAGCTCGTCAGGCTCATAACCTGAAGGTCACAGGTTCAAATCCTGTCCCCGCATCCACCGATGGTATGACAACCGGCAGAGGTAATTCTCTGCCGGTTGTCGCTTTTATAAGCCCTGATAATGCACCTCGCAGAAGGGCACGTACCTCGCCAGGGCGGGTGCCGGGTTCCAGCACCACGCCCGTGATCAGGGACCGGATCGTTCCCATCGCCGCGGCGCACTGATCGGGGTCGGTCAGGTTCTCCTCCAGCCGAGCGATCATCGCCTGGTACTGGTCGGCGATATCGGTCGGCAGGTCCAGGGCGGGGATGATGGGCATGGCGGCTAGTTTGGCCCGCAGCTCGGCCTCTTGGCACTCCAACTCCTCCAGCCGGGCGATCAGGGATTTCTGCCTGGGGTTCTCCTCGATGGCCGTGAGGATGGCGGCGACGCGCCGCTCCACGGCGATCAGGGCCTGGCGTTCCTGCTCCTGGCGTCCGCGCAGATCCCGGTTCTGCCGGTCGGCCTCCTCCATGTAGCCTTCAAGGGCCTCGGTCACCCTTTCGGGGGTCACCAGCTTGTGCCGCAGTCCGTCCAGGACGCGCGCCTCGATCTCCAGCCGCTTGATCGTATGGCCATTGCCGCAGGCGCCGCGCCGGTAATGATTGGCGCAGCCATAGCGGCCGCGGAAGACGACATTGTACCTGTAACCGCAGCATCCGCATTGCAGCAGGCCGGACAGCAAGGTGTCGGGCCGGCGGGTGCTGGTCAGCCGGTTGGCATGGGCCTCCCGGGTGGCGGCGATGCTGGTCTCATGCTTGATGGACAACGCCTCCTGGCGCCGGCGCACGGCAAGCCACAATTCATCGTCGATGATCCGCAATTCTGGCACACCGGTGCGGATCCACTCGCTTTCGGGGTTGAGCTTGGGCACACGCTTGCCGGTAGACGGGTCTTTACGGTAGCAGAGCTTGTTCCAGACCAGCATCCCGATATAAAGCTCGTTATTGAGGATACCGGTGCCCCGGACGACATGGCCTCTGATGGTTGTGTCGCCCCAGATGTTTCCTGCTGGCCCAGGAACACCCTCCGCATTCAGTTTGCCGGCAATACTGCGTGGGCTGACACCGTCGGCGAATTCCCGGAAGATGCGCCGCACGACGCTGGCCTCGGCATCGTTGATCCGGCGATCTCCCCTGATGGGTTCGCCATGGGCGTCGAACTGCCGGATCACGTCATAGCCATAGCAAAGCCCGCCGCCCGCTTTACCCTTCTCGACACGGCCACGCAGGCCGCGGTGGGTCTTTGCGGCAAGGTCCTTGAGGAACAAGGCGTTCATCGTCCCCTTCAGGCCGATGTGCATTTCGTTGATTTCGTCGTCAGCCAGCGTGACGATCTTGATGCCGAGGAAGGTGAGCTGACGGTGAAGGATCGCGATGTCGGCCTGGTCGCGGGACAGTCTGTCCAGGGCCTCGGCCAGCACGATGTCGATCGCGCCGGACTGGGCGTCGCGAAGCAGCGCCTGAATGCCGGCCCGTCCCACCATGGACGCACCGGAAGTCGCTGCGTCCTTGTAGCAGCCGGCGACTTTCCAGCCCTGCCGAAGCGCCCGCTCCCGACAAATCCTGATCTGGTCCTCGATGGAGGACGCGCTTTGTTGGTCGGACGAATATCTGGCGTAGATGGCGGCACGCATGCAGGCACTCCAGGATACGAAATCCAACCTGTTTGGTCGGGCGATGTCAATGGTGGGGCGGGTGACGCTGCTGACAGTTTGTCAAGGGAGCAGGGTATCCGGCTTGATGGCCGTGTTGGCTGCAAGCGCTTGGAAATGCTGACGCGCCAGCAACTGGCCCAACTGGCGCGCCAGCTGCGATAAAGTGGCTTCGATGTTGACGGTCTGGTCGCCATTGTCGTTGCAGGCTTCCAGGACGAGCCGTGAAGCCCGCTTGGTGAGGTGTCTGTCGGTTGGGGATGGGGGCTTGGACATCGTTGCACCTTGATCATAGGGCGCACAATGCGCCCTCTCCCCAGGCCATTTGCTCCAGCCTTCTGATACAGCCCACCCTTTATCTGACGCCGAAGGATCGCAATCCATGTGTGCGTCTTGCACATGTTGGATTGGGTCTTGGCGCGGTGCCGATATCCAACCATCTATGGCGCACCTATTGAATAGGGGCTCGTCGGGGGGCCCGGAACCTCTATTCGAATGTTATCACTTGTCGGTAGCCGGCTACCGGCCCATATGCACCACCCCTTTACCATCATTATCGGCATGGCGCAGATATCGCCCCACTGGGGTGAATGGGCCCCCACGATAACCACGCATCAGGGGGCCAATTCGGTGCTGATGGGCATGGCCGCGATAAGTTCTTCCAACTCCGGACCCGTCAGACTTCCAAATTCGACCAGGATGGAGGCCACCTTGTCGATGACCGGCAGGCGCGGTCGAAGAAGCGCCAATACCCGTTCATATTCCTCGGCCAGCATGCGACCGACCTGTTGCGCCAAGGAGGGGTGAGCAGACAAGAACGAGTGGGTATTCTCGGGGACGGCGTTGCCCAGCCAAAGCAGTCGGTCACCGAACCCATGGCCCGCCAACATGGCGGCTGCCAGGGTGGTGGCGCGCGCAAGATCGCTGTGCGCGGGACCGCCGGACCCGAAACCTGGGGCTCCCAGGCGGACCTCTTCCGCCGCGCGACCCGCCAGCAGGATGCGGATATGGGCATGGGCATCGGCCTCGGTGTCGAACTGGCCCAGTTCGAACCGAACGCCGGCATGTTCGCCCTGAACCTTGACGATCTGGATCTTACCCGGCCGCTCGATGGCGGCGGCGATTGCATGACCAGCCTCATGCACCGCGACCCTGAAATGCAGATCGGGGGAAACGGTTTCAGGACGAGGGATATGAGCCAGCAGGTCGTCAGGGGTCATCGGTCGCCCGGCGCGACGGGTCTCACGCTTGGCGTCACGAGCCCAAAGCTCGGCTTCAGCGCCGGATGCGACCATGCCCGCCACATAGGGAAGGAGGTCAACACCGGGGAGATGATCGGGACCAAGGTGCTGGCGCAGGATTCCGGCTAATGCTTGATCGTCAGGCAGGGACACCATGATCACCCGATCGAGCCGCCCAGGCCGGACCAGGGCCGGATCGATCGACAAGCTGTTGGCCGCCGCCAGCAGTACAACCCCTTCCCTGGCAAGGGTTCCGTCGGTCGCCTCAAGAAGGGCATTGACGACCTGAATACTATAATCCCTCTGATTGCTCCGCAGGAATCGCCGGTCCTGGAAGGCGTCAATCTCATCAATGAACAGGATGCAGGGGGCCTGCGCCCGTGCCTGTTCAAACGTCCGGCGCATTGCCGCCAGCATCAGACCAAGGTGCCCGGCCGCCTGCCATTCGCTATGCGATCCGGTCACCAGCGGCAGCCCGGCTGTCCCCGCCAAGATACGCGCGAACGACGTCTTGCCAGTGCCGGTGGGGCCAGCCAACAGGCACCCCCTGTCAACTTCCTGCCAGGGCAAGCGTCCGGCCAGGTACTCCTTAATATCTTGGACGAGGTTAAGGCCCCACGCCTTCGCGTCATCCATTCCATGAAGATCGACCAACTTGGGGCCGTCATACGGGGTGGCGTGCGATGCGCGGTTTGCAAAAGACCGGAGACGCTGAAGCCAGTTATCGCCATCTTCGCCCGGCCGCCGTGACATGCGGAGGATATCGGGGTTTAGGTAGCCGCAGAGGCGATCATTGATGGTGATGGAGGGATGGTGACCCGTCAGCACGTGTGCGGCCACCGTCATTGCAGCGCCGTCCAGCGTCGGAAGTGTCAGATGGTGATCCGCAGCATGTCTGACGGATGCCGGCATGCTATCCAGCCGAGCGGTCAGCACGATGACGCCCTTGCCATTGCCCAACGCCGTGGTCATAGAATCAATGTCGTGCGGAGCCCAGTGCTTATCCTTCTCGTCCGAACCGCTGAACCATACCCACTCCGGGGGCGAGAGGCACTCGGGTACTTCCGGTAGCGGCGTTTCCTCGTCATCAGCAAGAGCCAAGGTCTCCAGCATTGCGGTGAACTGCGCGTCATCCATTTCCGTGGGGCCGGAAAGGTAGAGCTTCAGCGTTTCGCGGACAGGGCGAACCCAGTCCAGTCCGGGCACCTCAACAATGATGAGGCAGCCGCCCTTGTCAAGGGCGTCCGCGATCTGCGGGGATGCGGCCAGGCCGCGATCCAACAGCGCCCACGCGGCGGCGCAGTCGCCGGTCGTGACTGTCGGGGACGGTCGTGGGGCCTGCTCAATTTCGAGGGAAGCGGCAACGCGGGCGTTGTATTGTTTGGCGGCCACGGCCAGGGTGGTCGGGGCCTTGTCAGCAGTATGGGTCATGTTTGGCCTCTTAACAGGCAAAGGGGGGGTGTTCCTGCCGATGAATGGTCGGCAGGCGATGTGGATGGGCATAGGGGCGCACGCCTGATAATGCGGGCACGGGGAAGGCGGTGGCCGGCTTCCAGGGGCGACGAAGATTGCTCTATGCGGAGAAGGGGGCCGTGAGGGTGAAGGTCACGGACCAGAAGGCGTGCACAACAGTGGGTGCAGGCGACCGAGTTCCTGAATGTGACGCAAGGCGGCGCTCAGGGGGATCAAATCCTTTCCTTTTCTGGGTTTTCAGGACGATCACGGCGGCCAGCGATGTGATGCAGAACTCGAGTAAGGGTTCACGATAGGATGAGATGAAACTGGAGACGATCAGTATACGGAGCTGGAAGCAGGCTCGATGAGTTCGAAGCTTTCCATCAGATTCGGCAGATCATCTTCAAGTGCCTGTTCGGACAGCAATTCGCTCAGCTGGCGACCGAACTCCTTGTAGGTACGTTCGACGACGCTCCGCAAATCGACGCCGTAACGTACCTCCAATTCGCCCAGGCTAACCTGGAGGTCTGGCGAAACCGCCGAAAAACCGTGAATGGCGCACACGCAGGCGGTCGTCGTTGTGACGTCGATATTCAGCGTCTCCTTGGCGAAGCTCTTTGCCACGAGCCTCTGACAACGCAGGTCTCGCTCGGTTTGGCGGGTCTTTCCAGCGTCGGTTTTGGCCATACCGCGTTTTAACTCGAGGATATCGATGGCTTCCCGATCCTGATCCACAACGACGATGTCGGGGGTGACCTTGCGGCCTTTACCGTGCTCGTAATGCAGATCTGATTGCAGGATTGCGGCCTTGCCCGCTGCACTGTTGACGAACTGGTCAACCTCGGCCGGAATGTAGATGGCTGGCGTGCGAAGGACGATCAGGCGCGGCGATGCCTTCAGGGCTTCGCTCACTGCCGTCTCCAAGAGCTGCCCGTCGCTACGCACCGCAGACATGATGACCCCATATGGGCGCAGATATTTCGACGGTACGATGGGATCCGGGTGCACAGGCAGATGGCGGAGGCGCTTGATCGTCCGCGCCATGAGGTCGGTCACCGGTCTTGGTAGAGCTACAGGTGGTTGGTGGAACAGCATGATGGAAACCTCGGTGCGTTGATGACACGTCATAAATAAGACGCGTCATTATTGTTGTCAAGGCTTCGCTGTTGTGATTGTGCGAAATTTGGATATGGTGCGGCGTTCTAGAATTCGACGGGGAAAAGCAGATGGCGCGGCCGAACTGGGATGGCATTTCAGAGGCGAGCCAGCTGCTCAAGGAAGTCCTTTTAGAACAAGGACTTAGTGAGGCTGTCGAAACGCGTGTGCGCAGGGCGCATGAGATACTGTCTTTGAAGGTCGATGGTGCGATGCCGAAGGAGGAGTTCCGTGAACTCCGCCGCCGGTTAGGGCGTACGCAGGAAGATCTGGCTTTAGATCTAGGCAAACGACTTCGACAAATTTCCCGATATGAGAACGGCGAAGTGCCGATTCCCGCATCTATCGCAGAGAAGCTTCGAGAACTCTGCGATCGCATCGAGCAGGGATGATCGTTACCTCCGACACATGTGCGGCTCGAGGTAGTGTGGGCGGTTCTGATGTAGTGCCCGCTGACATGATCCTATTCACCGTTAATTGGACGATGAGTGCCCCCTATATCGGCAGGTCGTGAATCGCTGCAGATGGTTAACGAGGTGCTGAATTATGGGCCCTATGTGCACATGCGGTCCCTGAGATGTTAGCCATTTGACCTGCCCCATGTGAAAATCTGTTCCCTCTCCGAAAGCCGTCATGGCATAATAGCACCGCTATCTGAAGGCCTGAGAACCCGACGATGGTGCGCAGCCTGCGCGAACACGAGGTTATCCCGCTCTGTCGGGTGGCCCTTCGGCATACAAGACCCTTTCGGGAAAACCGTTGGGGCGCGTGTCCTCGTGCTCGCGTTCTCAGCCGCCCGGCGCCAGCCGGGGCGGGATAGGTGCGCTTGTCATCACGAGGAGACAAGATGCCCGACACGTACATCGTGCCGTTGGAACTCCATGCCGTCGGCTGCCCTTGCTGCGCCGGGTGGGTCAAGTCCGACGATGAACCCCAGGCCGCGACCGCCCTGACCACGACGATCCCCGGCGTTTCCGCCTACGACCTGTCCACCGTCGACCTGCGGGCCCTGCTGGCCTATCGCAGCGACACCGACAGCGCCGGCAACTTCGCGACCGGCGCTGCTCGCTGGAACTTCGACGCATCGGCCGGCAAGGGCATGACCTACCTGGAGGCGCTGAACTCGACCGTCGGCGTCGGCACGGGCGTTGCGCTCAACTACAACTTCGCCCAGGCCGCCGGCGTCGGCGGCTTCGTCGGCATCAGCGGCTTCCGGCCGATGAACGCCATCGAGAAGCAGATCGTCGTCGAGCAGCTGGCGAAATGGGCTGCCGTCGCCAACGTCACTTTCACCGAGACGGCCGCGAACACCGGCAAGACCCTGTCCTTCGGCACGGATACCTTCTCCGCCGCCGAAGCCCCCGCCGTCGGCCTGGGTGCCTACCCCGGATCCGTCTCCTACACCCAGGACGCCGCCGGCAAGGTGTCCTCCATCACCTACACCCCCTATGCCGGCGACGTCCGCATCGACAATACCTGGCTGAACCGCATGCAGGCCGACGGCACTGTGACGACGGCCGAGTACAACGCCATCGCCCATGTCGTCGTACACGAGATCGGGCATGCCTTGGGCCTCTCCCATCCGTTTGGCAACGACATCTCGCTGGCCGCCGACTACCAGGTCAAGGCGCTGACCGTCATGGCCTATGACGACGTAGGCAAGAATACCTACGGCTGGACCGCCAACGGCACCGCCCTGATGATCGACGACAGCAACCTGAAGCTCCTCGACGTGCTGGCCATCCAGCACCTCTACGGCGCCAACACCACGACCAACGCCGGCAACAACACCTACACCTGGGCCCAGGATACGGCCTTCCGCACGACGATCTACGACGCCGGCGGCAGCGACATGATCAACCTCTCCGCCTCGACCATGCGTTCGTCCATCGACCTGACCCCCAACAGCCTGTCGAGCATCAACCTTCGGGTCACCGTCGCCGAGAAGCTGGTCAACACCGCTACCATCTACCAGAGCGCTCAGAACGCCGCGCAACTCTATACCGGCGAAAACAACCTCGGCATCGTCGGGACCATCGAGAACGTCCGGGCCGGCAGCGGCGACGACCGGATCAACGGCAATTCGGCGGCCAACGAGATCAGCGGCGGAGCGGGCAACGACAGCATCTGGGGCGGGGCCGGCGACGACCGCCTGTTCCTGGGCGCCGGCAACGATCGGGTCGTCGCGGGGGCCGGCAACGACTATGTCGACGGCGGGACCGGCATCGATGTGGCCGGCTTGTTCGGCCCGCGCTCCAGCTACTCCATCGCCCACCAGGCTGACGGCAGCCTGAAGGTTGTGGGTCCGGAAGGTTCCGACACCTACCTGGGTACGGAATTCCTGGCATTCAATGACGGCGGCAAGGTCGGCCTGTGGCTGAACGCCGACGTGAAGCTGGGCGGCGGGTTCGACGAAACCTTCTACCTGGCCAAGAACCCGGACGTGGCGGCTGCCATCACCCAGGGCTGGCTGTCCAGCGGCTTCGCCCATTGGCAGCAGTGGGGGCAGGCCGAAGGCCGCATGGCGGTCGACGCCCGGGCCAACCCGCTCTATGACGAAGTCGGTTATCTGGCCATGAATCCGGACGTGGCGGCGGCCGTCGCCAGTGGCGGGCTGCGCAGCGGCTACGACCATTACCTCGCTTACGGCAAGGCCGAAGGCCGTTCCCTGACGCCGCTCTTCGACAGTGTCTACTACCTGACCAAGAACGCCGACGTGAAGGCCGCCGGCATGGATGCCTGGACCCATTTCATGAACTATGGCTGGCGCGAGGGCCGCGACCCGTCCGCCTATCTGGACGTGAGCGCCTACCTGGACGCCAATGCCGACCTGAAGGCCGCCGGGGTCAATCCCCTGACCCATTACCTGATGTACGGCCAGGGCGAAGGTCGCCTGTTACTCGCCACCAGCGACCTGGGTCTGGACTGGACCTATTCCGGCTGATCGGTGCGCAGCCGCGACCACCAGCCCTCAGAAACCCATCCCAAGGATGCATCAGATGCCCGATTCCGCCCGCACGCCGCAGGCCATTGAGCCGACCTATGATTACAAGACTACAAAGGAAGGTGACCGGATTTTCATGGACGTATTCATCAAGCAGCCAAGGAGGGGAAAAATCTTTCTTTCCATGATTTTTCTGATCATTCTGCCGATCGTCGTAGCCTCGACAGCATCGCCATATTCTGGTCTGGCTTTTCTTTCAACGATCATGTCTTTGGTGGGCGTATACTATATTCTTTGGCTGCTCTTTAAGCCAGGTAAGCATATCGCAACTACCCGAATTGAGATCGACTCCAACCGGATCTCCATCCCGAAGGCAAAGAAGGTTTTCGACGTTGGCCATGTCCGGTCTATTGGATGGGGCTTGACCACCCCGCCAAAGGGAACATCATCGGCCGTCTACTATGGTTCCGGTGCGGCTGGGGCCTTCGTTGCCGGCACCCAAAATGCCAGCCAAATCGCCAATGCGGACTTCGTGCGCCAATATGGCTATTGCATCTACCTGATTTATGGATCTCGGCGCGAAACCCTTGTTTCCGGTCTTCACGAGGACCTTGTGGAGACGATCTACGATGAGTTCGTGAAGAACCTCAAGGCGTGCGGCCATTCGTTCGGCTGATTGAGGCATATCCCAGCCCCTTCAGCCGGGGTTGGCCTTTCGCCCCCTGTATTTACAACTTGCCGACGGCCCTGACGGTGAATCTGACCAGGAGAACGTGCGCGGGCGGTTCAATTTTACAGCGAATCAAGGAGATGAAATGAGCAGTATCCTAAAATATTCCCGGGCACTGGCCCTGGTGCCGCTGCTGATGATGGCAGGGTGCGGCAACGGTGAACCGGGGGAGGACGACATGCGCCATGCGATCCAGACCCAGTTCGACAAGGCGAATGAGGCGACCAGATCAGCCGGAGGTGGAAAGCAGATCGTGTTGCGTGAATTCAAAAAACTGAGTTGTGCCAAGGTGAATGGAAGCGCCGTCTTCGCCTGTACGGTTACGCTTCGCGTTGATGGACCTTGGCTCAACAACGCGGGAGGGACGACGGAAATGAAATTCACGCGGGCTGATTCAGGCTGGGTATTCGTCCAGTGAACCCACGACACAAATGGGGGCTGTAAAGCCCCCATTACAGACTGCTGACAAAGCCCTCGCCTATGGCGGGGGTTTTTGATTCACTGTGTTTATGCTTAAGCCCCAGACGCCCCAACAGACGGAACTTGAGATGGTGACGATCGCGTCGCTTGTTCCGTCG
>NZ_JANLNL010000017.1:0-62217 GCF_027568365.1 Niveispirillum sp. BGYR6 | reverse complement strand
TCTTACGAGCACTCCCAAGACCGTCCATTTCCAAAATTCCCACCATCCGCCACCACCAAATCAGGGGGCGGCAGAATCTCAGTTATCAGACGTTCCGCAAGACGGGCATCGGCTGACGCTTACATATTAGTCTGAAGTATGTATTATTGTTCGTCTATGTTCGTGTTCGTTCTGAGTATTTTTTAGACTATTCGCGCCGATGTGATTTTACGTTACCGACTGTTCTTGCCGATTCGTATCGGTAAGCCAGAGGTGATTACATGACAGCAAGACGACAATTGACGGCGGGCAGGGTGGCGTTCCTGGCCCGCCGCGATGCCATCATGGCGGAGTTGGAGAAAGGCTGGTCGATATCGACCGTCTATCGCCAATTCGCGCCGCATCTGCCCTTGGGGCTGCGCCAGTTCCAGATCTATGTGCGGCAGTATCTGGTCGAGAGGGTGATGCCGCCCTTTGTACCGCCATCGCGCGGGCAACCGGTCGTGCCACCGCCGCCGGCTCCCCCACCATCAACGATCTCGCCGCCGCCCGTCACGCCTAAGCCGGTCCCAACCGGCCCGGCATTCGGCCCGGCGGGCAGGGTCGATCCAACCAACCTCTACTGATAGGGACATGAAAATGTGGGAAGTGCATGTGGTGTTTCAGAGCAAGGGCGGAATTGGCAAGTCCCTGGTGGCGACGTTCCTCACCCAATACCTGAGAGAAAAGTGGGCGTTTCCCAGCCAGGTTTTGGCCGTGGACGCGGATGGGCTGAATAACAGCTTTTCCAACACCCTCCAGTCAGGGGCGGCGGTGGTCGGCGCGGACATGGCCACCCTGACCGACGCTATCCGCGCCCATCAAGGGGACGTGGTGATTGATACCGGCCCGAGTTCGTATCTGGCCATGGGGGAATGGCTGACGTCACCGGAGACGGTAACAACGCTCCTGAAAGAGGGCTGGACCATAAAAGTGCATTCCATCGTGGTCGGTGGTTGGGCGCAGGCGGAGACGCTGCAGGGCCTGCTGCATGCCATACAGGTCCTACCGCCCCAAATCCGGCTGATCGTGTGGCTCAATGACTATTTCGGGCCGGTGATCAGTCCCACGGGTGCAGATTTTGAGACAATGAAAATCTTCACCGAAAACAGACACCGGATATGGGGGCTGATCCGCCTGAGAATGCGGGGCCGTGAGCTGTTATAGCCGAGCGGGAAAAGTGATGTAATATGTACGAAAATATATAAAATTATAGAAAAATCATATGACAAGGAGTGGTATGCCTGCGATCCCCAAAAACTTATCCCTCCTGCATGCAGAGGAAGAAGCCCTTTGTGTCAAATCCATCGCGCTCATCGAAGGTAGTAAGGACATGTCGCTACACGTCTCGATGATCGAGCAATGCATGGATGCTCTCCAATATGTTCGCGTGAACACATTGGACATGAGCGAGGACCAGTTGATTGTGGCACTGATCGGAGCCAGCCTCTTTAATTCTATGGCCTCGGCCATGAAACTCCTGCTCAGCGGCTACTACCAGTCATCGGGTCTGCAGATCCGCTATATTCTGGAGAGCGGATGGCTGCTCGATTACCTTCGGACCGACGCGAAACTGGTACGTCAGTGGAAAGAGACCACTGAAGATAAGCGGTTGAAGCTCTTCGGCCCCAATATAGTTCGCAAGGCCCTAGACAAGCGAGACGGATTTAAGAGAAAGAATCGCGACGCTCACTATAAGCGCCTTTGCAACCTTTGCGGCCATCCGACATTTGCTGGGTTCGCGATGCTTCGACCAAATCCTACTGCTGACGCCCACATGGGGCCAATGCTGGTGCCAAGTCTCTTAGAGGGCTGCATTCAGGAATTGGTTCAGGTGTCGATCATAGCTGCGCACGCGTTCACGCGTTTTTTCCCTCCAAAGACACAATTGGACTACAAGGCTCGTCTCCACTTCCTTGAAGCCTATGGGGATTGGAGGGAGAAAGTGTTTGGCAAGCTCCCTGATCCTACTCCAGTGAATCAAATCGAGTAGTTTGTTGCATTGTTGGACTTTATTCAGAATAAAACTATGTTCTCCGAGATTATTTTCAGAACATATTCTAACCTTAATCATAAATTTGTAGTTTTCAGAAATAAATGAAAGAATCTGACTAAATTTCTGCTGCCTCCGAAGCTCCGGCCCTCCCCCCGTGCTGCGTGCGATGCGCGCCCAAAGCTCATCGGAAATATGGCTCATATCGCCCCCCCCACTCACCCAACCAACCGTGCCACAGCCGCCTTATGCTCCGGGGCCAAATGGGCATAGCGTAATGTCATCTGATAATCGGAATGCCCCAGCAACTCCCGGACGGTGTTCAGGTCCACGCCGCGCATGACTAGCCAGGATGCGAAGGTGTGGCGCATGTCGTGCCAGCGGAATTTCGTGATGCCGGCGTCCTTCAACACCTCCTCCCACGAGCTGCGCACATTGTCGAAGGGGCTACCGTCGCGGCTGGGGAAGACAAGGGGGCTGGTTTCCATCCGCTGGGTGTTCCAGGCGGCCAGAACCTCCATGGCGGTGCTGTTCAGGGGGATGTGACGGGTCTTCTGGCTTTTGGCCTTGAAGCCATGGATGGTCAGGATGGCGCGGTCCAGATGCACATCATCCCAAGTCAGGTTCGCCAGTTCCCCATAGCGAAGCCCTGTGTGCAGGGAGACCAGCACCATGGGTTTTAGATGATCGGCATAGGGCGCGGCCCGCAGGTCCGGCAGCAGGGGATATTTGCGCACGGCCCGCCATGCATTGGCGCTGTCCCGGCCCGTGCGTAACCGCTCCTCCCGGTCGTCCAGCGCGGTCAGCAGGCGCTTATGCTCATCATCGGTCAGGAAGCGCACCGTGGCCCGGTCATCCACGCGGGTGCGCTTCACCTTTTCGATGGGGTGACTTTCGATAAAGCCCCACTGCTGGGCCTTCCCCAGCGATGATTTCAGGTCGTCCAAGTCGCGGTTTACGGTCGATGGCTTGGTGCCGGCCTTCAGGCGTTCCGACCGCCAGCGCTCCACCAGCAATGGGGTGATCTCGCTGAGCTTCAGGGGGCGGAACTCGGCAAAGCTGGTGTTCAGCCGCCGGAGGGTTCCCTTGTGGGTGCGGACATTGGCAATGGCCCAACTTCCATATTCCCCGTCCACGAAACTGCCGAATGTGTGTCCCTGGGCGGGCTTGGCCACCTCTGCCGCCGGGTCCTTGCCCTGGAAGGCGGAACCCAGGATGTCCTTCGCCTGGTCACGGGCCTGCTGCGGGGTGACGACGCTGGTACGCCCCAGGCTCATCCGTTTGCCGCGCGCATATTCGACGTAGTAGGTCATCGCCCCGCTGGGCTGTACCCGCAGCAGCAAACCCTTCAGGCGGGTATCCCGGACTTCATAGGGCCGATCAGCCGGTTTCAGGCTTTTGATCAGCGGCAAACCCAGCAAACCTTGCACGGCGAATCCCCGTTTAACTGCAACGGCACGAGCCTGCCGTAAGTGCTCTGTAAGTGCAAGATTGATTTTGAACGGCGTTCTATGCTGATGTTCGTCAAAGATCGTGGTTGGCCGATAAGTGCCATATATGTCTGAAAATATTATGTTTTCTGGCGTTCTTATGTGTTCGTGGCCGTTCGTGCAAAATCTTGGAAAATGCCGCTCATAACGGTCTGGTTGGGAGTTCGAGTCCCTCCGAGCCCACCAGATTTTTCAAGGGGTTCCCGTCACCGGTGGTGTCGGGAACCTTTTTCATTACATGTCGCCAAGAAAGCGACAATGCGCTAAGCGGCAAACATGCTACGCCCGCGCCTCATCCCCCGCCCCGCGACACTTGATCAGCCTGCCCTACCAAGAGGACGCTGATTCCCATGCGGCTGCAATTATCAATCTATGCAAGCCATCCGACAGACGATAAGCTACCCCAAAAGGATGAGGCGGAAAAAATCTGCGGATGCCTGTCAGAATCTGGGGGGGTGAATGGCTTTCACTCTGGTGGCGAGGTTCAGGCAATCTCGTAGCCAAAAATGGAGAACCAGATGTGCAGAGTTGTTGGATGGCTTGTGGTGACCGGCCTCGCCCTCTATGGCGCAAGCCAGTTCGCCCGCAACCATATTGTAGCCGAAAAGGTGGATGATCGGAAGGATGGCGGAACCACAACCCGCCAGGGTTAAGCGGCCTTACGGACGGACATCCCGGGCGCGCACAACCATGCCACGCAAGAAAACCGACGCCTTGCCACGGGACAAGTTGCTGGTTCTGTATCAGCGGCTGACCCTGGGGCACCGCAAGCACTTTCAAGGCGATCTTGCACGCGACCTTGGCTGCTCCCCACAAACGGTGGCACGGCTTATCGGCGTGGTTGAGCGGCACCTTGGCAAGGATGTCGAAATTGAAAGCGGCCTGGAAGGGCGGCGACGCTATTATCGGCTCCGCTCGCTGACGCAGGCAAAGACGTTTGGCTTTTCTTTTGAGGAGCTGGACTATCTGGCGCTCTGCCGGGAAATTGGCGCGTCCTTTCTGCCGGCGGCAATTGCAGAGCGGATCGATCAGAGCCTGATGTCGCTGGCGCTGCAACTGGCAGAGGGACAGCAGCGCCATTCACCCCGCGGGGGCATCTATTTCCGCCCCAAAGGCTGCATTGATTATGGCCCGCACCTGCCGACAATCTCCACCCTGCGCCAAGCAATTGAAAACCGGCAGGTCTGCGCGGTGCATTATCGTGCGCAAGGGCGGGGGGATGTGCGGCTGCACCGGTACGCCCCCGGCCGCATCCTGGCGACAAACGGAACCTTGTATGTGCAGGGATATCGGCTGGCCGATGGTTCCCTGCTGGCTGATCGCACGACCACATTTTCGTTGCATCGCATCGTCACGGTTGACCTGACGGGGGAATATTTCCGCTTCAACGCGGCCGACGCCACCGCCCGGGCCTTCGGGTTGGATTGGCACGATCCCCGCCGGTTTCAGGTACGGGTTGCGGCACCGGTCGCCGACTATGTCCGTGATCGCATGTGGAGCGAAGATCAGGTGATCCGTGACCAGGATGATGGCGGCATCATCCTGACCGTCACCACCACCAGCGAAAAGGAACTCCATGCCTGGGTGTCCAGCTTTGGCGGCTTGGCCCAGGTGGTTTCTGTAACTGAAAGCTCGACAAGGAATGATAAAGACCATGAACACGCAGGGTGATAAAGAAATTGACTGCATTGAAACCAAGTTCGAACGGGGATTTGCCAATGCAGCTGGAGTCAATCCCGTGTTTTCCCATGCAGCGAAAGAACAAATGCGGGCGATGGTCGAACAGATCATGCGCACCGATGCCAATCTAGCGGGTATACGCGGAACAGCCCAAGGAACGGCCCACAAAGCCGGATTCGCAGCAGAAGAATGGCACTCTTCTACTTTTAATTTAGACTCAATACTGAACAATGATGGCGTGCGGGCCTACACAGACAAATATACAGAATTTTCCGACGCTGGTTACAAAATTAATGACACGCCCGACATTGTCATTATGAAAAATGGCGAAGAGGTTTCGAAAATACAATCTAAATATTACAAGTCAGCCAAGGAAACCTACAAAGCCCTGCGCGAGGTAGATAAAGAGGGAAACATCAAGTACCATGAAATGGATTCCTTTATTGCGCCGTCAGATCAAGCTCAAGACGTAGCAGATATAGCAAGAAGGTATAAGACAAAAGAACAGGAAAAGGGAACACGACCGGCTGTCGAACAAGCGGCAGGCATGGTGGAGGCCAAGACAACGGACAGCTTGTCAACCGATGGTGCCCAATCCACCCCGCTCAGTAAGTCACAAGCAGAAAGACTGGCACGAGAGGCTGATCCAGATTTTAAAAGAGACGTAGAAAATCAATATAAAACCAGCTCGACCCAACAACGGGTTCGGGAAGCTGCTGTCAGCGCGGCGGCAATGTCTGCCATCATCTCCGGCGTGGTCAATACTTTCGCTTATAGCAAGCAGGTCCGTGAAGGAAAGCTTGCCGCCTCCGAAGCCGCTGTGAAGATCGCTGCAGAGACGGCGGCCGCCGCAGCGGACAGCGCATTGAAGGCGGCGGCAGTGACAGGAACGCACAGCCTGCTCGCACGCTATGGGTCGCAAGAATTGATGCGAAAAATGGCAGGTCGCAGCATCGGCGCCCTCACCCGTTCAACAGCTGTATCAGTGGTCGCCGTGAGTGCGGTCGACTTGATTAAGGATATCGTTCTGTTCAGCGCCGGGAAAATCACCCTGCAACAATTGGAAGAACGCTCTGGAAAGGGGATACTCAACACATCCGCGGCAACCCTCGGCGGAACATTGGGAGCGTTGACGGGGGGCGGGTTGGCAGTGGGTACATTTGTGGCGCCGGCTGTGCCTGTCCTGGCTGGCCTTGTGGGGGGCCTCATCTGCTCAATGGCGATGGATTTTGCTATAGAAAACGGTATAGAAGCGCCTTATAGGCAACTTCTGTCAAACGCAACGACGCTAAGGGATGCAGCTTACCTTCTGGACGAGGTGTCGCAGAATGTATTTCACGGGCAGGTGGCGTTTTATCAGTATCTGATCGAAGATGCGGCAGCAGACAAGCAGTTTAACCAAATGATGTCTGACAGCGCCGACCTGACCATCGCCATGCAGCGTTCCATTGACCGTATATAGGAGAGAGATAAATGTTCGATATGAATGATATTGAATTGAAAGAAATCGATAGAACACTGGAGGGTAAGCTTGATTGGGCAAAAACGCGGAGTGCTGAAACCGAACAGCTGGCCATGGATGCGTCTCGGCTTCTATCGTGCTCAGAGACCAGGCTGCAGGAATATGCTGGCCAGGGTTTCTTCAAGCGCTGCTGGTCTCATTTTTCAGGAGAAAATGCGGCACTGGAGAGGGCGACACAAAATGATCTCCTGAATATGCAGAAACATGCCTGGAGATACATCAATCTTCTTCAGGAACGTGATCTAATGCTCGCGCATTCGATAATTGTTGTAAAGAACAACTTGAAAACATTGGCATTTGACCAACAAATACTTAAAATCGAAGTTGCTCGGTTGGCAGACAGGGTATATGAACGTTTTATTGCCCTGGAACAGCGTATGGATAACCAGGAGGCAAGCCAACGCATTCACAGTTGGCTTCTTACGATTGAGACACGCGAGTATGATGACCAATATCCGGAGTGCTTGCGGCTTCTCAAGGTTGTGGATGATTTTTACGCGTTAAAATCGTCCTCCTGGAGCGTACAGGAGCTGCGTTATCTACAAACTGCGATTCGAGCAATAGGAATTCCTGCCAAAAAAATGATGAGCATTTCCGAGTTTATCGAGCGGACCATTGATGAAATCGATATGGTCGGATATGATAAATTCTCATCAATTGTTAATATCCCTATAATAAAAAACAAAGAAAGTGATTTTTTTATAGAAAACATCTCCTCTCCTGTCTTCAATGCGATAAATCAAATAAAGGATAATTACAATGTGAGCTCCCGCGTCATCAGACCCCTGCAACGCCGGATGGGCATCAGTCATGCTGAGGCCATTAAATTTGTTCTGACTGATTTCATTGATGAAGTTGGCATTGAGACAGATGCAGAGCTATCCTTGAAAGACATAGCTATCGAGATTTTGGCCTGCCTAAGTCTGTCGAAACGACTCTATGAAGCGCATTTTAATCAGCCGCAACAGCTGTTGGAAGGCCTCCCCCAGAACCAGCCTCCAACTCCACCCGATGCAGAATCTCCTCTCCTGCTGACGAAATCAAGAAAAAATCCGTGGGAGGAGGTACGGATTTTTCTGCACGAATACGCAACAATTAAAGATCTCTACAAACTGGATAACATCCCAGGACCGAAACTTGTTAAGGCAAGATCCAGCATGTCAGTTCCAGAGAATGAGAAAATATTCGCGCTCATTGATACTACCTTATTCGGATCAGCTTCTGAGGGCATTCTGTTTGGACAGTCCGGAATCTACTGGAAAAACGCATTTACGCCCCCACAGGCAGCCAGCTGGGGAAGAATAAAAAAATACAAAAACAAAATAGTTGTCCTAAGCTCCTCTGAGTTGCAATTTATAGATGATAAGATCTCTTTGGGAGGAGCCGGAGTCCTCGCCGACAATCTTAAACATATTCTCCTGAACATTTCATCAAAACTTGAGGATGATTAACAATATTCTATAAAAGTTCAAAACAACATACGCACCCAGTCTGCAACCGTGGTCGCCCCCCGCAACACCATGCCCCTTTATGTTGCATAGTGTTGCGTAGGGCCCTCACGTCCCCCTTACGCCCCACCCCAGGCGACGAAATGCGGGTTGAGGAAGCGGGGGGCCTTGCCATAGGTCAGGGGCTCGCCATCAATCTGGGTCAGGGTGCCGCCGGCGCCCAGCAGCACGGCGTGGCCGGCGGCGATGTCCCACTCGCAGGTGGGGCCCAGACGGGGATAAACATCGCCGACCCCTTCGGCCACACGGCAGAATTTCAGCGAGCTGCCGGCGGCCAGCCGGGCGGCGACACGGCGGCCGGCCAGGAACTCATCCACCGCCGCATTATCGGCATGGCTGCGCGACGACAGCACCGTCAACCCCACTGCCGGCACCGGGCGCACGGTAATCGGCTCGTCCTTGGCCAAAGGCCGGCTGCGGATGGCCGTACCGGGGCCGGCGGCGGCGTAAAGCTCCCCCGTGGCCGGCAGCAGCACCACGCCCAGGGCCGGCTCCCCATTCAGGAGCAGGGCGATATTCACCGTGAATTCACCATTGCGCTTGATGAATTCCTTGGTGCCGTCCAGCGGATCGACCAGCCAGAAGGTGCCGGCGCTGATATCGGGGATGCGGCCTTCCGCCACCTCTTCCTCCGTCACCACGGGAATATCCGGGGTCAGCGCGCGCAGGCCGGCCAGGATTACCGCGTCGGCGGCGCGGTCGGCGCGGGTGACGGGGCTGCCATCGCCCTTGGTCTCCGTCTCCATATCATCGGTATAGAATTCCATGATGGCGGCGGCGGCCTGCACGGCCAGCTCACGCACGGGCGGCAGCAGGGCGGCCAATTGGTCAGGGGTCAGCATCATGGGGCTCCATCTGTAAACGGAGGCGATCATACCGGCGACGGGGGGGGAGGCAAGCCCCTTGCCCGGTGGCTTTTGCACCGCTGTCGGGCGGCTGCTATGCTGGTGGCCGGTTTACAGTTGGGGACAGGGCGATGTGTGGGCGGTTTGTGCAGAAGGATCTGGCGGCGCTGGCAGAGGCCTTCGATGCACGCCTGCGCCATGATCTGCCCCCGCGCCAGCTGGTGCCGGCCTACAACATCGCGCCCACGCGCGATGCCGGGGTGATCGGGCGTAATGCGGCGGGTGAGCTCAGCCTGACCGCCATGCGCTGGGGGCTGGTGCCAAGCTTTGCCACCGATGCCGGCGGCGGGGGCAAGCTGTTCAATGCCCGCAGCGAGACAGCGGCGGAAAAGCCCAGCTTCCGCGAGGCCTTTCGCCGCCGCCGCGCCATCGTGCCGGCCGATGGATTTTACGAGTGGAAGCCGGACACCACGCCGCGCCAGCCCTGGTTCATCACGCGGGCAGACGGGGCCCCGCTGGCCATGGCGGGCCTGTGGGAAATCTGGCGCGATCGGGCGGAAGGCAACCGCCCGCTTTTCACCTTCACCATCCTGACCACCGAGGCGGGGCCGGATATCAGCCATCTGCACCATCGCCAGCCGGTGCTGCTGGCCGATGCGGCGGCGCGCGCGGCCTGGCTGGCGGGGGATAACGATGCCGCCCTGCTGCGACCCAGCCCCACCGGCACGCTGACGGCACGGCCGGTCAATCCGCTGGTCAATGGTGCACGGGCGGAAGGGCCGGCCCTGCTGGACCCGGCCCCACCATCGGCCGAACCGATGGGGATGCTGTTATGATGGCGCGGCTGTTTCTTCCCCTGACGCTGATGCTGGCGGTGTCCCTGCCTGTGCAGGGGGCCGAGGCCCCGGCCCCCGTTGTGGGCAAGGGGACGGCCAAGGAAGGCGATATCGTCACCATTGACGGGCAGGATTTCCGCCTGGATGGCATTGATGCGCCCGATGTCGGCCAGAAATGCAAGAATGTGAAGGGCACGGAATATGATTGTTATGAGCTGTCGCGCCGGATGCTGGAACGCATCCTGAATAATGATGAGGTCACCTGCACCCCACGCAAGGAACAGGGCAAGCCGCCACAGCTGGCCGCCTGTGTGGTGCGCGGGGTGGATATTGGCCGCGCCATGGTGCAGCTGGGCTATGCCCTTGCCTACCGGGCGCTGACCCCCGCCTATGCGGCGGATGAGGCCCTTGCCTCATCCCACCGGCGGGGCATGTGGGCCGGTCGGGTGGAAGCGCCCTGGGAATGGCGCTCCCGCCAGCAACGGGAGAAATTGAAACAGGCCCAGTAGCAGCGATCAATCCCGCCGGCCGCCACCCGCCACCGCCCGGTACAGCGCCAGCAGGATCATGGCCCCCACCACGGCGCCGATAAAGCCGGCCCCCTCCCCCACCCGATAGAAGCCGATAGATTGGCCCAGATATGTGGCCACAAAGGCGCCGGCAATACCCAGCAGGGTGGTGAGGATGAAACCGCCCGGATCGCGCCCCGGCATCAACAGCTTGGCGATGATCCCAACCAGCAGCCCGATGATCAAGGTGGCGATAATACCCATGATGCATTCCCTGAAATGACACTGTTGCCCACAACAGCGGGCCCCCCAGCCAGGTTCCCGGACGGGCTGAACGGATAGCCTATCCCTTTGCCCCGTTTCCGCCCTGTTCCCGACGGGACAAAGCCATGCCGGCGTTAAGAAACCGGCAAATCCCCCGGCCTATAATGACCCTATCAGATCAATAGAAGGCGCCGGTTAAAACGGCGACAAGGTGGCACCATGCGGTGGCGTCTGCGGGATCGTGCGACTTTTCAACATAAGGCCGGCATCGTCACCCTGTGGGTGGTGGTGCTGGGGGCGGCCTGGTCGCTGCCGGTGCTGAGCGCGATGCAGCATCAGGCTGAAAAGGCCCGGATGGAATCCGGCTATTATTACACGCCCCAGCGCCCGGCCAGCGCCTATATGGAGGCACTGGCCGGGGAGTGAGGACAAGGAAAGGTGTTCCCCTTTACCCTTCCAGGCTGCGGGAGATGATTTCATACACGTTGGGTGACAGGTCCGGCGTATGGGCAATCCGTTCCAGCGCCACCTTGGCAGCGGCCTGACGCTCCAGCCCGTACTTGCGCCAGCGGGCAAAGGCCTTGGCCATGCGGCTGGCCACCTGCGGGTTCAGCTTGTTCAGCTCAATCACCCGGTCGGCCAGGAACTGATAGCCGGAGCCATCCGCCGCATGGAAGGCCACGGCATTGCCGGTGAAACCGCCCACCAGCGCATAGACCTTGTTGGGGTTGCGGATGTTGAAGCCGGGATGGTTCAACAGTTCCTTCACCTCGGCCAGCACGCCGGGCCGGCTGCTGCCCGCCTGGATCATGAACCATTTATCCATCACCAGCGCCTCGCCCTGCCACTTCTCGGCAAAGGCGGCGAGCGCGTCGGCGCGTTCCGGCATGTCGCTGTCGGCGATCAGGGCCAATGCTGTGATCACATCGGTCATGCCGGTGGCGCTGCGGTACTGGGCCAGCGCCAGTTTCTTGCCCTCTGCATCGCCCGCCGCCATCAGATAGGCCAGGGCCGCGTTGCGCGCCGCACGGCGGCCAATGGAATCGGGCGAGACGCTGAAGCTCTCCCCCTCCTGATAGGCATGGTAGAGCGCCAGCAGCGCCGCCCGGTGGGCCTTGCCGATGCTGGCCCGCACCAGTTCGCGGGCAGCGTGGATGCCATCGACATCAATCACCCCCATCAACTGGCCCAGATAATTTTCCGACGGCAAGGCCAGCGCCAGGGCGGCAAAGGCCGGGTCTTCATCGGCGCGCGCCAGGGTCTGGCCGATGGCGGCGATGAAGCTGTCCGGCACCAGCATGTCGCGCCCGGCGGCATTGTCGGCCACCAGCGACAGCAGCAGGCGCGATGCCAGCGTCTGCCCCGCCTCCCAGCGGTTGAAGGCGTCGCTGTCATGCGCCATCAGGAAGGTGAGGTCGGCATCGCTGTAATCAAAGCCCAGCTTCACCGGGGCAGAGAAGCCCCGGAACAGCGACGGCACCGGCCGCGCCGGCACGTCCACAAAAGTGAAGCTCTGTTCGGCAGCGCTCAGCGACAGCACACGCGATGTGCCCACCGCCACCGCCTCGCCTTGCAGGCGCAGCGGCAAATCCGCCCCATCCGGCCCGACCAGGCCCAGCGCCACCGGCACCAGCATGGGCAGCTTTTCCGGCTGGCCCGGCGTGGGGGCCAGCGACTGGGCCAGCGTCAGCGTATAGGTGCGGGCAGATGCATCATAGACGCCATGGCCGCTGATGCCCGGCGTGCCGGCCTGGGCATACCAGCGGCGGAACTGTTCCCAATCCACGCCCGCATCCGGGTTGGCATCGCGCATGGCGGCCAGGAAATCATCGGTCGTCACCGCCTGACCATCATGGCGCTGGAAATACAGGTCGATGCCGCGCCGATAACCGCCCGCCCCCAGCAGGGTACGGTACATGCGCAGCACTTCCGCCCCCTTCTCGTACACGGTGGGGGTGTAGAAATTGTTGATCTCAATATAGCTGTCCGGGCGGACCGGATGGGCGGTGGGGCCGGCATCCTCGGCAAACTGCACCTGCCGCAGGCGGGTGACATCCTGGATGCGCTTCACCGGGGCGGAATTCATGTCGGCGCTGAATTCCTGATCGCGGAAGACGGTCAGCCCTTCCTTCAGCGACAGTTGGAACCAGTCGCGGCAGGTGACACGGTTGCCGGTCCAGTTATGGAAATATTCATGCGCCACCACCGACTCAATTCCTAAGAAGTCCGTATCGGTGGCGGTATCCGGCCGGGCCAGGATATACTTGGTGTTGAAGATATTGAGCGACTTGTTTTCCATCGCCCCCATGTTGAAGTCACCCACAGCGACGATGTTGAAAATATCCAGGTCATATTCCAGACCATAGACATCCTCGTCCCACTTCATGGATTTCTTCAGGCTTTCCATGGCGTGGCCGCACTTATCCTCGTTCCCCGGCTCTACATAGATGCGCAGGGTAACGTTGCGGCCGGACCGGGTCTGGAAATGATCCTCGATATGCACCAGCTTGCCGGCCACCAGGGCGAACAGATAGCAGGGCTTGGGCCACGGGTCTTCCCAGCGCGCCCAGTGGCGGCCATTTTCCGCCTCCCCTTCCCCCACCAGATTGCCGTTGGACAGCAGCACTGGATAGGCAGCTTTGTCGGCCTCAATCCGCACATTGTAGCGGGCCATCACGTCCGGCCGGTCCTGGAAATAGGTGATCTTGCGGAAACCTTCCGCCTCGCACTGGGTGCAGAAATTACCCGACGATTTGTAGAGCCCTTCCAGCGCCGTGTTCTTTTCCGGATGGATGCGGGTGACAATTTCAACCACTGCCTGATCGGGCAGGCCGGTCAGGGTCAGCCTGTCGGGCGTCAGCGCATAATCATCGGGGCTGAGCAGACGGCCATCAAGGGCGACCGACAGCAACTCCATCTCCTGCCCGTCCAGCACCAGCGGGGCGGCAGCCACCCCGGCATTGCGGCGAAGGGAAAGCCGGGACAGCACGCGCGTACCATCCTCATGCAGGTCCACATCCAGTTCCACCTGATCAATCCACCAGGCCGGGGGCGCGTAATCGCGCAGCAGGATGGCCTTGGGCGATGCGGTGTCCAGAACGGACTTGTCCATGTTCACGATCCTTCAGGGTCAGCGTGAGGGAGGCCGCAGCATAGGCCCGCCCGTGACGGCTGTCACCACCCCACCCGCCACCCTGAAAGCACGAGAAAAATCTTAATTTTGGATATCTCTGCCGGTTATGTTCAAATACAACCGTTAAGTCTGCTGTGGGGGAACGGCGACGGTGGGAATGCAAATTGAACTGGCTGCATCCGATGTTGTGATCCTGTCCCTGGCGGCGGCGTGCCTGGTGGGGACCGTCGTGCTGGAACTGCTGCGCGTGGTCTTGCCGGACATTTACGAATGGTTCGCCGACCACGCCAAGGTGCAGCGGGAAATCAAGGAGACCGGCCCGCTGCTGGAGCGGACATTGGCTCAGAACATGGAACAAGGCGCCCTGCGCGACCGCCGCAATGCCGAACGCTTTCGCCTGAAATCGCAGCTGAGCCGACTGGAGGTGATGCTGACCAGTGCGGAACGTGACCGGGTGCAGGTGTGGCACCATCTGGGCCAGCAGGCCATCGGCGATTCGCTGTTTGTCGCCAGACTGGACAATAAACGTCTGGCTGACCTCTCCACCAAGGATTTTGACAGCGCCCCGGTGATCTGGCGTTACCAGAATCAGATCCGTGTCTGGGCACCCAGCGAACATCAGGCCCGCCAGTTGCTGGCCAATGCCTATCCCCCCCAGGAAGGCTATGCCCTGCGGGAATTGATCACCGTCAGCCGCTGGACAGGAACATCCCCATGACCTACAGCCTGATGAACCTGATCAGCCTGCTGGTGCTGGCCATTGCAGGTGCCGTCCTGATCCTGTCCGGCCGGCGGGTCTTGCGGTTGATCCGCAAGGTGGAACGGCGCCTGTCGCGCACGGTGGATGAAAAGAACGCCTTGGCCGCCAAGCTGCGCCAGGCACGGCGGGAAGCCGATAATGTGCGCAATGCCATTCTGGAAGCGGAAACCCATATCGCCCAGATGGTTGCCGCCACCAATGCCGCAGAGGCGCGCATGACCCGGCTGCGCGATGCGCCCAAACAATCCATCCTGATGCTGGACCGGGAATGGCGCCGCTTCGACCGGCTATGGTCGCTGATGATCGCCAATGGCAACCTGGGGCGGCAGGAGGCGGCGGCCGGGCTGCCACCCTGGAACGAGGGACGCATGTTCCATGGCTTTGCCCGCTCGCCGGAGGAATTGCACGCACGCGCCTTGACGAAGTATCCTCCGGCGGAAGGTTTTATTGCCGGGGTCTGCGCCATGGCCGATATTACCGGGGATGGACCAAATGCCGGGCAACCGGTCGAAGTGAACGGGCAGAGCGGGCGGAGGCATCATGGGTTATCGGCTCACGGGTGAAGGGCTGGATCAGTCGGAACTGACCCGTGCCGCACAGCTGCTGAACATACCGATCGGCGGCGATGCCAGTGCCACCACCATCCGGCTGTTGCCCGAAGGGGCGGCGGGGGATCTGGGGGCGGCCCTGCGCGGCAGCTGCGCCGCCGTGGTGGAATATAGCGAGGATACGCTGCCCAGCGCCGCCCTGGCTGACGCGCTGGCCCAGGGTCAGTTGCTGGTTTCCCTGACCACAAGGCTTGCCTGGACGCTGGATACGGCGGCCCAGTTCTGCGAAGGGCTGCTGGCACGCGGCATGTTGCCCGGCGCCCTGCGCCATGATGTGGAGCTGAGCCTGCATGAGGCGATCATCAATGCCGTGCTGCATGGCAATCTGGCGCTGGGCAGTTCGCTGGTGGACGACCCGGCGGAGTTTGATGCCTTTTGCCAGCATCTGACCACCACGCTGGCCGACCCGGCCAAGGCCCGCAAGCGGGTCGACCTCTATGCCTGGGTCGCCGATGGCTTCCTGCATGTCCGGGTCAGCGACCAGGGCGGCGGGTACGATCCGGCCGCCGTGCAATATCCCCGCAACCCGGAAGCCAAATCCGGTCGCGGGCTGGAGATCATGCGCATCATGTCCAGCAGCCTGACCGTCAGCGATGGCGGACGTACGGCGACGCTGCGCTACGCCCTGTAAGGCTTTCCCCCGGTGATCGCTGGTGATCACCGGGGGAAGTTGAAGGCGGCTTATACCAATCTCCCTTGATCGTGACCGATCCAGGGAGATTTTGGTTCCCTCACGCGCCGGGCGGCGGCATCCGCCGCCTTGGCTTACGCGGGCACGAGCCCGCGGGCCAGCGGTCGCTGGCCTCCAATCCGCCAAGGGTCAAACCCTCGGCGGATTGGTATTACCCCCGTTTGCGGGACAGGAACTGCTGGGTTTCCTGGTCCAGTTGGATGGCCGTTCCATCCAGGGCCGCTGCGGTTTCCAGCAGGGCCTTGACCGCCACCCCGTTGCGGTCGCAGGCGGCGGTAACCCCGCTCATGCCGACTTTCACCTGCTGGGTGGCGCTGGCCTGCCGGCCCATGGCATCGGAAACATCCTTGGCAATACCGCTGAGGCGGCGGGTGGTGCCGCCGATCTTGCCAATCGATTCCACCGTGTCGGCCATGGCGGATTGGATCTGTTCGATCTGCAGCTCAATCTCCCCGGTCGCCTTGGCCGTCTGGCTGGCGAGGCTCTTTACCTCCCCTGCCACCACAGCGAAGCCCTTGCCGGCCTCCCCCGCCCGTGCCGCCTCGATGGTGGCATTCAGGGCCAGCAGGTTGGTCTGGCCAGCAATGGAGCGGATCAGATCGACAATGGCCGTGATGCGCTGGGTGACGGCGGAGAGCTGTTCCACCTTTTCCGCCGACCGGCCGGCATCTTCCACAGCACCCTGCGACAGGTTGAAGGCCTGCTGCATCTGCTGGGCAATGGCGCCGATCGCCTGCACCACCTCATCGGTGGCGACACTGGCATCGCCAACCAGCCCGCGCATGGTACAGGCGGCCTCATCCAGGGTGGTGGCTGCCTGCGACAGGTCGGCGGCATTGCCTGTCACCGCCGTCACCGCCTCCTTCACCTTTTCCGCCATAGCCCGGTTGGCGGTTTCCACCGACCAGGTCAGCATGGGCCCGATATATTTGCCGGCGGCATCCGTCATGGCCGACACTTTCAGATGCAGCGTCTCCGGCCCCACCCGGATGAAGGTTTCATGCGGCAGATTGCTGGGATCGGCCAACATGCTGCGCTGATGCGTGGGGCGCTTGTGGAAAATATCGATGGAGGAGCCGATCAGCTGATCCGCCTTGATCGGCAGATGCTTTTCCAGGGTCCGCAGCGTTTCAATGCTGGTCCGGTTGGCATAGTCGATGCGGTAATTATCATTGGGATCGCAGGTCATGACATTGATCGGCATCCGGTCGATCATGCCGATCAGCTTCTTGGTCTGGTTTTCCACCTTCACCTGTTCGGTGATGACGTTCCAGGTCAGCATGGGGCCGACATAATTGCCGCGCGCATCCATCACCGCACTGATATTCAGGTCCAGCCACTCGCCTTCAATGGCGATACGGGCGCGGTGCGGCAGATTTTTCGGATCGGCCAGCATCCGGCGCTGATGCTGCGGGTTCTTATGGAAGATATCGATGGACTGGCCGACAATCTCTTGCGGCTTGATCTTGATCACATGGGCAATACGTTCCAGCAGATCATAAGATTTCTTGTTCACATAGGTGATACGGAAATCCTTCAGCTCGCACAGCATCACCGCCAGCGGCATCCCTTCCAGCATACTTTCGTAAAGGCTGCTGATTTCCGAAGCGCGATTGCGGAACGGCCACGGCCCCCCAACCATATCCATACGTCCGACCAACATGACTTCCCCCGCCCTTGGTGTTGACGACCCGCGACGTCCGGTCGCAGGTCACGATGGGAGGAATGTTGGTCGGGAAATCGATTCATCCATATATGCGAACGGATGTATTTGACAATAATCAATTCCAGTTTTGCAACGATCGTTTCCTTTCCGTTCAAGGGAAGGAGAAATCAGAAACGTTAATAAATCATTCTATATTCTTGCGCGCGCACTCAGCTGCGCCAGCGCAGCACCGTGTCCTTGACCGGGTTCACGAACGGGCGCGCTTCTGCCCTTGCGCGCCCATACTCATTCTTCAACTGGTAATACCAGCGCGCCTGCGTATCCGCGTCCTTGATCAACATCAGTGTCGGATCATGACGCAAGCCCTGCTGCTGCAACACCACCACATCGCGGTCCTGGCCCAGGAAGCGGCGCACAAAACGGCGCAGCACCGGGCGGGCCAGATCGGCCCAGCCCAGCGTCCAGTAAAAGCTGTTGGTCACTTCCGTGCGGTTGGCATCCAGCGGCGTTACCGTCGTCAGATTGACGATGCGGTGCCGGCCGGCAACGATATGTTCGGTGCGGATACCCGGCAGGCGAAAGCTGATCTCCGTCTCCGGCGCGCCACCCAGCAGCTTATAGGCGGCGGAGTTGGAGGAGGGCTTGTGCCGCTTCATGGCAAAGCCATAGGGCGCCGGCCCAAAGGCTTTGGCCTTTTCATGGATGCTCTTGGCTGACCGCCAGAACCAGCTTTGATGCACGAACGGCCCATGCGCCGGGTCCATCAGGCCCACCACGGCATGATCGACATGGCAGGGGAACTCCATCACCTCTGTCAGGTTGGGCGCGCGACCCTCCATATCCGGCATCTGCGGCGGCGGGCCATCGGGCGCCTGCTCCCCCATCCAGACCCAGAGGTTGCCCTGTGCCTCCGCCACCGCATAGCGGCGCACCTTGATGCGGGCGAGGTCGAAATCCTGCCCCGGCACCAGCGAGGGGATGGCGGTGCAACCGCCCGTGCCATCAAAGCGCCAGCCGTGATAACAGCATTCCACCTCTTTCCCGTCGAACCGGCCGCAGGACAGCGGGATGCCGCGATGTGGGCAGATGTCGCGCAGGGCGAAGGCCGCCCCGTCATTCCCACGCGCGAACAGAAGCGGCTGGCCCAGCAGCATCTTGGCCTGCATCGCGCCCCGCTTCAGCGCAGCGGACGGCATGGCGAAATACCAGATGTCGGTCAGGAAGGGGGCGGGTTCAGCCACGAGGGGATGTCCGGTTGCGAGGGTGTCTTCGCGGCGCACCATAGCAGGAACAGGACGAAAAAAGCACTACCAGGGGCCGCGAGGCCCCTGGACCCCGGACCATTGGTCACAGCCAGTCGGCAGGCGTATCCAGGGTGGTGCGGTCAAGGCTGTTCAGGATGGCGGCCTGGGTACCGGTTTTCGGCAGTTCATGGGCGAAGAACCAGCGGCAGGTGGCCAGTTTGCCGTTCAGGTAGGCGGCATCGCCGGTGCCGGCGGCCAGTGCTGTTTCCGCCACCAGGGCTTGCCGCAGCCAGATCCAGGCCAGCACCGTATGGCCGAACATTTCCAGATATGTCGTGGCATTGGCCAGACAGAGGGCAATCTGCCCTTCGGCGCGGACCCGGCCCAGCAGGGTCGTGACCTGCGCTACCCGTTCCAGGGCCAGGGCCAGCAACCGGGCCTGCGGAGCCAGGGTGGGCACATCAACGGCCTCGGTGATGGTTTGCTTCACCGTCTCGGCCAGCACGGAAAGGGCCGCACCGTCGCCCATGAACACCTTGCGGCCCAGCAGGTCATTGGCCTGGATGCCATAGGTGCCTTCATGGATCGGGTTCAGCCGATTGTCGCGGTAATACTGCTCCACCGGGTAATCGCGGGTATAGCCATAGCCGCCCAGAATCTGGATCGCCCACTTATTGGCTTCCAGGCAATGCTCCGACGGCCAGGATTTGGCGATCGGCGTCAGCAGTTCCAGCAGCAGGCTGGCCTGTTTGCGCGCGGCCTCGTCGGGGGCGGTGCGCTCCTCATCCACCAGCCGGGCGCAATAAAGGCAGAGCGCCAGCGCCCCTTCCGATGCCGCCTTCTGCTGCAACAGCATCCGGCGCACGTCCGCGTGCTCAATGATCGGCACCATCGGCGTGGTCGGGTCGCGCGCTTCCAGCGGGCGGCCCTGGGGGCGGGTGCGGGCATAATCGGCGGAATAGCGATAACCGGCATAGCCCAGCGCCGCCGCCCCCAGCCCCACGCCGATCCGCGCCTCATTCATCATCTGGAACATATAGGACAGGCCCTGGTGTGGCTGGCCGACCAGGAAGCCCTGGCACCGCCCTTCCTCGCCGAAGGACAGGATGGTGCTGGTGGTGCCGCGATAGCCCATCTTGTGCAGCAGGCTGACCAGCCGCACATCATTATCGCCCGCCAGCGCGCCATCATCGCCCACCCGGTAACGCGGCACGATGAACAGGCTGATCCCCTTCACCCCCGCCGGCGCCCCCTGGATACGGGCAAGCACCATATGGATGATATTCTCCGACAGCTCATGCTCCCCGGCGCTGATCCATTGCTTGGTGCCGGTGATGCGATAGGAGCCATCCGGATTGGGTGTGGCAAGGGTGCGGATATCGGCCAGACTGCTACCGGCCTGCGGTTCCGACAGGGCCATGGTGCCAAAGAACCGCCCCGTCAGCATCGGCCCCAAAAACCGCGCCTGCTGTTCTTCACTGCCAAAGGCGCGGATCAGGTTGCCCGCGCCAATGGTCAGGAACGGATAGGCCGCCGTGGCGACATTGGCCGTCTGGAAAAAGCTGAAAGCCGCCTGCACAATGCACCAGGGCAATTGCTGGCCGCCAACATCCTCATCATGATGGGCAGCCAGGAACCCGGCCTCGGCAAAGGCATCCACAGCGGTTTTGACGGCGGGCAGCATCACCACCTTGCCATCAATCCGTTCCGGCTCCTGCTGGTCGGCCGCATGGTAATGCGGGGCGAACAGGTCGGCGGCCAGCCCATCGGCCACATCCAGCACCTGATCCAGGTCTGAACGGTCCAGATGCCGGAAACGGTCGCGCGTCAGCAGCGGCCCCAGATCCAGCAACCCATCCAGCAAAAACGCGATCTCGCGCCGGTCCATGCGGCTCATCGGCCTTTTCCTCCCGCTTGCGGAGGCTTACACGCCCCTCGTTCAAACATATGTTTAAAAGAGGGGCGTGGAAAGGTCGAGGGAAAGAATCAGCGGCGCCAGAAACTGGGGCTGAGCAGCACCAGCACGGTGAACAATTCCAGCCGGCCCAGCAGCATGGCCAGCGACATTACCCAGATGGCCCCATCCTGCAGCGATTCATAATTGCCAACCGGCCCGATCATGCCGCCCAGGCCGGGACCGACATTGCCCAGCGCCGTGGCGGCGGCGGAAATGGCGTGGGTGTAATCCAGCCCCGTCATGCCCAGCAGCACGGCGAAGATCAGGATCAGGGCGATATAGACGAAGGTGAAGCTCATCACCGAGATGATGACATCGGCATCCACCGGCTTGCCATTATAGGTGAGCGGCAACACCCGGTTGGGGCTGAACAACCGGTTCACCTGGGTGCGCAAGGCCAGCCAGAGAATCTCGAAGCGGAACATCTTGATCCCGCCGGAGGTGGAACCGGTACAGCCCCCCACCAGGGTCAGGATGAAGAACAGCGCAATCGGCCCCGGCCCCCATTGCAGATAATCCAGCGAAGCAAAGCCGGTGGTGGTGATGATGGAGACGCAGTTGAAGAAGGAATGGCGGATGGCATCGCCTGCCGACAGCCGATCCGTTGCGAACAGATAGACGGCCAAACCCAGCGAAACGATGACGGTGAAAATGACATAGGTGCGGATCTGGCTGTCCCGCCACAGCGAGCCATAATCCCCCCGCACCAGGCTGATATAGCGAACGAAAGGCAGGCTGCCCAAAAACATGAACAGGGTCAGCACCCATTCCACCGCCGGATTCTGATAGTAGCCGATGGAGGTGTCCTGGATGGAGAAGCCACCCGTGCCCAGCGCCGTCATGGAATGGTTGATGGCATCGAACATCGGCATCCCCGCCAGCCGCAGGCTGACGATGCAGATGAAGGTCAGCGCCAGATAGACCCAGCCGAAGCCCAGCGCCATGTCGGCAGCGCGCGGCACCACCTTGTCAGACTTGTCGGATGATTCGCTGCGGAACAGCTGCATCCCGCCCACCCGCAGGAAGGGCAGGATGACGATACCCATGCCGACAATGCCGATACCGCCCAGCCAGACCAGCAGCGACCGCCAGAGCAACACGCCCGGCGGCAGCACCGACACGGTCAGGTAAGCCGATGCCCCGGTGGTGGTCAGGCCCGACATTGCCTCAAAATAGGCGTCGGTGACCGAAAGGCCTTGGGCGGAAAACATGAAGGGCAAGGCGGCAAAGAAGCACACCACCACCCAGGCTGCCGTGGTCAGGATGAAGGTTTGCCGCAGCGAGAGCGCAATCCGCTCTGTCCGGTTCATCAGCATCAAAAGCACGCCGAAGAACAGGGTCAGGGCCGAGGAGACGGCAAAGACCCGCCAATCATCGGCACCGGCGGCAAGGTCAGCCACCAGCGGCATGGCCATGGCAAGGGCCAGGACCGACAACAGCGCACCGATGACATAGAAGATGGGACGCACGTCCAGGGAGAGCATGGAACTCCAACGGCTGGAGGCGCGGGACGGTTGGTTAACGCCCGTCGCGGATAAGCCACCCTTCAAGAAGGCGGCGCCTTCGTCAAGGGTGTTCACTCAAAAAGCAAAAGGGGGCCGAGGCCCCCTTCCCGCTGGCCGGCTCACTCGATCCCGAGCGCCGACTTGTAGAGATCCAGCAGGGCTTCCATTTCCTGCCGGTCATTGGCTTCCATCTTACGGATGCGGATGATCTGGCGCATGATCTTGGTATCGAAGCCGGTACCCTTGGCCTCGGCATAGATATCCTTGATATCGTCCATGATACCTTTCTTCTCTTCCTCCAGGCGTTCAATGCGCTCAATGAAGGAACGCAGCCGGTCGGCCGCGATGCCGCCGACGTCGGTAGAGGTTGCCGCGTCAGACATGGGATGCCTCGTTCAAATTCGATCAGGGAAGGCCGGACCTTATCCACGCCGCCGGGCAGAAGCAAGCCGGTTGGTGGGGGCGGATATGGCCTATGCGCCGGGCAGGCGCAACTGGGCGGTCAAAGACGTTATCGTATCGCGGAACGGTTGCTCATTTCCCAGCGCACGGGACAGAACCAGGGCACCCTGGATCATGCTGAGGGCGGCACGGGCGTGCCGTTCCGCTTCAACATCGGCGAATCCCAGCCGCTGCAAGGCCCCGGACAGCGCCTGTTGCCAGCGGGTGAAATAGCCATTCACCGCCACTGCAAACCGGTCACGTGTATCGTCCAGTGCAAAGGCCCCCACCAGACAAATACGGCGACCCGACTGGAAATAGGTATCCACCGCCGCCAGCATGGCAGCCACCCCTTCTACCGGGGGCAGATTATCCAATGGCTGGAAGACCTGGCGTTCAAACCAATGACTGATCTCACCTAAAACAGCGCCCGCCATCTCCTCCTTCCCACCGGGGAAAAAGTGATACAGGCTGCCTTTGCCCAAACCCGTCTTCTCACAAAGCCGGCTGAGACTGGCCCCTTCATAGCCATAGGCGCGGAACGCCTCAGCCAAAAGCGGGATCACATCGGCCCGTTCCGCCACCAGCCGCGCCATCAGACGGGCCTTGCCGGATAGGTGACGCCGCTGGCGCGGTGGAACAAAACCGCCACGGTAACCAACATGCAGGCGCCCGCCAGCACCGGCACCAGCAGGAAATCCAAGCCGGGCGACAGCGCGAAAACCAGCAGCGGGTCGGCACCCGCCGGCGGGTGCGTCACCCGCAAGGCGTTCATCAAGGCGATGGACAATCCGACCGCCAGGGCCACCGCCCACCATTCATTAGGCAGAAAGGCATGGAGCAGCAGACCGATTGCCGTGGCAAGCACGTGTCCGCCAACGACATGGGCCGGCTGGGACAGGGGGCTGTTGGGGGCGGCGAACAGCAAGACGCAACTGGCACCAAAGGGCGCGATCAGCAGCGGTGCGTGCATATAGCTGGACAGGGCTGCCACACAGCCGATGGCCAGCAGGCCACCCAGCCCCGCCAGCAGCGTGACGCGCCAGGGCTGGGCCGGCTGATGTCTGGTGATGAAGTGGCGCACGATATCCTCATTGTACCGATCGGTTTTTATTTTACCGATCAGTACAGAACATTCGACATGCCGTCAAGCCTTCCGCAACACCAGCGCCACCCCGGCCGCCGTTACGGCCATGCCGGCCAAAGCCAGCGGCCCCAGCACCTCCCCGAACAGGGCCCAGCCCATCAGGGCGGTGACCGGCGGGGTGAGATAGAACAGGCTGGCCACGCGTGACGCGGCACCCCGCCGGATCAGCATGAACAGCAGGAAGATCGCCCCCACGGAGAGGACAAGGCAGAGCCAGCCCAGGGCGAAGACGAATTCCCACGTCCAATCCACCCGCATCGTCTCCAGCCACGGCGCCAGCACAGCGAACAGCGTGCCGGTGGCGGCATATTGCAGGGCGGTGCCGCTGCGCAGGTCCATGCCGGTGCAGAATCGTTTCTGATAGAGCGTACCGGCGGTAATGCCGATCAGGGCCACGCCGGCCAATACCAGCGACCAGCCATCACCATTCTTCAGCGTCAGCTTCTCCCACACCACGGCCGCCACGCCGATCAGGCCCAGCCCCAGACCAGCCCATTGCAGCGGGCGCAGCCGTTCGCCCAGCAGTGGGCCGGCAACAAACGCCGTCAAGACCGGCTGCAAGCCCACGATCAACGCCACCGTGCCGGCCGGCAGCCCATGATGGATGGCCCCGAACACGCCGCCCAGATAGGCGCCATGCACCAGCAGCCCGGAAAGGGCGATATGCCCCGCCTCCCGCCGGCTGGCCGGCCAGGGCGCCTTGGTCCAGACCGCCAGCCCTGCCAGCAGCACCGCCACCAGCGCCATCCGCCAGAGCAGGAAAGTCAGCGGTTCGGCATGGGGCAAACCCAGCTTGCCGCCGATGAAACCGGTGCTCCACAGCAGCACGAACAAGGCGGGGGCAAATTTATCCAGCATCGGAGCAGCCTTATCGGGGCTTGAACAACCAAAGAAAAACGGCCGCCCCTTTCGGGACGGCCGCTTTCCAACTCAACCAACAGCCGGAAATCAGCCGTTGTTCTTGCCCTGCTTGGCAACGATTTCGTCAGCGACGTTCTTCGGCACCGGGTCATAGTGCGAGAATTCCATCGTGAACGAACCGCGACCAGAGGTCATGCCGCGCAGCTGGCCGATATAGCCGAACATGTCGGACAGCGGCACATGGGCTTCAACAGCGATGTTGTTGCCGCGTTCCAGCTGACCCAGGATCGTGCCGCGACGACGGTTCACGTCACCGATCACGTCACCCAGGTAATCTTCCGGAACCACCACTTCCACCTTCATGATCGGTTCCAGCAGAACCGGACCGGCCAGCTTCATGGCTTCGCGGAAGCAGGCCTTGGCGGCGATTTCGAACGTCAGGGCGTTCGAGTCGACGTCGTGGTACTTACCGTCGATCAGGGTGGCCTTGAAGTCCACAGTCGGATAGCCGGCGATGACACCGTCTTCCTTCTGCATCTGCAGGCCCTTGTCGACCGACGGAATGTATTCGCGCGGCACCGTACCGCCAACCACCTGGTCGACGAACTCGTAGCCCTCGCCGCGTTCCTTCGGCTCGAAAATGATCTTCACTTCGGCGAACTGGCCCGAACCGCCGGTCTGCTTCTTGTGGGTGTAGATGTGCGTGACGTTGCGGGTGATCGTCTCGCGATAAGCCACCTGCGGACGGCCCATGACGCCTTCCACACCATATTCGGTGCGGACGCGGTCCAGGGTGACTTCCAGGTGCAGTTCGCCCATGCCGCGCAGCAGGGTCTGACCGGTTTCACGGTCGGTTTCCAGACGCAGGGACGGATCCGCGCGGACCATCTTGCCGATGGCGGCGCCGAACTTGTCCTGGTCGGCACGGTTCTTCGGCTCGATGGAGACGGAGATCACGGGCTCGGGGAAGCGCATACGCTCCAGCACAACCGGGGCGGTCGCATCGCACAGGGTGTCACCGGTATCGGTCTCGGCCAGCGACACGAAGGCGACGATGTCACCAGCGCGGCACTCTTCCAGATCGTTGGTGTCCTTGGCGAACATTTCCACGATACGGCCAACGCGCTCACGCTTGCCACGGGTCGCGTTCAGCAGGGTGGTACCCTTGCTGACAACACCGGAGTAAACGCGCACGAAGGTCAGCGAACCGTACTTGTCGTTCAGCACCTTGAACGCCAGACCGGAGAACGGCTCGTCGTCGGAGCAGATACGTTCGCCATTGGCGTTACCATCGGGATCCACCGTCTTGATGGCTTCCACGTCGGTCGGGGCCGGCAGGTACCAGACAACGGCGTCGAGCAGCTGCTGCACGCCCTTGTTCTTGTAGGAAGAACCGCACAGAACGGGCACGAAGGCGCCGCTCAGCGTTGCCTTGCGGATGCATTCGCGCAGCTTGTCGGCGTCCGGCTCGGTGCCTTCCAGATAGGCTTCCATCGCCGCGTCGTCCTGCTCGACGCAGGCTTCGACCAGATCCTGACGGTACTGCTTGTACTGGGACAGCAGCTCGCGGTCATAGGCGTTGGTGATCTTCAGCTTGTCAGCCAGATCGTCCGTAACGTCCCAGATTTCCCACTTGCTGTCCTTCTCCTCGGAGAACCAGACATAAGCCTTCATCTCGACGAGATCGACCAGGCCGTGGAAATCGTCTTCCGAGCCGATCGGCATCTGCAAGCAGACCGGACGGGAACCCAGACGATCAACGACCATCTTCACGGTGCGGCGGAAGTTCGCGCCCGAGCGGTCCATCTTGTTGATGTAGCACATGCGCGGCACTTTGTAGTTGTCCGCCAGGCGCCAGTTGGTTTCGGTCTGCGGCTCAACGCCGGCCACACCGTCGAACACCACGACAGCGCCGTCGAGCACGCGGAGCGAGCGGTTCACCTCAATGGTGAAGTCCACGTGGCCCGGGGTGTCGATGACGTTGATCTTCTTGCCCTTCCAGAAGCAGGACACGGCAGCCGACTGAATCGTGATGCCGCGCTTCTGTTCCTGTTCCATGTAGTCGGTCGTGGTCGACGTCTTCAGATCCTTGGTATCATGAACGTCGATGATCGTGTGCTTACGACCGGTATAGTACAGGATGCGCTCAGTCGTGGTCGTCTTGCCGGCATCGACGTGGGCGATGATGCCGATATTCCGAATATCAGAAAGCGGGGTAGTGCGGGGCATAAGAAGGGCTCCGTCGTCCAGCGTCGTGTCAAAAAGATCAACCGACCCGGCGTGGTGAGGTCGAGTGTTCAGAGGGCGGGACGGCCCACGGTGAGCAAACCATACCCGCACGAAAAAAACCGGGCAAGCCGACGGGCGCCCAGCGCCCCGACTCCCCGGTGGCGGCCTATTTAGCGCGGATGCGCGCGGAAGCCAAGCGCCATCGTCAGCATGACCGCCAAGCGCCGGGCGACGGGCGTGCCATGCACCACCCCTGTTTCTGACGAGCCGTCATAACCATCTGGTTACCATAAACCTATGGCCATTGATCCGCGTATTGGCGGAAGATGATATCCGTCTAAGATGTACACGGTGGAACGCCGTCGCTTGGTGACAATCGGAAGATATTGCCAACCTGAGAAGGGATCGACAGACCATGTTCAAGACATCGGTGTCGCGGTTGCTGATGGGGATTCAGATCGTCATGCTGTGCGGTCTGCTGGCTGCCGTGGTGACTCTGTCGATTTCTTCTCTGAAACAGTTCAATGGTGCCCGCGCCATTGTGGCGGATACATTATCGAACCGGGCCTTGTTCGACGCGGTTGTGAAAACACGGGCGCAGATCGCCCGAATACAGACGGCCATGGTTTCCCAGGATGATCCGGGCAAGACCGTGGAAGAGGCGCGCACGACAGCCCGCACCGCCTATCAGGAGGCGGTGCGCCTGCTGGCCAACGCCGATATCGCCAACAAGGCGGCCGTTCAGGGCAAGGTGGAAGAGAGCCAGAGACGGATGGAGGCGGAATGGAGCGGCGTCGCCGGCCAGATCGCCCAACCCCGTGCTGATCGCAAGGTGGCTGCCACCGATGGCTGGCGGCAGGCCGTGCTGGGGGCCGCCGATGCCCTGGAGGGGGCCGCTGCCGCCACCGCGCTGAATATCCGCCAGCTGGACGCCCGGATCGGGGAACTGATGGTGACGCGGGAGGCCGCGTGGCGCCTGCGTGACAATATGGGTGCGCAATGCTCCCTGCTGCGCCCCTTCATCAATGAAAGCAAACCCCTGACGGCGGATATTGCCCAGCGTTGGCACAACCGTAATGGCGCCTACAGCGTCGATCTGGCCATGCTGGGGGAAATTGCCCGCCGCCCCGGCGCCAGCCCCGCCCTGCGCGATGCCGTTACACTGGCCACCGGCAATGTCGACAAGACGCAGAAGGCCATCAATGAGCTGGTGAGCAAGCTGGATGGCAGTGGCAAGCCGGCCATGGATGCCGCCACCTATACCGCCACCTGCAACCAGCCTTTTGACAGCATCCTGGCCATCGCCTATGGCGCGCTGGATCTGGCGGTGGAGCGGGCAGAGCAGGAGCGCAGCGCCGCCCTGATGCTGCTGGTGCCCTCCTGGATGGGGCTGATCGGGGCCATTGCCCTGTCCATTTTCGGCATCCTGGCCATCCGCCGCCGGGTCACCGGCCCGACCGGCCTGTTGCGGGAAGCGATCGGCCATCTCTCCCGCCAGGATTATTCGGTGCCCGTGCCGCCGGCAGCCTATCCGGACGAGCTGGGCAGCGTCGCCAGTGCGCTGGAGTCGCTGCGCCAGAGTGCGGGCGAGGCCCAGCGCCTGCAACAGGAGGCCGTGGCCCGGCAGGCTGCCGAACTGGAACGCGCCCGCCTGCTCCGCGACTATTGCCAGGCCTTTGATCAGGCCGCCCAGCAGGCCTTGGGCAATATCGGCAGCGCCACCAGCGCCCTGGACCAGACATCCGGCATGATGCGGCAGATTGCCAGCGAAACCAGCGAACAGGCCAGCATGGTCTCCAACGCGGCGGAAGAGACCTCCCAGAGCGTGCAGACCGTCGCCGCCGCGACAGAGGAACTTTCGGCCTCCATCTCTGAAATCTCTCAGCGGGTGACGGCCAGCGCCGATATGGCCCAGGTTGCCACCGAACAGGCTGCCGCCACCAACCACACCGTGGAGGCGCTGAACGATGCGGCACAGCGCATCGGCGATGTGGTGGGGCTGATCAGTGAGATCGCCGCCCAGACCAACCTGCTGGCGCTGAATGCCACCATCGAGGCTGCCCGTGCCGGGGAAGCCGGCAAGGGCTTTGCCGTCGTGGCATCGGAGGTGAAGAGCCTGGCGACCCAGACGGCGCGGGCCACGGGCGATATCACCGTGCAGGTGCAGAACATCCAGGGCACCACGGCGGAAGCCGTGCGGGCCATCCAGGCCATCACCAACATGATCAAACGGATCAGCGAAGGCACCGCCGCCATCGCCGCCGCCGTGGAGGAGCAGGGGGCCGCCACGCGGGAAATCTCCAGCAGCGTGCAGCAGGTGGCGCAGGGCACGGCTGAGGTTACCACCACCATCGCCGACCTGGCCCAATCCAGCCAGCAGACCGGCACAGCCGCCGGTGCCGTCAGTGAGGCCGTGGGCGAGGTGGTGCGGGAGCAGGGCAGCCTGCGCAGCGCCATGGAGGATTTCCTGACCAAGGTGCAGCGGGCCTGACCGCTGCACCCCAGGAAACCTGATCGTGAAAAACAAGCACCATCGCCGAGATAGTGTCGATTGGAAACTGCTGGACATCACAACAGAACAAGAGCGACACTATTAGGTGCGACGGATGCTATCCGTCTGCCATCGAATTCATGAATACCGGTTGCAGCATCATGACAAGGTTTCATATCCCCACCCGCCGAACAGCATGAACTGTTTAGTAACACAGGGAGGTCTCAGAGGGTCGACACGGAAGGCCGATGCCGGTTTTCTGCTATTTCCCTTCAAGATTGACGAACAACGTCCCGTAGCGCGTGTCTGGTTACGGCCGCTGCCTGATGCAGATCGTCTGCAATGGCGGGCTGTTTCAGGGGTGCCGGGATTTCAGGCGCCCACCGGGCATTCGACGATGATCGCGGAGCAACGGCCATCGAATATCTGATCGAACAGGCACACGGCCTGACACGCTCCGCCCTCGTCTCGTTGGAAACAGACGGGGGGGCGTCAGCACTGCGGGCCGAGATGGCGCGCAACTTCAATACACTCATCACCCAGATCGACCGGATGAAGATTGACCGGGAGACCTGCTGCGAAATCATCGGCGGCATCGGCCCTGCCCTGCGCCGGGCGGAGAACAGCTGGCGGGAACGGGCGGATGTGGAAATCGCCCGCCACCAGCTGGACATTGCCCGGCGCTGGACACGCAATGTCCGGCTTGGGGCCGGTCTGGTGGATATGACAGCGACCGACCCGGCCGATGGGGAGACGCGCCCGTCGCAGCAGGATCTGTTGAACCTGTTCTGATCCCGAACCAACCACGCCCCTGACAAAAAGGCCCGGACCGTCGCCGGTCCGGGCCTTTCACCACCAGCAAGCGCCGCGCCGAGGCGGCTATCCGCTTTAAAACCGCCAGGAAAGCCCCGCGCTCACCATATCGGCTTCATCCCCACGGAACTGCCGGCTGTAACGCACGGACAAGACGGCCTTGTCACCGATGGCCAGTGACAGTTCAGGCGCCAGCATCAGCCGGTCACGGGGGCCGTCGCTGGCAAACAGGCTCAACGGGCGCGGCGCATTGTCGATGAAGGAGGCCCTTGTGGCCGTGCCCGGCTGGTCCAGATTGCGGATATAGGCCGCCTCCACCTGACCCGAGAGACGCAGACCGGGGGCCAGTTCGACCGGATGGAACCCCAGCGTCAGCCCCGCCCCTGCCGTCCAGTCGCTGCGCTTCATCCGGTCGACCTTGATCGCCGGGCCGCCGGCCGTGGTTTCAGTATAGGATGTCACCCGCACCTCATCCAGGGCGACACCGAGGGCTGGTTCCAGGAACAGGGTGTCCAGATCGGCGTGCCAGGCGGTCTTGAAGGCAAAGCTGTTGCTTTCACCTTTGCCGTCACCCTGGGGAGCCGACAGCGCGCCGGTGCGGGTGACACTATCGATATCGAACCAGGCATGTCCCAGGCGGGAGGAAAGCCGTAAAGCGCCAATCGTGTTCGCCACCTGCAGGCTGGCGGCCGTCCCCGCGAGGTCAAAGCCGCCGCCCGCCCGGAACCGCGCACTGCCCTCCACGGGTCCAGCACCCAGCGCCAGCCGCCAGCCATCGCCGTCGGCATAGGTAAGGCCAGCCACCGCCGCCTTGACGGTCTGTCGTGCCAGATCACCTTGCGTACCGGCGTCGCGCCGTCGCCAGCCTCCATCGGCGAACAGGCCAAATCCGGCGCGTCTTCCGTCATTGCCCGCCAGCCCGGATGCCCCCAAGGCGGCCGTCAATTGCCCGACATCCACCCCGATATCGCTCCGCCGCGCCGCCCGCTGGTTCACCTCCATCGGCACCGTCGCCATCGGTGCTGCGGCAAGGGCCGGGTTGCCCATTGGCACCCCCTGTCCGGCCGCAATCGGGGGTGGGGCGATGTCTGCCGCCCTGACCGGCATTGCCAGAATCATCAGGGCGGCACCACAGGCCAATATCAGCGGAACGTTCGGAAGGGAACTGGCGGAAGCATGGACAGGCTTGCAGCAGGTCATGATCTCAATCTTCGGTCAGTGGGGAATGGCCGTCCCAGTGCGGGGCCGGCGACCGGGATTTCCTGCGCCATGGCGGGGTGCGCCGTCGTCCGATCCTGTAGGCCCGGACGCCGCACAGCCTATGATTTGACGGTTTCACAGCCACCCCTTATTTTGCCGCCGGCCAGGGGGAGACATGCAGCCATTCCAGATTGCCAATGCCGGCCTGTCGCTGCTGATCGCGGCCCAGGCCCTGTTCCTGGTGCCCGTCCTGTTGGGACGGCCGGAAAGACGCAGCAGCAGCAACCGCTGGCTGGCAGCCCTGCTGGCTGCCTTCGCCCTGAACAATATGCTGGATATCGCTGGCAGCCTGAACGGGGCGGATGACGCACCGGCGATGATGGCCATCAATGTGGTCCTGATCGCGCTGATGGGGCCGCTGGCCCTGCATCATATCGAGACGGCCTTACCCGGCGGGCGCCTGGAACGGCCATTACGGACCTGGGCACCGGTATGGCTGATGGCCCTGCTGATGATGCCCTGGCTGTTTCTGACCAAGGCCGACCTGGAGCGCGCGACAGGTGCTGATGCCACGCTGACGCCGCTGCTGCTGGCCAGCGGAATCGGCGCGATGCTGTGCCTGCCGCTGCTGGTCGGCCATCTTGGCCGGTGCCTGTGGCGGGCCATGCGGGCCACCCGGCGGGCCGCTGCCGCTGCCACGGGACAGGATGCCGCCCGGCTGGCCTGGCTTGCCCTGCTGACCCGAGGCTTTCTCGGCATGTGGGCGGTGCTTGTCTGCTCCCTGGCGCTGACCCTGCTGGGGCTGGAACAGCTGGTGGAGCTGCTGGCCAATATCGCCTACCTGATCGTGATCTATGGCCTGTCCATTCTGGCCCTGGGCCGGCCAGAGGTTTTCGTGCCACCCCGGGAGGCCGGGGAAAAGGTGATGGCCCTGCTGGCCGCACCGGTGACCAAGTATCGCAAATCCGCCCTGACGCCGGATGATATCGCCCGCCTGCTGGGCAAGGCTGATCATGCCATGGGCCAGCAGGCGCTGTGGCGGGAAAGCGGGCTGACCCTGCCGGTTCTGGCGCGCCATATCGGCGCCAGCGTCAACGACCTGTCCCAGGCGCTGAACGAGGGCCGGCAGGTGAATTTCTTCGATTACGTCAATGGGTTCCGGGTCGAGGCGGTGAAGCGGGCGCTCAGCGATCCCAGCATGGCCGGGCGGCCCGTGCTGGATCTGGCCCTGGATGCCGGCTTCAACAGCAAATCCGCCTTCAATGCCGCCTTCAAGAAATTGACCGGCCAGACCCCCAGCGCCTATCGGGCGGGCAGCGCGGTGGGGTGAGGCGGTGGTCGCTGCTTCAGCTTAAAAAAGCCGCCGACGGTTTGACCGTCGGCGGCCCGGCAGCGCATCACATGTTCGGGTAGTTCGGACCCCCGCCGCCTTCCGGCACGGTCCAGACGATATTCTGAGTCGGGTCTTTGATGTCGCAGGTCTTGCAGTGCACGCAGTTCTGCGCGTTGATCACGAAGCGCGGATTATTGCCATCATCATCGCGCACAACCTCATAGACGCCGGCGGGGCAGTAGCGCTGCGCCGGTTCGTCATAGAGCGGCAGATTATGGCTGATCGGCACCGTCGGGTCTTTCAGCTTCAAGTGCGCCGGCTGGTTTTCCTCGTGATTGGTGTTGGAGATGAACACCGAGGACAGCCGGTCGAAGCTGATCACCCCGTCGGGCTTGGGATACTTGATCTTGCGCGCGGTCGATGCCGGCACCAGGCTTTCATGGTCCGCCTTGGTGTGGTGCAGGGTGTAGGGCAGCAGCTTGCCCAGGCCCAGATCATGCAGCCACATCTGGATGCCGCCATGCAGATTGCCCAGCAGCAGCCCAGCCTTCAGGCCCGGCTTGACGTTGCGCACCTTGAAAAGGTCTTCATAGACCCAGCTCTGTTTCCAGGCCTGTTCGTAATTATCCAGCTTGTCGCCGGCCCCGGCACCCGCCGCCAGCCGCTCAAACGCGGCCTCTGCGGCTAGCATCCCGGTCTTCATGGCGTTATGGGTGCCCTTGATGCGGGGCACATTGACGAAGCCGGCCGAACAGCCGATCAGCGCCCCGCCGGGGAAGCTGAGCGCCGGCACGGACTGCAAGCCGCCTTCATTGATGGCGCGCGCGCCATAGGACAGGCGCTTGCCACCTTCCAGATACTTCCGGATGAACGGGTGCTGCTTGAAGCGCTGGAATTCCTCAAACGGCGACAGATGCGGATTCTTGTAATCCAGGTTGACCACGAAGCCGATGGAAACCTGATTATCTTCCAGATGGTACATCCAGGAACCGCCGGCGGTGCTGCTGTCCAGCGGCCAGCCCTGGGTGTGCATCACCAGACCCTGTTGATGCTTTTCCGGGTCGATCTGCCAGAGTTCCTTGATACCGATGCCGTATTTCTGCACATCGCAATCGGCCCGCAGATTGAACTTCTCCATCAACAGCTTGGAGAGATTGCCGCGCACCCCTTCGGCGAAGAAGGTGTATTTGCCGTGCAGTTCCATGCCCGGCGTATAGTTATGGGTATGTTCCCCATCCTTGCCGATGCCCATGTCGCCGGTGGCGACACCCTTCACGGAGCCGTCTTCATTATACAGCACCTCGGCAGCGGCGAAGCCGGGATAGATCTCTACCCCCAGCTCCTCGGCCTGACCGGCCAGCCAACGGCAGAGATTGCCCAGGCTGATGGCGTAATTGCCGTCATTATGCATCAGCGGCGGCAACAGGAAATTGGGCACGCGGATGCCGCCCTTGTCCGACAGCACATAAAACCGGTCGTCGGTGACGGGGGTGTTCAGCGGGGCCCCCTTCTCCTGCCAGTCGGGGATCAGCTCCGTCAGGGCCTTGGGGTCGATGACATTGCCCGACAGGATGTGGGCACCGACTTCCGAGCCTTTTTCCAACACGCAGACGCTGACTTCCTGGCCCTTCTCAGCCGCAAGCTGCTTCAGCCGGATCGCCGCGGAGAGGCCCGAAGGCCCCGCGCCGACGATCACGACATCATATTCCATCGATTCGCGTTCCATTCCCTGCCCAATCCCACGCTGGATGTCGCCAAGCGAACCGGCGTGGCCCACTGACGGGGCCTGAGGGGGACCGGAAGCTGGCTGACTGCCGGCCTTGATCGATGGGCCGGCGTTTCGTGGCTGTAACACAGCATAGGCCGGTGGTAGGGTCAAACCATGAATGCCTTGCTCGATACCATCGCTGCCCTTCGATTCCAGCTGGATGCCGGGGTGGATGAGGCCATTGGCGACGAGCCGATGGACTGGTCCGCGCTGTCGACGCGGGCGCGGAACGTGGCGCCAGTAACGTCAACCGGTGCCCCGCCCCCTGCCGCCCCACGGCCGACTGGCACCGCCAGTATGGCCCCCCCGCGACAATATGCGCAGGTAACAACCCAGACCCCACTACAAGGCAGTGATCCCGGCCCCTTGGGTGCGGCGGAGGCGGGGCAGTCGGCCCGCCTTGCCGCATCCGCCGCCCAGGATCTGGATGCGCTGAAGGATGCGCTGGCCGCGTTTGAGGGCTGTGCGCTGAAGAAGACGGCCACCCATCTGGTCTTCGGCATGGGCAGCCGGCAGGCCCGCATCATGCTGGTGGGGGAAGCACCGGGGGAAAATGAAGACCGGCAGGGCCTGCCCTTTGTCGGCCCGGCCGGCAAGCTGCTGGACCTGATGCTGGGGGCCATCGGGCTGGACCGCACAGCCGATGATCCTACCAAAGCCGTTTATATCACCAACATGCTGCCCTGGCGCCCACCCGGCAACCGCAGCCCCACCGATGGGGAAATTGCCGCCTGCCTGCCCTTCATGGCCCGGCATATTGAGCTGATGTCACCCGATATCCTGATCTTCGCCGGCGGCATCAGCGCCAAGGCCATGCTTTCCCGGACGGAGGGCATCACCCGCCTGCGCGGCCGCTGGTTTGATTATCACAGCCCCGGTCTGGCAAAGCCGGTGCCGTCCATGCCGATGCTGCACCCGGCCTATCTGCTGCGCAACCCCGCCGCCAAGCGGGAAGCCTGGAAGGATTTGCTGGCCCTGCGGCTGCGGCTGGAGGGGAAGGAATGAAAAGGACTGGCGGATAAACCGCCATCCACGCCCCAGGGAGGCTCCATGAAGCTGTATGATGATGCCATCGCCCCCACGCCCCGGCGGGTGCGGATGTTCCTGGCGGAAAAGGGCGTGGATATCCCCCGCGTGCCCGTGACCATCGGCAAGGGCGAACATCTGGCGGAATCCTATGCCACGCGCGTGCCCAGCCGCCGGGTGCCGGCGCTGGAGCTGGATGACGGCACGGTGATCAGCGAAAGTGTCGCCATCTGCCGCTATATCGAAGCACTTCACCCGGAACCCAACCTGTTCGGCAGCACCGCGCTGGAGCAGGCACGGGTGGAGATGTGGCAGCGGCGGATGGAATTCGAACTGCTGCTGCCCTTCGCCAATGCCTTCCGCCATTCCCATCCCAAAATGGCCGCCCTGGAAAATCAGGTACCGGCCTATGCAGCGGCGCAGAAGCAACTGGCGGAACAGCGGCTGGCGATGCTGGAGGGCGATCTGGCCCGCCATCCCTTCATCGCCGGGGACAAATTCAGCATCGCCGACATCACCGCCTTCACCACACTGGCCTTCTTCCCCCGGCTGGTGGGGATCGCCATTGATGAGCGGGTGCCCCAGGTCAAACAATGGTTCGACCGCATTGCCGCCCGTCCCAGTGCCGCCGCCTGACATTCCGAAGTATGTCGAAAGTGTAGGTTTGGTAAAAGGACAAGAAAGTGACCAGCGCGAAGGCAATTTCTTAAAGGATTGACGCTAGACATTGATTAACTTCGCATTTACGGTGCCTGCAGACGATGCGGGCAGGCAGGGGAGAGGGCGCATGAATTTCGGAACATCGGCCAAGCGAACGATGGCGCGCCCCTCAACACGCACCGGCCTGCTGGCCGTGGTGCTGACCGGCCTGCTGTCGCTGGGTGTACCGGCGTCGGCCCTGGCGAAATATGCCTCCATCATCATTGATGCCCGTTCGGGCGAGGTGCTGCACGAAGCGGGCGCGGATACGCGCAACTTCCCCGCCAGCCTGACCAAGATGATGACCCTGCACATGGTCTTCGACGCGCTGGATGCTGGCAAGCTGCGGCTGAACCAGCCGATGACCGTCTCTGCCCATTCGGCCAGCATGGCCCCGTCCAAGCTGGGCCTGCGCCCTGGTGACACCATCACCGTCGAACAATGCGTGCTGGCGCTGGTGACCAAATCCGCCAATGATTGCGCCGCCACGGTGGCGGAAACCATCGGCGGGACGGAGGCGAATTTCGCCCGCATGATGACCGACCGCGCCCGCCAGATCGGCATGACGCGCACCACCTTCCGCAATGCGTCCGGCCTGCCCAATGCCGGCCAGCTTTCCACTGCGCGTGACATGGCCCGGCTGGCGCAGAGCCTGATCTATGATCATGCCAAATATTACAATTACTTCAGCACCAGCAGCTTCACCTATAAGGGGGCCGTCCATGGCAACCATAACCGGTTGATGGCCCGCTATCCCGGCATGGATGGGCTGAAGACCGGCTTTATCAATGCCTCGGGCTTCAACCTCACCGCCTCGGCCACCCGCAATGGCCGCCGGCTGATCGGTGTGGTGTTCGGTGGGCAGACGGCGGCATGGCGTGACAACCATATGGCCGATCTGCTGGACGAAGCCTTTGAAGGCAAGAAGAACGCGCCGATGCTGGTGGCTGCCAACCAGTCCAAGCCGCCCAAGGGCAAGCAGCCGAAGGAAAAGGCGCCGGAACGCAGCATGGTGGCCACCGTGGCCAGCGAGATTGTCAGCGGGGCGGAAGAAATCGCCCTGCCGCGCAAGGCTGTTGCCGCCACGCCGGTGGCCGCCGCCCTGCCCCGGCCCACTGCCAATGGCCGCTGGTCGATCCAGGTTGGCGCCTTCAACGACAAGCAGGCGGGCCAGCGCGCTGTCAGCCACGCCACCCAGCAGGCCGGCACGCTGCTGGACAGCGCCACCCCGCATGTGATGGAAGTCAGCACCGCCAAGGGCACCATCTATCGCGCCCGCCTGACCGGCCTGGATGAGAAGACGGCGCGCCGCGCCTGCAGCCAGCTGGCCAAGAAGGGGCAGAACTGCCTGACCGTGCCGCCGTCGGCGTGACCCGCCCTTGTGCGAATGCGGGATGAAAGTTAGACCGAAAGGGCGTCGCAGCAGCGGCGCCCTTTTCGTTTGTGCGTGAGGGACCATGCAGCAGCCTGACAGCAGCCGGTCGCAACCAGCCTGGACCACCGAATCAGTGGTGCCGGTGCATCTGTTGGGCGTGGTGCGGGGGGATGGGTTTCGCCCCTATCTGGCCGGGTTCGTGGCGCTGATGATTCTGGTGGTGCTGGGTGGCTATGCCGCCATCACCCTGTCAGACCTGTTTGCCACCTTCACCGGGGTGGATCGCCACAGCCCGCTGTTGCGCAACCTGCGCAATCTGTTGGCCCTGGGCTGTGCGATCCTGTTCATGCAATGGGTGCTGGGTTGGCAGGGGCGCGAGTTGATGAGCGTCATCGCCCCCGGACGGCGGCTGGATGGCGGCATGTTCCTGCGCTCGGCCGCCACCTATGCCGCCGCCTTCGCGCCGATGATTCTGATTGCCGCCTATTACGGCCAGATCAATGTCGGCTCGCTGTCGCTTTCCCTGCTGCTGATGCTGCCCGTGCTGGTGGTTTTGTTCATCTTCCAGGCCTCGGCAGAGGAGATCGTCTTCCGCGGCTATATGGCCCAGGGGCTGCAGGTGCTGCTGGGGAATGCGGCGCTGGCCGCCCTGCCGGTGGCCATCTTCTTCCTGGTGCTGCATGACAGCGGCGGCTGGAACGTGGGGTGGGAGCAGAAGGCCATGTTCCTGGCCATGTCGCTGGGCCTCTCCTACCTCACTTGGCGGACCGGGCGGCTGGAAGCCGCCATGGGCGTGCATTTCGCCCATAATCTGCTGGTTACCCTGTTCCTGGCCCGGCCGCAGAGCGGCCTGCCCTCTGTCAGCGGCTTTGATGAAGCGGTCGGCTTCCAGCCGCCAGACCCTGACCGGCTGCTGGGCGTGCTGCTGATGCAGGGGGCCGTGGCCTCCAGCTATTGGTTTCTCGGCCTGTTCAGCGGGTTTGTCGAGCAGGGCTGGCGTGGAGGTGAAGGGCAGGAGGGATAGGCGCCACTTGCGCGCAACAGGGGTGCGATATAACTTATAGGCAGCAATCTACCCGATTTTATCGCGCAGGTTCAGGTGAGCGACGACGATAGCCGCTATCAGGAATTTCTGCGGTGCCACCCCGCCACCCCGGTGCATCTGCTGGGGGTACGGATGGGGGTGAAGCTGACCGACTATCTGGGCGGATTCATTGTCTTTTTATGCCTGAGTGTCCTGTCACTGATAATAACCATAGGCCTTGGTGCGATCATCATTGGCGTGGCGGGGCCTGCGGCACGGGCGTCGGTGATCGGACTAATGGGGCTGGTGCTGACAGCCAGCCTGCTGATCACACTGCATGGCAGCCTGCGCCTGCAGGGGCGCAACCTGATGAGTGTCATCGCCCCCGGCCAGCGCCTGCAGGGTGCCATGTTTCTGCGGTCAGCGCTGATCTACACGATTTGCTTAATGGCCCTCAGCGCGCCACGTGCCTGGATGGGAACCCTGCATCTCAGCCTGCCATCACCCAGCCTGCTGTTCTGGCTGCCGGCAATGCTGGTGGCTTTTGCCGGGCAGACCGCAGCGGAGGAGGCTTTCTGCCGGGGCTATCTGGCCCAGGCATTCCAGATACTGTGCCGCAACGCGGCCCTGGCGGCCATCCCCATTGCCGTGATCTTTGCTACGCTGCACGTGAACTACCCGCTGGAAAAGCGCGTCACGTTGTTGGGCTTTTCGCTTTTCGCCTCCTACCTCACCTGGCGGTTTGGGCGGCTGGAAGCTGCCATGGGCTTTCACTTCGCGCATAATATGCTGATCAGTGTATTCGCCAATAAAGGCCCTGGTTTCCCATCCCTGGGCGGGCAAGCCGCGAAAGCGGCATCACCCATAATGGACAAGGCGGCATTGCTTGGCTTGGCCGCAACGCTTGCCATCACCATGCTGCTTTACTGGCTATTGGGTATCAAGACAGGCTTCATTGAACATGGCTGGCGGCGCCGAAGCAAAATCAGCACTGAATTAACCCCGAAAACATGAAAGATAAATTATGAATAAAAACTACGAATATCAAAAATTTATTCAGAACCACCCTGGTACACCCGTTCATAAATTAGCGATGGAGATGAATTTATCCATCGGACACTATATAGGCGGCTTCTTTATATTTTTATTTATATATTTTCTTATCGCTGGCGTGCTCGGGGTCTTTGGAAGCATATATCATCTAAGTTCCATCGGCACACCAGAAAGCCCGATCACGCCCTGGCTAGGGGAAATCGGCAAGCTATCTCTGTTGGGCTTTGGTTTATTGGCCCTGCACTGGACCCTGCGCCTGCAAGGCCGCGATCTGATGAGCGTGATTGCCCCCGGCAAGCGGCTGGATGGGGGCATGTGGCTGCGCGCAGTCCTGATGTACGGGCTCTGCCTCAGCCCCTTGATGTTGTTATCAAGTTTTGATGACGACGTTCAAGTGACTATGCCGTCGGTAACAGCGCTGCTCTGGCTGCCGGCCATGCTGCCGGCATTCGCCCTGCAGACAGCAGCAGAGGAGGCTTTCTGTCGGGGCTATCTGGCCCAGGGCTTTCAGGTTCTGTTCCGCAATGCGGCTGTCGCGGCCCTGCCGGTGGCGGTGATTTTCAGCCTGCTGCATGGCTGGAATGGTGGGGAAAGGCAGGTTTTCTATTGGGGCCTGTCGTTATTCGCCTCTTACCTCACCTGGCGGTTCGGGCGGCTGGAAGCGGCCATGGGGGTGCATTTTGCCCATAATATCCTGTTCACACTGTTCGGAACCGGGGGCAAAGGGTTGCCCGGCATGTCGGAGATAATGCAGCCGGACGAGATGGCCACCTTCCCGATCCTGGCCATGCTGCTCGCCGCCCTTATCCTGGCGGTCCCGTTTCTGCTTTACTGGCTGCTGGGTATCCGTACCGGCTTCATTGAACATGGCTGGCGCGGCAAGCCGGCACGCCAAGCGGAAACAGCATGATCCTCCCCTCCCCTTCCCGCCCTTTCCCCGTGCCCGTGGACCGGTATGGGCTGGAAAATGGCCATTCCCGCCTCTCCTATCTGGTGGCCCTGCTGGTCTTTGGCTTTCTTTATATTGGGGTCAACCTGCTCGCCGGCGGTGCCCTGGTGGCGTTGGGCAAATCAGCCAGCGGCTATCTCTTCTCCTATCTGCTGCTGGGCTCCACCATTCTGGGGCTGCCGCTGGTGCTGTTGACGGCGCGGTTCGTCCACAATCAACCGGCCATGAGCCTGATTGCCCCCGGTCGGCGGCTGGATATTGGCATGATCGGCCGCTCGGCCCTGGTGTTTTCCCTGCCGCTGCTGGCCACCTTCGCCTATGGGTTCTGGGCCGGCGATATCGGGCCGGTGCGGGTGGATTGGGGGGCGTTCCTGCTGTTGACGCCGCTGACCATCCTGCTGTTCAGCTTTCAGACCAGCACGGAGGAACTGATTTTCCGCGGCTACCTGTCCCAGGGGCTGATGGTTTTGTGCCGGAACCGGCTGGCTGTGGCCCTGCTGTCCGCCGCCTTGTTCACCTTGGCGCATGAAGGCGGCATCAATGAAAGCCTATGGTCTGTGCGGGCAGAGATTTTCACCACCGCCCTGTTCCTCTCCGCCGTCAGCTTCCAGACCGGGCGGCTGGAAGCGGCGATGGGCATCCATCTGATCAATAATGTGCTGTTCGGCCTGCTGAATGGCAGCCCGGACCTGCCACTGCCCGCCTTGGCAGAACGGCTGGGAACGGTGGAGGAATTCGCAGGGACGGGCGATATCGCCCTGTTCCTGGCCATCCAGGTGGCGGCCTTTGGCTTTTACTGGCTGGTGGGCCTGCGCAGCGGTTTTGTCGGGGGGAAACTTCCTTAACCCAGCAGGCCCAAACCCATATCCCAGAATCCGGCTTCCAGCCGGCTGGCCGCATCAAAAGTACGGGTCAGGTCGGCAAAGCGGGCGTCGCCGCCGCGCTTCAGGCTCAACCGGTCCAGCAGGGCCACCTGGGCCGCCGCCACGGCGCGATATTCCGGATCAGCATACATGGCAATCCAGTCGGCATAGGGATTGCCATCCAGCCGGGTCGCCGGGTCGGCCAGCAGGTTGGCCGCAATCTCCGCATAACCGACAATGCAAGGCGCCAGCGCCACATGCAAATCCAGCAAGTCACCGGCCAGCCCGCGCTCCAGCACGAAACGGGTATAGGCCAGCGTGCCCTGCGCCTCCGCCGTGGCCTGCATGGCGGCTTCATCCAGGCCCCAGCCGGCGCAATATTTCACATGCAGGCCCATTTCCAGATCCAGGATGGCAGACATGGACCGGGCCGCCGCCCGCATGTCGGCCAGATCATCGGCCTTGAAGGCGGCCAGCGCATAGGCGCGGGCAAAATGGATCAGGAACAGATAATCCTGCACCAGATAATGCCGGAAGCAGGCTTCCGGTAAGGAACCATCGCCCATGCGACGCACGAATTCGTGCGCCACATAGCGATCCCAAGCCGGACGCGCCGCTGACCGCAGACGGTCGAACAGCCCGTCCGGCGTGGCCAGATCGGGCAGTGTCTGCGCGGTCAACGGCGTTCCCATTACTTCGCGCCGGGCAGCTTGACGGTCAGGCCGTCCAGTTCCTCAGTCATGCGGATCTGGCAGCCCAGGCGGGAGGTCTTGGTCAGGCCAAAGGCCAGATCCAGCATATCCTCCTCATCCTCTTCCGCGTCCGGCAGCAGATCGTACCATTCCGGCGTCACCACCACATGACAGGTGGAGCAGGCCAGCGAGCCCTCACACGCCCCTTCCAGGTCGATATCGTGACGGCGGGCGATCTCCAGGATCGACAGGCCCAGCGGGGCATCCACCTCACGGCGGGTGCCATCGGTCTCAATGAACACCATTTTCGGCATCGCGCCAGAACTCCCAGCAACCGGAACGCACCCCCGGTCGACCGGGGGCCAGATTTCAGTCAGCCTTGTTACGAATCCGCAGCGCCCGAGTCCAGCGCCGTTTTGGCGCGGGTGGGCATTGGCGGCGACAGATCGCGCCCTATCTCCAGTCACCCGCCCTTTTGGCCACCATTTTAGCTGGCAAGGAAACCGCTATGGCATCCCCGCCTTTGCGTCGGCTGGTTCTGCTGGCCTATGGCGCGCCGGCCCTGCCGCTGGCGGTGCTGCTGCTGCCCACCTACATCTTCCTGCCGGCCCATTATGCCCAATTGGGCCTGTCGCTGGGCACCATCAGCCTGGTGCTGCTGACCGCCCGGCTGTGGGATGGCCTGACCGATCCGCTGGTGGGTGCCTTGTCCGACCGGTTTGGCGGACGGTTTGGCCGGCGGCGACCCTGGATCGCCGCCGGCCTGCCGCTGACCTGCCTGTCGCTCTGGTTTCTGCTGGTGCCGGGGGAAGCGGCCGGCTGGCTGCACCTGCTGGGCTGGAGCATGGCGCTCTATCTTGGCTGGACGCTGATGGTGGTGCCGCTGACCGCCTGGGGGGCCGAACTGTCCGGCGATTACCACCAGCGCACCCGCATCAATGGCTATCGGGAGGCGGCGGGCGTGCTGGGCACCATGGTGGCCCTGGTGCTGCCGTTTGCGTTGGGTGCCGGGGCGGCGGGGCAGGAGGGGGCGGCGCTGCGCCTGCTGGCCCTGTTCATCCTGATCAGCCTGCCTTTGCTGACCCTGGCCGCCCTGCTGCTGGTGCCGGACCCGCCCTGGCCAGCGGCGGGGGCGACGGCGCAGGCGGCCACCACCAACCCCGGCGGCTGGCGGGCGATTCTGGGCAATGGGCCTTTCCGCCGGCTGTTGCTGGCCTACGTCATTAACGGGATGGCCAACGGCCTGCCGGCCCAGCTTTTCCTCTTCTTCGTGCAGCATCGGCTGGGCGAGGGGGAGCGGGCCGGGCTGCTGTTGCTCTGTTATTTTGCGTCGGGTCTGCTGGCGGTGCCGCTGTGGCTGGGGTTGAGCAAAATCTGGGGCAAGGACCGGGTGTGGCGGGCCGCCATGCTGTGGAACATCGCCTGGTTTCTGCCGGTCTTCTGGCTGGGAACGGGGGATTTTCTGGCCTTCCTGCTGGTCTGCGTCATGACGGGGCTGACCCTGGGGGCCGATCTGGTGCTGCCCTCCGCCATGCAGGCCGATGTGGTGGATCTGGATACGGCCAGCCATGGCACGCCACGCGCCGGCCTGTTCTTCGCGCTTTGGGGGCTGGCCACCAAACTGGCCACCGCGCTGGCGGCGCTGGGGCTGGGGGCCGCCGGGCTGTTCGGCTTCACGCCCGCCGGCCCCAACGATGCCGAGGCGTTGACCGGGCTGACCCTGCTCTATGCCGGGTTGCCCATCCTGTTGAAATTGCTGGCCATCGCCCTGTTGTGGCGCTGGCCGCTGGACCAGACGGCGCAGGCCGCCCTGCGCCGCCGGATAGAGGCACCAAGCCCATGATGCGACCATTCCTGCGCTCCCTGTTGCCGCTGCTTGCCCTTCTCACCGTTCTGACTGGCTGTGACACGATGAAACCCGAACAATTCGCCAAACAGACCCCCGCCCTGGCGCTGGAAGATTATTTCCAGGGCCAGACCCGCGCCTATGGCATTGTCGAGGACCGGTTCGGCAATGTGCGCCGGCAGTTCGTGGTGGATATCAAGGGCGCGTGGAACGGCAAGGAACTGACCCTGGATGAGAATTTCGACTGGAGCGACGGGGAAAAGGAACGGCGCGTCTGGGTGCTGACGCGCCAGGGCCCCAACCAGTGGGAAGGCCGCACCCAGGATGCCATCGGCACGGCCAAGGGCGTGCTGTCCGGCAATGCCTATAACATGGTCTATGATTTCAACCTGAAGATGGGTGAGGGCCGCACGAAGGTGCGGTTTGATGACTGGATGTTCCTGATGCCAGACGGGATGCTGCTGAACAAGGCGACCATCAGCAAATTCGGCATCCATCTGGCCACCGTCACCATCGCGTTTCGTAAGGATGTGCCGGGCGTGGCGGCCGGGTCGCAGCAGGCGGCGGAATAGACAGCGCGTGGGGAAGCTGTTTTAACCGAAATCAGCTCCCCCCGCGAAGGGCTTCAGCGGAGGATAGAAAATCGCCGACCCACCAAATCGTAGGAAAATTTATAATCAAACTCTTCGTTTGGATCTAAACGACCAGACAATGAAACAACAATCTTTTGATCAAACCGACTTTCACATTTAATATAAAAATGTGATGTATTTATTATTTTACCCAACACATCAAACGCGTTACCATTTTCATCAAAAAACGGCACATCATTTAGATCTTCGCTTATACGAGATAAATAAATTTTATCTCCATATTTTCTTGAGTATAAACAATCTGAAATATTGCTTCCCGTATAATCATTGATTATTAATTCTTCGCCAGATTTTGACCAAGAAGCATCAATTGATCGCATGAAATCAAAAGACCCCAGTTCAGCGCCCAACCGATCGGTTAATATTAACCGATAAAGGTGGATACCGTCCTCGCCCTGACCCGGATCAATCACCCGGATCAGCCATTTTCCATTGGGAGATGGATATTCAAGTTTTGATACGCCCTGTGTTGCCGGAAATTCGTAACCCGGCGCCACGTCTTGCGCGAAACCATGCGAGCAAAGGGCAAGCAGTACCAAAAGCGAACTGCACATCTTCAAGAAGGTCTGCACTCTACCGTCCTCGTTCCGCCGTCTGCGTATCCCCGGTCAGCAGCGGCGACAAAGCCGGGGCCAGGATTTTCAGCAATTGCGCCGGCAGGGCCGACGTAAAGCGATATTCCGCCGCCACCGGCCCATGTACATGGGCGGTGATGACGCCGAAGAAACGGTCGCCGACATAGAAGACAAAGGTGGCCGTGCGGTTCACCACCTTGCTTTCCAGCACCACCCCGCCCGGCCCATAGCGTTCCAGCCGCTGATCACCCGTGCCGGTCTTGCCGCCGACGGGGATTTCCTTACCGTCGGCGGCGGTAAAGGCGCCCTTCACCCGGCGGGCCGTGCCGTTTTCCACAATATCCATCAGATGGCGCCGCACGGTGCGGGCCACTTCCGGGGCCATCACCTGTTCGGCCTGGTCGCCCAGATGCCCCGGCACGAAGGCGGTTTCATAGGGCGTACCTTCCGCAAAATGCAGCCGGTCGATGCGCAGGGTGGGCAGCCGCACCCCATCATTGACGATGATGCCCATCAGTTCCGCCAGCGCCCCCGGCCGGTCGGCGGAACTGCCGATGGAGGTGGCGTAGCTGGCCAGCAGGCTGCCGAACGGATAGCCCAGCTTCTGCCATTCCGCATGGATGCGGCCGAACGCCTCTTCCTCCAGCACGATGCCGATGCGGGTATCCTGCGCGCGTTTGGAGCGGGAGGAGAACAGCCAGCGATAGCTTTCCTGGCGCGGCTTGCTGCTATCCTTCAGCATCTCGGCCCGCTGCGGCTTGGGGCTGTCCTGTAAGTAGGCCACCAGCCACAATTCCAGCGGATGCACACCGGCCATATAGCCGCGATCGTTCAACGACCAGTTATCCGGGGCATATTTCTCAAACAAGGCCGCCACCTGGGCGGCCGGCGGGGCGCCCGCCGGCACATGGCGTTCCAGAAAGGCGGTCAGGTCCGCGATGCTGGCATTGGGGCGGGCGGAACGGAAAACCACCGTCAGCCGTTCCGGCGTCGGCCGCACCCGCCGGGTCAGCCGTTCCAGCGCCTGATTGGGCGTCATGCCCTTGTAATCGGCCCAGAATTTGTTCAGGAAGCTGGAACCTTCCTGATCGGCGAACTGCGCCAGATAGGTTTTGCGGGCCGGATGGCGCGGATCGTCCAGCACATCATCCTTACGCGCCGGGCCTTCGGCGATGTAATGGTTGACGATATCGCGCATCAACCGGATGAACACCAGATTGACGGAATGGCGGAAGGCCTCCGCCACGCTCATCACCCGGCCATTATCCTTGTCATCGAAATTGCCGAAACTGTGCAGGCCGCCGCCGGTGAAGAATCGCTCCCCCGGATTGGCGGAATATTGCCGCTGCATCGCCTGATCCAGCAGGGCCGACAGGCTGATGCCCGGCTGTTCGGCCATGCTGTGCAATACCCATTGGGTCAGCCGGTCCGGCGCATCCAATGCTGCGGCCGACAATTCATAATCCTGCCGGCTGGCATAGCGGGCGTGCAGCTTGGCGACGATTTCCAGATATGTCACCAGCGTGCGCAGCTTGGCCGTCGACCCCAGATCCAGCTTGGCCCCTTCATTCAGATCCAGCGGCTGGGGCAGCGTGTCCACCTGCACCCGCACCAGATTGGCCGCCGCCGTGCGCTCGAACAGGGTGACGGAATAGACGACGCGGGCCGGGTCCGCATCATTCAGCAGCCGTTCCCCCACCAGCCCCAGGGCACGGGCCTGCACCGGATCGGCCAATTTGCGCAGCGTTTCCGTCACCCGCGTCTGCGTGGTCTGGTCCAGGGTGGTATCCACCGTCAGGTCCAGCCGGTCCAACGCGTACAGGCTCTGCACCCCCAACATGCCCAGCAGGCGGGCGCGGATGGCGTTGGTGGCCTTCTGCTCCACAAAGGACGGTTCGGGGATGGCGGGCGGCTCATCCTTGAAGCGCAGCGGGAAATAGCGCGACGCATCGGCCAGGGCCGGATCGACCACACCCGCCCGTTCCAGCAGGGTCAGGTGGGCATTGGCCAGATCGTTCAGCGCCTTGCGCCCGCTGGCCCCCAGATAGGCCGAGGGCCGACGCTGCGCCAGCAGCAGGCTCAATACCTGCTTATAGACAATGGCCTGGGTCTGCAGCTCCCGCTCATTGCGGGGGCGGGCACGCAGCAGATCATTGGCGCGGTTGAAATCGGTGCCGTACCAGGCCCATAGCCCGTCACCCAGCCCATTCACCTCCCCCAAACCGGGGCGGGCCGACAGGGGCGTGGAATTGAGATAATCCACCAATATCTGGTGCCGTACCCGCGTGGTATCCGGCCCGAATCGATAGGCGCGCACCGAGGCCGACATCATCTGCCGCAGCTTTTCCACCCCACTGCTGGTGCGACCCTCCGGCGAATGGCGATATTTCTCAATCTGGGTCGCCAGGGTGGAACCGCCGGCGCGCGGATTATCCGGATCCACCATCTTCAGCGGGATGGAGGCGACGGCCAGGGCGAAACGATCCCATTCCACCGCCGGGTTGCGGTGGGGAAATGTCGGGTCCAGCAGTTCCCGATTCTCGATGAACAACAGCGTATTGGCCACCAAGGGCGGCACCTCGCCGAATCCGGCATAGGTGCGCTGGGGGTAACGGGCATCGAACAGGGAAAGCCCCCGGTCATCGCGCAGCGTCAACCCGCCGGCGGTCTTCTCCGGATAGGGGGCGAATCCGCCGAAATCAATATAGTCGCGCAAGGCCGGGCTGGGCCGTGCCTGCAGGTCCACGCGATAGGCGGCCGCCACCAGCCGTTCGACGAATCCGGGAATGGCGCTATAGCCCAGCCGTTGATCATAGGGGCCGTTTCCAGGGAAACGAATGTCCGGATTGGGCCCCGGCTCCACCCGATAGGTCAGGTCGGACGCATAGCGCGCCAGCACTTCGGCCTGCAGGGCAGAGCTGCGCATCTCATACCAGCCGGCCAGACCGGCACCGCCGGCCAAGGCCAGCGTCATGCCCCAGCTCATCCACCGGTAAAAGCGCGCCGACGCCATATCCCCCCGACCACTCCCCCTTGGCACCTGTTATGCGGCAAGGGCTTGCAATAGCGCGCGGCATAGCACGCTTTGCGGCACTTGCGCCATGGCCCTGGCTTTCTTCAGGCTTGCAGGGAACCAGTGTGCCAAGCAGATGCTGGACCCGCAATGGCCATCGCCGCCATTCATATAAATGAATTAACAATCTGGCGACGGTAAAGGGACAGCGTAAACAGCGAAAACCGCGCCACCAGGGGTGGGCGCGGTTTCAGCATACCGGTGAGGGAAAACCCACACCGGCCAACCCGAACGCCGATATCAGCCCTGGCGGGCCTTGAAACGGGGGTTCAGCTTGTTGATGACATAGACACGACCCTTGCGGCGGATGACGCGGCAAGCCTTGTGGCGGGTCTTCATCGACTTCAGCGAATTGACGATCTTCATGGTGAGCTACTCGGCGCTGGAGGCATGTTTTGCGAGGCGCGGACATAATCACAACACCCCCCGCCTGTCAACCGACAGGGGCGGAAATCCGCTGCAACCCCTCTCTGCGGGGCTGAAAAGCGGGATTTCCCGCCCCGCCTACTCCAGCTCCGCCGGCTTCAAGGCATAGAATCGGTAGTAACGCAGGCCCGCTGACAGGGCCGCGACGCGGCGTGCCCACATCTCCACCTCCTGCACCACGGCGATTTTGGTGTCGCGGTCCATCGACACCGTCTCCAGATGCTTCACCAGCGTCTGGATGGCGTTCAGGATCAAGGAGCGCTGGGTGTCGGAATTATCCTCGGTGATGCGGATATCCAGGTTCCGCTGCGCCAGGGCCGCCGCATATTGTTCCACCGTCCAGGGATGGGGTTCCACCGGTTCGGCCTGCAGCCAGCCATCATAATCACGGCCGCGCAGCTGGCTGTGGTCCAGCACATAATCGGTGAACAGCAACTGGCCGCGCGGCTTCAGGGCCATTTCGATGCCATCGATCAGCCCATCCTTGTTGCGCACGGCAAAGAAGGCTTCCTTGGCGAAGATGGCATCCACCCGCTTGGACCAGCCGAAATTTTCCAGGTCACAGGTCATCACCGGCGCCTGGCGCGCCAGCCCGGCCTTCTGGGACCGGAAGGCGCCCGCCTCCGCCAGCACCGGGTTGGGTTCCAGCCCCGTGACCCAGGCGCCATATTGCTGGGCCATGGCGCGGGTCGCACCACCCAGGCCGGCGCCGATATCCAGCGCGCTCATCGCCGGGTTCAGGCCCAGCGGCTTCACCAGGGTGGGGATAAACTCCTCGCTGCCCGGCGTACAGAAACCAGGACCCCAGATTTTCTCCACCACCTCAATCCGGGTGGCGGTCCAGAGCGGCTTGCCGCTGCGGTTCAGATGCCGGCCGCCCGCCCCGCCCGGACCCGCTGACCCGGCCGAATCGGTCCCGCCTGCGCCGCCATCCCCTTCATGCAGGCCGGCGCGGCGGATAATGTCATAGCCTTCCCACCAAGCCAGGAACCTCTGCTTGAGCGTGGGGGGCGTGACAGCCATGTCTTCGCTGCTGCGGGTAGCGGCCATGCGGGCGGCGTTTCGTTATCCTGGAAGCGGTTCGGCCCACACATTACCCTTTCGGCGCGCCCTGCGAAACAGTCTTGGTGTGGCCGCAGGGCAACGGATTAACCTTTTGCGCCGTCATATACTGGTAATAGAAGCCAGAGGCCGATCCGGCCACAAGTGATGGTAAGGTTACTTTAACCAATTTATCTGCAACCGATTTCCCCCGCCGGATCGCCGCACGCGTATGAATGCGGCAGCGTTTCAAGGGCCTATTCTTACGCGTCAGGCGCGGCTTTCCTCGTGCATCCGCCGGATAGACGGTGTAGGGTCTATCTCGGGGTGGCTGCTCGATTGGTGCCTTGCGGATGTTCTTTCCGTTCGGCGCAGAAGCGGGTACTGTCCTTGCAGCCGGTCACCCGGTGAAGTTCCTGACAATTTCGACAGTCGAGTTCGAGACCACATGTACGAGCGCCGTTCTCCGCAGAGCCCGCAGATCACCCGTCGTAGCGTCACCGCTACGGTTAAATGGTACAACCCCACGAAGGGCTTCGGCTTCGTGACCCTGTCCGATGGGTCGCCCGACGCCTTCCTTCATGCCTCGGTCGTTCAGTCCGTTGGCCATGATGCGCTGGCCGATGGCACCACCATCGTCTGCGACCTGTCCCAGGGCCAGAAGGGTCCGCAGGTGGCCTCGATCCACAATGTCGACACCTCCACCGCTGCGGCCCCGCGCCGTTCGCCGGGTGGTCCGGGTGGTGATCGCTTCGGCGGTGGGGACCGTTTCGGCGGCGACCGCTACGGCGACGCCCCGCGCGCCCCGCGCGTTGCCCGTTCCTTCGACAACGGCCCGACCGAAACCATCGAAGGCGTGGTGAAGTTCTTCTCCGCCGACAAGGGCTTCGGCTTCGTGACCCCGGATGGCGGCGGGAAGGACGTGTTCGTCCACATCACCGCTCTGGAACGCTCGGGCGTGCGCGCTCTGACGCCGGAACAGCGCGTCCGTCTGCACACCAGCATGGGTCAGAAGGGTCCGCAGGCCAACCGCGTGGAAATCCTCTGAGCGTGGTCTCGGGCATTTCAGCAGGCTTTCGGGCCTGACGCTCTGCGTTAGCGTGCTTGAAGTCAGGTAAGGGGCGCCATCCCATGGATGGCGCCCCTTATCTTTTTCGGTGATCGGCAGCGGCGGCATGGCCCCCGAGTCGGGGTTGGAAAAAATATGCGGCCGCAGCATCCCCATGTTGCAAATGCGTTGCGGTCCGGGTGACCATGGCTCATGGCCCCTCCGCCGGCCCTGGCCGGCCCAACCCTGGGACGGCTGATGCGATCCACTTTCCCCTCCCCTGCCCGGCTGACCCGCCGCCTGCTCACCGGCCTGGCTTTCGTGGCCCTGCTGGCCGGGCCGGCATTGGCCCAACTGGCACCAGAACCGGCCAGCCAGCAAACCGCCAAGCAACTGGTCACTGCCCAGCGCCATATGGTGGTGGCCGCCAACCCGCTGGCAGCGGCGGCGGGGCAGGAGATGCTGCGCCAGGGCGGCAGTGCGGTGGATGCGGCGATTGCTACCGAACTGGTGCTGGGGCTGGTGGAACCGCAATCCTCCGGCCTGGGCGGCGGCGGCTTTCTGGTGCTGGCCGAGCCGGGGGGCAAGGTCACCAGTTATGACGGGCGGGAAACGGCCGGGGCCGCCGTGACGCCCGACCTGTTTATCGGCCCTGATGGCAAGCCGCTGCCCTTCCCCGCCGCGCTGAAGGGCGGGCGGGCGGTGGGCGTGCCGGGGCTGGTGGCCATGATGGCCCAGGCCCATGCCGCCCATGGCAAGCTGCCCTGGGCCAAACTGTTCGAACCGGCGATCCGGTTGGCGGAAGCCGGGGTGCCGGCCCAGCCGCGCATGGTGACGGTGCTGGGCGAATGGCAGAAGATGCTGGCCACCAGTGCGGACATGCAGCAGGTCTTCTACCGCAACGGGGCCGGCGCCCCGGCGCTGGGGGAGATTTTCGCGGTTCCCGGCCAGTTGACCACCCTGCGCCTGCTGGCCAAGGCTGGGCCGGAGGCGTTTTATCGTGGCCCCATCGCCCAGGAAATCGTCGCCCATTTGAAAGAGGTGGCGGGGCCGAACGGCCCGCCGGTGCTGAGCCTGGATGATTTCGCCGCTTACAAGGCGGTGGAGCGTGATGCCGTCTGCGTTGCCTACCGGGTCTGGAAAGTGTGCGGCATGGGTCCGCCCTCGGGCGGGGGCATCGCCGTGCTACAAATCCTGGCCCTGCTGGCCCCGCATGATCTGAAAACCCTGGGTAAGGATAGCCCGCAGGCCTGGCATCTGCTGCTGGAGGCCAGCCGGCGCGCCCATGCCGACCGGGAAGCCTATATTGGCGATCCGGACCATGTGGCCGTACCGATCAAGGGCTTGCTGGACAAAGCCTATCTGGCCGAACGGGCCCGTGGCATCGACCCCACCCGCGCCGCGATCGGCAAGGTGCCGGCGGGCAGCCCGCCCACCCGCCAGGGGGCCTTGTCGCGCCCGCCGGGCATTGGCCTGGACCTGCCCTCCACCACCCATATTTCCATTGTGGATGATGAGGGGCGGATGGTCTCCATGACCAATTCGGTGGAATTCGCCTTCGGCTCCGGTCTGGTGGCGGCCGGCATGGTGCTGAATAACGAATTGACCGATTTCGCCTTTGTGCCGGTGAAGGATGGGGTGCCGGTATCGGGGGCGGTCGGCCCTGGCCGCCGGCCGCGTTCTTCCATGTCGCCGATGGTGGTGTTCGATGCACAGGGCCGCCCGGTGGTGGCCGTCGGCTCCCCCGGCGGTACGGCCATCATCGGCTATGTCGCCCAGGCGCTGGTGGCCATGCTGGATTGGGGGCTGGACCCGCAGCAGGCGGTAAACCTGCCCATCCTGCTGAACCGCAACGGCGCCACCCAGATCGAATCACTGCCCCAGGCCGACCGGCTGGCGGACGCCCTGGCCGGCATGGGGCATGAGGTGAAGCGCGAAGCCATCAATAGCGGCGTCCACGCCATCCGCTGGACCGCGCAAGGCTGGCAGGGCGGCGCTGATCCACGGCGGGATGGGGTGGCGTTGGGGGATTGAGCATGTCCGACGGCAAATGCGGTTCAGATTGCCCGCAACCAGGGCAGGAATACGCTCCTGCTGGTTTGAAGGTGCCCAACCGAAAAACCCGTGAAGCGATGGCGGAAGCGGAGGAAATAATTCGCCAGGATCAAGCCCGGTTCAGCGACGCCGAAAGCCTGATTGGCGACCTTGAAGAAAACAGTGGCAAGTAGGTGCAACCCTGCTGACCCAATAAGGTTAGGCCTGAAATTTATTTCGTCTCCCAAAGACTTATACCAATCCGCCGAATGATTGACCCTTGGTCAACCCTTCGTCGGCCTCAGGCGCCGGCGCCAACATCCGTTGGCTTGGCTAACGCGGCACGAGCCGCGCGGCGGCAGTCGCCGCCGATACCAATCCAGCGTCATTCCCGCGCAGGCGGGAATCCATACGACAGCGCGAATTTTGGATTCCCGCCTGCGCGGGAATGACGGTTAAGTAACTGGAAAATCGTAGGAAGTTTATGGCCGGGCTCTAAAACATCGCCTACAGCTACGCCTTCGCCCCTGCCTTGGCGGCAGCCGGGTCAAGCGGCCAGCGGGGGCGGGGGGCGAAGTCCAGGCCATCCACCAGCCCCAGGCGCAGCCGTTCCAGCCCGGCCCAGGCGATCATCGCCGCATTGTCGGTGCAGAGCTTCAACGGCGGGGCCACGAAATCAAATTTCCGCTTGGCGCACAGCTTGGTCAGCCGCGCCCGCAAGATCTGGTTGGCGGCCACCCCGCCGGCCACCACCAACGTCCGCCCTTCCGGCCATTGTTCGCGGAACAGCTTCATCGCCCGGTCACAACGGTCGATCAGGCTGTCCCCAACGGCAATATGGAAGGAGGCGGCAAGGTCCGCCATGTCGGCATCCGTGGCCGCATCGCCCAGCAATTCCACATGCCGGCGCACCGCCGTTTTCAGGCCGGAGAAGCTGAAATCACAATCCGGCCTGCCCTTCATCGGCACCGGCAGGGGGAAGCGGCTGGGGTCGGTGGCCCGGCCCGCCGCCTGTTCCATCAGCGGCCCGCCCGGATAGCCCAGGCCCATCAGCTTGGCCGCCTTGTCGAACGCCTCGCCCACCGCATCATCAATGGTGGTGCCCAGCCGGCGATAGCGGCCCACCCCTTCCACCGCCAGCAACTGGCAATGGCCGCCGGAAACCAGCAGCAGCAGGAAGGGAAATGTCACCCCGTTGGTCAGCCGCGCCGTCAGCGCGTGGCCTTCCAGATGGTTGACGGCGGCAAAGGGCAGGTTGCGTACGGCGGCAATCGCCTTGGCCGTCATAACCCCCACCATCACCCCGCCGATCAGGCCGGGCCCGGCGGTGGCGGCGATGCCGTCAATGCCGTCCAGCCCCATCCCGGCCTCATCCAGGGCCTGCCGGATCAGCCGGTCCAGATGCTGCAAATGGGCGCGGGCGGCGATTTCCGGCACGACGCCGCCATAGGGGCGGTGATCGTCAAGCTGGCTCAGCACCACATTGGACAGCACGCGACCGGGCGCCGCGTCGCCATCGGCGGCAACGATGGCGGCAGCAGTTTCATCGCAGCTTGTTTCGATTCCGAGTATGATCATGGGCAGGCAAGCTAGTCGCATGGCGTTGCCACGGCAAGGGAGGCTTCCCAGCGAAGCCATTCAAGGATATTGAAGCGGGTATGACAGCCCTTCTCCGCATTGGTACGCGCGGCAGCCCGCTGGCGCTGGCGCAAGCCCACGAAACCCGCGACCGTCTGGCCGCGCGCTTCCCCGAACTGGCGTCCCCGGACGCTATCGAGATCGTCACCTTCAAGACCGAGGGCGACCGCATCCAGGACCGCACCTTGATGGCGGCCGGCGGCAAGGGCCTGTTCACGAAGGAGATTGAGGAGGCGCTGCTGGATGGCCGCGTCGATCTGGCGGTCCATTCCATGAAGGATGTGCCGACCTGGCTGCCCGACGGCTTGGCGATCACGGCGCTGCTGCCGCGCGAAGACCACCGCGATGGCTGGATCAGCCCCAAGGCCGCCACGCTGGATGATCTGCCCGCCGGTGCCCTGGTGGGCACGGCCAGCCTGCGCCGGCAGGCGTTGGTGCTGATGCGCCGGCCCGATCTGCGCGTCATCGCCTTTCGCGGCAATGTGCAGACCCGCCTGCGCAAGCTGGAGGAAGGGCATGTCGATGCCACGCTGCTGGCCATGGCCGGCGTCCGCCGGCTGGGGCTGGCCGACCGCATCACCTCTGTGCTGGAACCCGATGTGATGCTGCCCGCCGTGGCCCAGGGGGCCATCGGCATCGAAACCCGCATCAGCGATGATCGCACCAACGCCTATGTCACCGCGCTGAACTGTGCGGAAACCGCGTCGCGCGTGGCCGCCGAACGCGGCGTGCTGGCCACGCTGGATGGTTCCTGCCGCACGCCGATCGCCGCCTTGGCGCTGATTTCCGGAACGGCGCTGACGGTGAAGGCCCTGGTGATTCGCCCCGACGGCCGGCAATGGTTCACCACCGCGCGGAGCGGTGCCGTGGCTGATGCGCTGGCGATGGGGGTGGATGCCGGGAATGAGCTGAAGGCCATGTTGCCATCCGACTTCTTCCAGGCCCCCAACGCGGTGGCTGACGGGCCGGTGGTGTGAGAGCCATCCTGGTGACACGGCCCCAGCCGGGAGCCGATGAAACGGCGGCCCAGCTGATCCGGCTGGGCCATCAGCCGCTGATCTGCCCGCTGCTGGACATTGCCTATCTGGATGATCCCCTGGTGATCGGGCCGGATGTGTCGGCCCTGGTCCTCACCTCCCCCAGCGGGGTGCGGGGCTTGGCCCGGCTGACGGCACGGCGCGACCTGCTGCTTTACAGCGTAGGCGACCGCACCGCCGATCTGGCCCGGCGGCTGGGCTTTGCCCAGGTGTTGAGTGCGGCCGGCGATGTGAATGCCCTGGCCGACCTGATTGTGCGGGAACCGCCGGCGGGGCCTGGGCGTTTGCTGCATGTTTCAGGGGCGGATGTGGCCGGCGATCTGGCCGCGCTGCTGCGCCCCCACGGGATCGGGTTGGACCGGCACATCGCCTATCGCGCTGTGCCGGCCAGCATATTGGATGATCAGACGCAGGCTGCCCTGGCGGATGGTCGGATTCGCGCGGTGCTGCTTTTTTCCGCCCGCACCGCGCGTTGCTTTGTTACCCTGGTGGAAAAGGCGGGGCTGGCACCCGCGATGGCGGGGCTGACGGCCCTGTGCATCAGCCAGGCCGTCGCCGAGGCCATTGCAGGCCCGGCTTGGGGGGACGTCAAGGTTGCGGCATCGCCCGATGCCGACCATCTGTTGGCACTGCTGCCGTCTGGCAAGGGTGCCTGAACCGGTGTGTTAAGGAGGTTAAATGGCGGACGAGATGAACCGGGAGGCCCCTGTCGCCGGCAGCCCGGCGGAAAAGGCCCGCGCCCTCGCCACCGACAGCATCATCGAACGATTCGGCGGCATCCGCCCCATGGCCGGCAAGCTGGGCCTGCCGGCAGAAGATGTGCAGCTTTGGCGCAAACGCGGCTTCATCCCGCTGTCCGTGGCCGATGATCTGGCCGCCGCCGCTGCCGCCCATGGCATCACCCTGACACGCGGGGAGATTGATGCCGCCAGTGCCCCCGAACAATCACCGACGGAGGCTGAACGCCGCCGTCTGGCCGAACTGGAGCGGGAAGTGACCGATACCCGAAATGACAAGGCCGAACGGCCAGCCCCGGCCCCCAGCGCCAAGCCCGCCCCCAACCTTGCCCCGCCACCCCGCCGGCGCGGGGGCCGCCTGCTGGGCGGTACGGCCCTGCTGCTGGCCCTGGCGGCCCTGTCCGTGGCGGGCTACAGCCATTGGCAACAGCAGCAGATGGCCGTGACGGCCTCTGCCCCGGTGCCGACCGTTGACGTGACACCGCTGGAAGCGCAAATCGCCGCCCTGCGCGCCGATGCGCAAAGCGACCGCACCCAGGTGGCCGCCCTGGCCAAGCGGCTGGATAATGTGGAAGCCCAGGTCCGCCAACTGGCGGCGGCACCGGCAACCGCAGCACCTGCCCCGCTTGCCGACACGCCAGCCCCCACACAGCCCCCCGCCGCGCCTTCGGACCTGGAACCGCAATTGTCGCCGTTGCGCGATCAGGTGACGGCTTTGGGCCAGCGGGTCGACGGGCTGGAAAAGCTGACCGCCCTGCTGCCCGGCCTGCATGATGGCCACAGCAGCCTGCGCCAGAAGCAGGATGAGTTGGGCGGACGGGTGGACGCGCTGGAGGCGCGCAAGCAACAGGCATCCGCCGGTGAAGGGCTGGTGGTGGCCATCGGCCAGTTGCAGGCTGCCCTGGTCGCCGGCCGCCCCTATGCCAAGGAATTGCGCGCCGTGCAGGCGCTGACCCGCGACCTGCCCGATCTGGCGGCCACGCTGGCGCCGCTGTCGGCCAGTGCCGAAAGCGGGCTGGCCAGTGATGTGGCGCTGAACCGGCAGTTCCGCGATCTGGCCCCCGCCATCCTGGCCGCCGACCGTACCCGCAGCGATGCCAGTTGGACCGATCAGGCGCTGGGGCGCCTGTCCAGCATCATCACCATCCGCCGCGCCTCTGGTGAGGTGGCGGGCGATGGGGCGGATGCCATCCTGGCCCGGGCAGAGGCAGCCCTGAATGAGGGCAGTATCGCCAAGGCTGTGGCGGAGATGGAAAAGCTGAGCGGCCCGGCGGCAGAAAAGGCCGCCCCCTGGCTGGCCCCGGCGCGGGCCCGCGTGGCCGCCGAAGCCGCCGCCCAGGCTTTGGCCGATCTGGCGCTGGCCCGCCTGTCCGGCCATGAAGGCACCAATGGGGAGGGGCGGCCATGAGGAAAGCCATCTTCCTGTTCATCAAGCTGGGTCTTCTGGTGGCCGCCGCCGTCTGGATCAGCCAGCGGCCCGGCCGGCTGTCGGTGGAATGGCTGGGTTATGCCATTGATATGCCGGTGGCGGCGGCCCTGGCCGTTTTGCTGGTGCTGTTGGCCTTGACGGCGCTGTCCTATCGCCTGTGGCTGGCGCTGCGCCGGGGGCCGGGGGCGATGGGGCGGCGGCGCAATACCAAGAAGCGCGAACAGGGCTATCGCGCGCTGACGCAGGGCATGGTGGCCGTGGCCGCCGGCGATGCAGAAGCGGCCAAGCGCTATGCCGCCAAGGCGGAAAGCCTGCTGCATGAACCGCCGCTGACCCTGCTGTTGTCCGCCCAGGCGGCCCAGCTTCAGGGTGATGAGCAGGCGGCCGGCCGCTATTTCAAGGCGATGCTGGAGCGTAAGGAAACCGAATTTCTCGGCCTGCGGGGCTTGCTGACCCAGGCGATCAAGCGCGGGGACCGCGCCGCCGCCCTGGACTATGCCCGTCAGGCCCAGGCCTTGCAGCCCAAGGCGCAATGGCCCGCTGCCGCCCTGGCGGAACTGGAAGCCGCCAGCGGCAACTGGCTGGAAGCCGACAATGCGCTGGCCAAGGCGCAGAAGACCAAGGCGCTGGGCCGGGATGATGCCCGCCAGCGCCGCAGTGCCTTGCTGGTGGAGGAAAGCCGGGCTGCCGCCAAATCCGGCCGGCCCGACGCGGCCTTGCAGGCAGCCCAGACGGCGTTCGATCTCGACCCCGCCCGCGTGCCTGCCGCCGCCCAACTGGCCCGGCTGCGCGCCGCCGCCGGCCAGCATTCCAAGGCCACCAAGGTGCTGGAACAGGCCTGGCGCATCGCCCCCCATCCCGATCTGGCTGCTGCCTGGGGTGAGGTGTCGGCCAAACAGACCCCGCTGGATCTGGTAAAGCGGTATGAGGCGCTGCTGGCGCTTTCCCCGCAATCGCCCGATGCGCACCGTGCCCTGGCGAAGGCGGCGATTGCCGCCCGGCTGTGGGGTGTGGCGCGCAGCCATCTGCAACAGGCCGAGGCGGTGGAGCCCAGTGCTGCCACCTATCGGCTGTTCGCCGAACTGGCGCGGGCCGAACATGGCGACGGCCCGCAGGCGCGCGACTGGCTGGCCCGCATCGCCAGTGCCGATACCGATGCCGGCTGGGCCTGTAGCAATTGCGGCACCGCGCATGAGGAATGGCACGCCGTCTGTGCCGCCTGTGGCGGCTTTGACAGCATCACCTGGCGCCGCCCGCCTTCACAATTGCCGGTGGCGGTGTAAAGCACCCTCTGTTCTCTTAAAAAAGCCCTTTCAGACATCCCTTCAGGCACACTAAACCCAAGGGATTGGCTTGCCGGGTGTTGCGGGGTTTCGGGATGTTGTTGCCTTATCTGGGCGGGGTGGATGCCCTGCTGCTGCTGGTGATTGCCATCGTGCTGGATGCCTGTGTGGGTGACAGTCCCTGGCTGGCCCGCCTGCTGCCTACCCCAGCCACGCTGGTGGCCCGCCTGACGGCCCGGCTGGACCGGCGATTGAACCGTATCGACCGCAGCGACGCCGCCCGCCGGGCACGGGGTGCGCTGGTCAGCCTCTGTCTGCTGCTGGGGGCGCTGTCGCTGGGGCTGGTGCTGGCCTTTGCCTTCCGGGAAGTCCGCTGGGGGGCGGTGCCGGAACTGCTGCTGCTGGCCCGCGCCCTTTCCATCCGCAGCGCCTGGACCGGCATGGGCCAGACGCTGAAAGCCCTGGAAAGCGGCGGGGTGGAGGCCGGGCGGGAGGCCGTCTCCCCCCTGACCGACCGCCAGACCTGGAGCCTGGATATCCATGGCGTGCTGCGTGCCGCCATTGAAGGCGGGATGCTGCGGCTGGCCTGCGGGCTGGCAGCCCCCTTGTTCTGGTATGCGGTACTGGGCCTGCCGGGCCTGCTGGGCTGGGCCGCGATTGACGGCATGGCGCAGGTGATCGGCCATGATGTGCCACGCTTCCGCCAGTTTGGTGGTGTGGTGCGGCAATTGCGGCGGCTGGCCGGCTGGCCGCCGATGCTACTGGCCACGCTGGCCCTGCTGCTGGCGGCCCTGTTCGTGCCGGGCAGCAAGGCGCTGGGCGGCTGGCGGGAGCTGGCCACGGCCCGCCGCCATCCCTGGGGACCGCTGGCCCTGCCGGTGGCGGCCGCTGCCGGCGCCCTGGATCTCGCCATGGCCGGTCCCCGGCGGGAGGGTGAACAGGTGGTGAAGGAACCCTGGCTGGGCCGGGGCCGGGCCCGGGCCACCAGCCGCGACCTGCGCGCCGCCATGGCGCTTTATGGTGTGGCTGGCCTGCTGCTGGTGGGGTTGACCGTCTCCGCCGGGTTGATCGCTGCCGGCCTAGGCCTTTGAACAGCGCCAAACAGAAACTATGACTTTTGAACCTATTTTTATTAATGTTATATATTTTTACTTCTCTGAGCAGAAAAAGAAGCTGAATTAAGAATCAGGATAGTGATTGCCTACCCGTTATTTCTTCAGAAGCCCTAACAGAATGCGGACCTGCTGTTCTCGTTCTTCGTCGCTATCGTTGATCATAGCGCTCACCATCCGGCGTTCTTTGGCTTCAAACCACAAAATGGCGTCTACCTTCCGTTTCGGCTCGCGCAGACGCCCCTCTGCTAGCTGTAACATAGTTGCGTACTGTCCACCGCTCTCGGCATGGAAATAGCCCGTCACTGTTTCACGCAGGCTGTCGAAACCGCACGCCTTGTCATGATTGACATAGGCTAGGATGTTGAAAGCGGTGCGTTCCGGGTTGACTGCTTCGAATTGCTCGACCGCTTTCATGAGGAGGCGAGCAAGTCGATTAAATATAGGATCATCTCGCAGCCCACCGACAATGCTGCCGGGCACTGCCTCATCCAACAGTACGTCTAACCATGGGTCATTAGGCGATTTAACCTCACAATAAGCGACCAGCTCATTGCCCCGCGTTACCCGAAAATCCGGGGTCTTTCCCCTCTGCGTTTCAGCAAGACTGAAGCGGCTGGCGATAAGACCTTTGGTGGTCAGGTAGCCTTCTACAAGGTTGAGGTCAGACTGTTCATCGAGTGGAGGCATGGTTCATCTCAGTAATTGTGTGGCGTGGAAAACTCCAAAAAGACATCCATCATAGCCCTTGAGACATGTCTTGTGTCGCTGAAAGCGCCGCACGGCGGGAGGGTGAACAGGTGGTGAAGGAACCTTGGTTGGGCCGGGGCCGAGCCCGGGCCACCAGCCGCGACCTGCGCGCCGCCATGGCGCTTTATGGTGTGGCCGGCCTGCTGCTGGTGGGGTTGACCGTCTCCGCCGGGTTGATCGCTGCCGGCCTAGGCCTGTGAAGCAATTCAAGCATAGACCAAATATAGGCCATCATATCCCCTTTATGGCGAAATCCAGTCCTTTGCGGCAGAAATGGGACCAAACGTAAGAACCTCTTTGACTGCCATATGGCAAGTTCTTGAAAAATCTAAACAGCGCAATTTTTCCCGATTTTTGGTGCTGGTCTGCGGAACAAGTCCGCCGTGACGTCGTTCCTTGTGCGATGCCGGGTTGGACATCACCCATCAACTGGGTCTTCTGATCGCCCCACCCAGGCAAAGTCCGGCAGCCGCCATGATGGTGGCGCCGACTGACATGCTGGCAAGGAGACAGACATCATGCATAAGACCACCAAGGCCGCCCTGATCGCCGCCGCTTTGATCGCCGCCCCCGCCACTGCCGCTTTTGCGCAGACCGATCCGCTGGAAAATCTCAGCCAGCCGGGCCGTGATGCCTATGCGGTCTATCTGAAGCTCTCCAGCCCGAAGGCCTTTGCCGTCGCTGAAGATGGCGCCATCGGTTACAGCGCTGGCGGGGACAGCGCCACCGCCCGGGCCAATGCCCTGGCCCGCTGTGGCGAGGTGACCAAGGATGATTGTCGCATCTTCTCCGTTGACGGTCAGACCGTGGCCGAGGTGAAGGGGCTGAGCGCCGAGCTCGCCCAGCTGGCCCGCGCCAATACCGATGCCGCCGACCTGAAGGGTGAGGTGCTGGCCGATTATCAGAAGGCCGAAGGGGCCAAGGCCATTGCCATGTCCAGCGACGGCGCCTTTGGCTGGGTGGTCCGCGATAGCGAGGAAAAGGCCCGCCAGGATGCGCTGGCCCAGTGCCAGACCTATGGCAAGGAATGCTCCATCCAGGCCTCGGCCCCCGCGATGAAGAATTAACTCCCTAATTTAACTGGAAAACAGGAACGGCCGTCACCTTAATCCCCATCGGGTGGCGGTCGGCAGACCGGCGGGGCGGGGCCATATCCCCTGACCCACCCCGTTCCGCCGGTTCTTCCTGCCAGCGAAGGGCGGCCCTCTCCAGGCCGCCCCAGACTGCTGACAAAGCCCTCGCCTATGGCGGGGGTTTTTGATTCACTGTGTTTATGCTTAAGCCCCAGACGCCCCAACAGACGGAACTTGAGATGGTGACGATCGCGTCGCTTGTTCCGTCG
>NZ_JANLNL010000016.1:0-70952 GCF_027568365.1 Niveispirillum sp. BGYR6 | reverse complement strand
TCTAAACACCTCCAACCAACCCGTCAACCGTTTTTTTTCACCGTCCTGAACTTTTTTCTCCGCAGCGCCGAAGCGCTACAAAAAGCACAGAACCAATCCGGTCAACGGACCATCAAGCAAAACATCCACCAGACCCAAGTCTGGCGAACAGCTCACCCAACAGCACGATAGATTATTCCACTTGTCCGAAGGCCGAAGCCTTCAAAGAACCGTCGGTGATACTGGCCAAAACCACCATCACCCCGCCCCACAACTTGACAAACCATCCGGCCCGTCGTCGCGGGAGGCGCTGTATAGGCGCACAGCAAAACCGATGCAACAGGTTTTTTGAGGAAAAGTGAAAACCGTGTTGCATCCCTGTGACCAACCCAATGTAAGCCCGAAAGCAGGGCTTGGGCAGGGGGGAATGGCCCAACCTTTCGCATAGCTGGCTTTTCCGGTCAGGGTGGCAGATTGAATTATCTGCTGGGCCACATTATCTCCCTAACGGTTGGTCTTGAGCAGGCTCCTCCTCTATATAAGAACAGGTCGTATGGTTCCCCCTCCCCTCACCTCGCCCAATGACAGCGGGCCGGATAGTGAAAGGCTGTCGCCGCGCGCGCAGGCGACGCGGCTGCGTTTGATGCAGGCCGGCGCCGAGCTGCTGGGCGAGGTTGGGATTGAGCGCATCTCCACCAATCTGGTGGCAGCGCGCGCCGGGGTGACCCCCCCCATATTCTATCGCCATTTCAAGGATAAGTACGAGCTGCTGGCCGCCCTGGGGGAGGATCTGATGATCCGCCAGAATCGGGTGCTGGAAACCTGGCTGGCCCAGCATGGCGGCGGCTATGAGAAGCTGATCGAAGCCCATTATGATTTCCTGCTGGACTCCATCCGGGTCACCGCAGAGGTGCCCGGGTCTGTCTGGATCATGCGGGCCCTGCGGGCCGTGCCGTCGCTGGCCAATGTGCGGCTGGATTCCCATGAATGGGTGACGGATCGCATCATGGAAGCCATCCAGCCGCTGTTGCCGCAGGCCGATCCGGTAGAATTGCGGCTGCGCAGCCGCATCGCCGTCGAGGCGGGCTATAGCGTCATCGAACTGGCGCTGGAAGATGCCCAGCAAAGCCCGGAAGCCCTGTGTCGGGGCTTGACCCGGATGTGGGTCGGCGGCCTGCGCCACGCCCTGTAACTTTACCCTTAGCCCATGGCCCACCCTGTCGACCGCCCTTTTTGATGAAGGGCGGTAAAAGGCGCTTGCATCGGTCCAGCATATTAGCTATCACTAACTTATAAAGTTAGTTTACGCTAACGTTCATCCTTTAAACTGATCGCTATCGTGGGTGCCATGCCGAGAAGATCGAGCGTGTGGGCGCTGCGGGGCCTGCTTTGCCTGAATGTCCTGATCCTGCTGGGAGGGTGCGAGAGGCCAGCACCGGTGCCGGAAGCAGCCACCATCGCCACCCTGCGACCGGACAATCCGCACCTGTCGGAGATCTACGCCACCGCCTGTATGGCCTGCCACACCATGCCCGACAGTGGGGCACCGCAGACCGGCATGGTCAGCCAGTGGCAGCCCCGCCTGGCCAAGGGAATGCCCACCCTTTTGCAGAATGTTGTGCAGGGGCTGAACGGGATGCCGGCCGGTGGCCAATGCTTCGCCTGTACCACAGCCGATTATGAAGCGCTGATCCGCTTCATGAGCCAGCCGCCCGCCGCCCCATGAAACAGGAGCCATGATCCATGCTGTCACGGCGTTCACTTTTTTGGCTGATGGCGGGAGCCGCGACACTGGGCGGTGGCACCTGGGCCGCTTCCCATGTCGGGCAGCAGCCGGAACCGCCCATCCCGCCGGGACAGGATGCAGAGGGTCGGTTGCTGTGGCGCAACTGGTCCGGCATCCAGACCGCCTATCCGCAGCAACGCGCGGCACCGGCAGATGAAGGGGAACTGGCCGATTTGGTGCGGAATGCACCCGGCCCCCTGCGCGCCGTCGGCTCCGGCCATTCCTTCATGCCGCTGGTACCGACGCCAGGCACGCTGGTGACGCTGGACCGGATGGCCGGGCTGGTGACGCATGATCCAGCCAGCCTGAGTGCCACAGTGAGGGCGGGCACGCGGCTGGCCGATCTGGGGGCAGCCCTGGCCGGGATCGGCCAGGAAATGCCCAACCTGCCCGATATCAACAAGCAATCGCTGGGCGGCGCGCTGGCCACCGGCACCCATGGCACGGGCGCCAGCCTGCCGGCGCTGCATGGCAATGTCACCGCCCTGCGCATCGTCACCGGTCGGGGGGAGGTGCTGGATTGCGATGCAACGCAGAATGCTGAGCTGTTCCAGGCGGCACGGGTGGGGCTGGGGGCCTTTGGCATCGTCACAGAGGTGACGCTGCGCAACAGCCCGCTGCGCCGGGTGGACCGGAATGTCTGGGTGCAGCCACTGGAACAGACGCTGGCGGAATGGCCAGCCCTGCGGGCCAAGCACCGCAATGTGGAATTCTACTATCTTCCCTTCACCGACATGAGCGCCGTCATCAGCCATGATGAAACGGATGCCCCCGCCACCCCGCGCCCCCCGGCCCAGGATAATGAAGCGCTGCTGGATCTGAAGCGCCTGCGCGACTGGCTGGGTTGGTCGCCGGGCCTGCGCCGCCGGCTGGCCCGGCAGGTGCTGGGCGGGCTGAAACCGGAACGGGTGGTGGACGAAAGCTGGCGGCTTTTATCCAACGAACGCCCGGTACGCTTCAACGAGATGGAATTCCACCTGCCAGTGGATGCCCAGCCGCAAGCACTGCGGGAAGTGATCACCGCCATCGAAGGGGCGCGCAACGATGTGTTTTTCCCCATCGAGGCCCGGGCGGTGGCGCCGGATGACGCCTGGCTCTCCCCCTTCCAGGGGCGGATGACGGGTTCCATCGCCGTCCATGCCTATTACAAGGATCAGTATGATTTCCTTTATGAAATCGTCGAGCCGATCCTGCGCAGATATGAGGGGCGGCCACACTGGGGCAAGCTGAACCGGCTGACGGCCGCAGATTTTGCCAGCCTTTACCCGCGTTTCAATGATGCCGTGGCCCTGCGGCGGGAGGTCGATCCCGAGGGGCGTTTCCTCAATGATTATCTGCGGGGGATCATGGGGCATGGCTGAACAGCTCCACACCGCAGCCGCCCACGACGCCTATTTCGCCACCCTGTCGGCAGCACTGCACCGGGCCGGGCTGGCGGAACCGGTGCTGGTGCTGGATGAAGCGCGGCTGGCGGCCAATATCGCCGCCGTGTCCAGCACGTTGGACGATGGGCCGGCCGTGCGGCTGGTGGTCAAATCGCTGCCCTGTGCCGATCTGCTGCGGCGGATCGCCCGGCCGTTGGGCACGGATCGTTACATGGTGTTCAACCGCGCCATGACATTGGAGATGCGGCGGCTGGAGCCGGAGGCCGACCTGCTGCTGGGCAAGCCGCTGCCGGTGGCGGTGGCGGCGGCCTATTACGACACGGTGGGGGCCGGCCATCCAGGGCCGCACTGGTTGATCGATACGCCGCAGCGGCTGGCGGATTATCAGGCGATGGCCGCGGCACGCGGCATCAGGCTGCGCATCAATATTGAAATTGATGTGGGGCTGCATCGCGGCGGGGTGGGCGATCCGCTGGCGCTGGCGACATTGCTGGATCAGGTGGCACCCGGCACAGCGGTGACCGGGTTGATGGGCTATGACCCGCACATCGCCAAACTGCCCACCAGCCTGGGGCTGCGCCGCCGCGCGCTGGCGGCCAGCCAGGGGATTTACCGGCAGATGGTGGCGGTGCTGCGGCAGCGTCTGGGGTCGGGGCCGCTGATCCTTAACAGTGCCGGCAGCCCCACCTATGTTCTGCACGCCAAGGACAGTATCGCCAATGAGGTGGCCATCGGCTCTGCCTTCGTGAAGCCGGCGGATTTCGATCTGGACACGCTGGCCCATCACCAGCCCGCCTGTTTCATCGCCACACCGGTGCTGAAAACCGCCTGGCCGGCGCTGGCACCGGGGCTGGGGAGGCTCGCCTGGCTGGGGGGGCGGGCGCAGGCACAATTCATCCATGGCGGCCATTGGCTGGCCGATCCGGTGTCACCACCAGGATTGCGCCGCAGCGCCCTGTTTGGCCCCTCCAGCAACCAGGAATGCTGGCTGGGGCCGCACCGGCCGGCCTTGCGTCCGGGGGAGTGGCTGTTTCTGCGTCCCCGCCAGAGCGAGGCGGTTTTCCTGCAATTCGGTCCCATCGCCCGTTTTGACGGGCGGGAGATCACGGGCTTCTGGCCGGTCTTTCCGGTCTCGGCCTGAAACCGGTGCCGGCGCCTGCGGGTACAGGCGGCGGCACGGATGATAATCGCGGCCAAAAAGCCGCCCGGCTGACGAATGGCCGGCTAACAGGGGGTATCGGTCATGTTGCACGTCAAGGGGATCAAGAAGGTTCATCTGCTGCTGCTGTCCAGCGTTGCCCTGACAGCCCTGCCGGCCGCCGGGCAGGAGGCGATGCTGGAGGAAATCGTCGTCACCGCCCAGAAACGGCAGCAGAATTTGCAGGATGTGCCGGTCAGCGTGACCGCCATTGCCGGCGACGCGCTGCTGGATCAAGGGGTTGCCACTGTGCAGGATCTGGGCAAGCTGACGCCCGGCCTGCAGATCACCACCACCGATGCCGCCGCCAACCCGAAAATCTTCGTCCGGGGTGTCGGTCTGGCGGATTTCAATGCCAATGCATCGGGCGCCGTCGGCATTTATGTCGATGGGGCCTATGTCGCCTCCCCCCTGGCGCAGACGGGTCAGTTCTTCGATCTGGCCCAGGTGGAGGTGCTGAAAGGGCCACAAGGCACGCTCTATGGCCGCAACAGCACCGGTGGCGCCATCAACATCACCACCCGCCGGCCGGATTTTGATACCAGCGGCGAAGGGCAGATTTCCTATGGCCGTTACAACGCTGTGACCCTGCAGGCGGCCAGCAACGCCCCCATCATCGCCGACCGGCTGGCCATGCGCATTGCCGGGATTTATGAGCGTGATGATGGCCGCACCTATAACCGCGTCACCGGCGATGATGTGAACCGCACCAAGCGCTGGGCCGGCCGCGCCAGTTTCCTGCTGACCCCGACGGATGGGTTTGAAGCCGTTCTGCAAATCCATGGCGGGCAGAACCGGGGCGACAGCCATTATGCCCAATCCCGCGCGCTGGTGCCCATCAACACGGCCGCTGCCGGGCCGGACGGGCTCTGCGCCCCAGGGGCCGCGTCAGGCGCCTGCGTTGATGCGCTGGGCTATGCGGACACCGATAATGATCCCTATGCCGGGGATTACAACCTGAAGGGCCAGGATCGGATCGACCTTTATGGGGCCACGCTGAACCTGCGCTGGGATCTGGGCTCAGCGCGGCTTTATTCCATCACCGCCTATGACCATGCCAAGCGCAATAATGCGGAGGATACGGATGCCAGCCCCAACCAGTTGATGGAGGCCACATATCTGGCCACCCAGCGTGATTTCAGCCAGGAACTGCGGCTGGAAGGGGAATGGGAGCGGGTGAAGGCGGTCGGCGGGCTTTATTACCTGCATGATTATCTGGATACAAACAGCCAATATGATGTGCTGCGCGCCCTGCGCCCGATGTTCACCACCCCGGACAATCCCACCGGCCTGTCGATTGAAAATAATGTCGCCATCGTGGGCTTCCCCTATCGCCAGACGACGGATTCCTATGCCGGCTTCGGGCAGGTGGATTTCCAGGCCAGCGACCGGCTGACCCTGACGGCCGGTCTGCGCTATTCCCGCGACGAGAAGGATTTCCATTATCGCAGCACGGTGGAACAGGTCATCGACCTGTTCAGCCTGGATGCCGCCAAAAGCTTTGAGAGTGTTTCCGGCCGGCTGGCGGCATCCTTGAAGCTGACCGACGATGTCATGGCCTATGCCAGCTATAATCGCGGCTATAAGAGCGGCGGTTTCTTCGGCGGCTATACGCGCGATCCGGCCGATCTGGCCCCCTATGATGATGAAACGCTAGACGCCTATGAGATTGGCGGCAAGACGGAATGGCTGAACCGAAGGCTGCGGCTGAACCTGTCCGGTTTCTTCTATAATTACCAGGATCTGCAGGTCTTCCAGTTAATCCAGCGCGGCGGTCTGCCGGTGCAGACCTTCACCAATGCCGCCAGCGCCCATATCTGGGGCAGCGAATTCGAACTGACGGCCCTGCCGCTGGCGGGGCTGGAGCTTGGCCTGTCCGGTGCCTTCCTGGATGCCAAGTACCGGGATTTCATCTCCCAGGGGGAAAATCTGGATGGCAACCGCCTGCCCTCCTCCCCCCGCTGGTCGCTGACGGGAACGATCAGCCACCGGCAACAGGTGGAAGGGCTGGGGGAACTGGCGCTGACGGCCAATCTCTCCTACCGTTCCAAGGTCTATTTCGACAGCCGCAATCTGGAGCGGTTGAGCCAGAAGGGCTATTGGCTGGCCGACCTGACCCTGGGCTGGACCGCCAGCGATGGCGGCATAGGTGCCGGGGTGACGGTCGCCAACCTGTTCGACAAGGATTATGTCGTCGATATCAATAATCTCAGCAGTTTCGGCCTGGATGCCGTGAATTACGGGCGGCCCCGGCGGGTCAGTGCCTATCTGCGCTGGACCTATTGAGGGGGATGGCTGCTTCCCGCCGCCCCCTCCCTTCCCCGCCATCCTGGCTGTGCCTGGGATGGCGGGGAGATTTTTCTTCCCCCCCTGTCCCCTGCCAGGAATTCTGCCGTGCCGCCCCTGCCCCCTCCGGACACAACCGATACCCTGGATGCCGCCTTTGCCCGGCTGCGCGCGGCGGCCCAGGCCGACCCGTTCCCGGATGCCGCCACCCGGCGGGGGTGGCTGACGGCACTGGCCGATGGGCTGGCGAAGCGGCAGGATGAGATTGTTGCCGCCATCGATGCAGATTTCGGCGGGCGGCTGGCGCATGAAACCCTGTTTGCGGAAATCTTCGTCACCGTCGCCGCCCTGCGCCACGCAAGCCGGCACCTGAAAGGCTGGATGAAAAGACGGCGACGGTCAGTGCCGCTGACCCTGCAGCCGGGCAGCGCCTGGATAGCACCACAACCGTTGGGCGTGGTGGGGGTGATCGCCCCCTGGAACTATCCGCTGCAACTGGCGCTTTGTCCCCTGGCCGGCATTCTGGCGGCCGGCAACCGGGTGCTGCTGAAACCATCGGAACTGACCCCGCGCACCACGGCCCTGATCGCCGACCTGCTGGCCCAGGCCCTGCCCGGCACGGTCGCCGCCTGTGTCTCCGGCGGGCCGGAACTGGGAATGCACTTTGCCGGGTTGCCGCTGGACCATCTGCTGTTCACCGGCTCCACCCGTGTCGGGCGGATGGTGATGCAGGCCGCTGCCGCCAACCTGACGCCGGTGACGCTGGAACTGGGCGGCAAGTCACCGGCCCTGCTGCTGCCAGATGCGGATATCGCGGCGGCCGCCGCCGATATCGCCTATGGCAAGCTGACCAATGCCGGGCAGACCTGTGTGGCGCCGGATTATGTGCTGCTGCCCCGCCCGGCACTGGAACCATTTCTGACGGCGATCAAGCACAGTGCTGCCCGCTATTTCCCTGCCCGCAATGGCGCGGCGGAGATGAGCGTGATTTTCGGCGCGCGCGGCCGGGAGCGGGCCCAGACCCTGCTGGCGGAAGCTAAGAGCCGGGGCCTGCGGGTGGAGCCGCTGTGCGCCCCGCCCCCCGGCTCAGACCTGGTGCCATCGGCCATTATCGACCCACCGGCGGATATCGCCCTGATGCGGGAGGAGCTGTTTGCCCCACTGCTGCCCATCATTCCCTATGATGATCTGGAAGCGGCCCTGGCCCAGATCAATGGGCGGGACCGGCCCTTGGCGCTCTATCTGTTCGGGCGTGATGGCGCGGTGATCGACCGGGTGCTGTCGCGCACCCATGCCGGTGGTGTCAGCATCAATGACACGCTGATCCATGTGGCGGTTGACGATCTGCCCTTTGGCGGGGTCGGCCCCAGCGGCATGGGCCGCTATCACGGGCGGGACGGGTTCGACAATTTCAGCCATCTGAAGCCGGTCTTCCGGCGGGGCGGCCCCCGCACCGACCGGCTGATCCGCCCGCCCCTGAACGGTTTGCACCGGAAATTACTGCGCCTGCTGATCGGCCGCTGAAGGATATCCCCATGGCCCAGATCACCCATGCCCGTGCCGCCGCCTATGGCGCCGGTTCCATTGCGGCTGCCAGTTTCGTGGTCACGCCGCAATTGCTGCTGCTGTTTTTCCTGACCGAGACGCTGGCGGTACCGCCGGCTTGGGCAGGGCTGGCGGTGCTGTTGCCCAAGGCGTGGGAATTCATCTTCGATCCCACGGTCGGCCTGCTGTCCGACCGGGCACGCCTGAAAAGCGGGCGGCGCTGGCCCTGGCTGCTGGCGGGGGCCTGCCTGTTTCCCCCCAGCTTTGCCCTGCTGTTCGCCCCGCCCTTGCTGGATGATTGGCGGCTGACCCTGGCCTGGGTGACGGTCAGCTTCCTGCTCTGCACCAGCGCTTACTCCATCTTCGCCATCCCCTTCGTCACCATGCCGGGGGAGGTGTCGGACGATCCGGCCACCCGCACCCGCGTGGTGGCCTGGCGCATGGCTTTTGTCGGTGTTGGCGTGCTGACGGCGGGCGGGCTGGCCCCGCTGCTGGTGGAAACCAGCGGGGGTGGACGGGAAGGTTTCGCCCGCATGGGGCTGGCCATCGCCCTGCTGGGCGGGCTGGTGATGCTGACGGCGGGGCTGGCCGCCCGTGGCTTCCGGCAGGTGAAACCGGCACCAGCACCACGGGCCCGGCACCCGCTGCGCCATCTGCTGGGCAACCGGGCCTATCGCTGGCTGTGGATTTCCTATGTGGTGCAGATGGTTTCCATCGCCGTCAGCGCCGCCCTGCTGCCTTATGCCGTGCAGCATGTGATGAAGGCCCCCAGCAGCATGGTGTCGGTGCTGTTCGTCGCCATGACGGCGGGCAGCATCCTGACCATGCCGGTCTGGGTGAAGATCAGGGGCCGGCTTGGCGCGATGCGGGCCTATCTGCTGGCCTCCATCGTCTGCGCCGCCGGCTCTGCCGCCCTGTTCAGCGTCGTCACCGGCAATGGGGTGTTGGCGTGTCTGGCGGCCCTGGCCTTCGGCATCGGACAGGCCGGGCAGCAATTGCTGCCGCTGTCGCTGTTACCGTCGGCGACGGAGGCAGAGGACAAGGCCGCCGGCGCCCGCCATGCTGGCCTGTTTGCCGGCATCTGGGTGGCGGGGGAAAAGCTGGGCATGGCGCTTGGCGGTGCCCTGGCCGCCCTGATGCTGGGTCTGGTCGGCTATGTCGAAGGCGGGGTGGCGCAGGCGGCCGCGGCCGTGGCCGCGATTCCCTGGTTGTTCGCCATCATCCCCGGCCTGATCCTGCTGGCCAGCCTGCTGCCCCTGCGCCACCTGCACCGCATCGCGCCCAAACTGGGGGATTGAACCGCAACGACAAGAAGGAGGGTTGCATCCGCAGTCACAGAATTCTATGAATGCAACTCATTCTTAATTCTGTCTGCCGGGCGGCATATCACCGCCCCAGGAAGAGCCCCCCTTGCCATCGGCCGCCGATACCACCGCCCACTCCATCCAGACGCTCTATGCCGACCATCATGGCTGGCTGCAGGGGTGGCTGCGTCGGCGGCTGGGCAATGCGGCGGATGCGGCGGATCTGGCCCATGACACGTTCTTGCGGCTGATCGCCTCCCGCGATGCGCTGATCGGCTTGCAGGAACCCCGCGCCTATCTGACCACCACCGCCAGGCGGCTGCTGATCGACCGGTCGCGCCACCGGGTGATTGAACAGGCCTATCTGGCGGAGCTGGCGCTGCTGGCAGATACGCTGCCGCATTACCCGTCGCCAGCCGAAATCATGGCGGCGCTGGAAGCGCTGAACCAGATCGCCCAGGCGCTGGACCGGGTGCCGCCGCGCGTCCGCGAGGCCTTCCTGCGCCATTATCTGGAACAGCAGACCCAGGCGGAGATCGCCCTGGCACTGGGTGTTTCCAAACGGATGGTGCAGAAATATCTGGCCCAGGCGCTGGTCTGCTGCCACGCCCATTGCCCGGCCCTGGCGGAGCATGGGCTGTGACCGGCGGCGATCCCATCCTGGCACAGGCCGCCGAATGGATCGTGCGGCTGGGCGATGATGATCCGGCGGAACGGGCCGTGGCAGCACGGGAATTCGCCGCCTGGAAGGCCGCCGACCCGCGCCATGCCGCCGCCGCCGCGCGGATGGAGGCGGTACTGGGCCGGGTGCAGTCGCTGCGTGGCCCCAGCACCGCCCGCCCGGCCCTGGCTGCCCTGGCGGCCGCCGGGAAACCGCGTGGCAGGCGTCCTTTGGTTGCCGGCGCCACGCTGGTGCTGGCCCTATGCTTGCCCTTGTGGGCTGCCCTCTTCCTCTGGCCGCCCGCCTATCTGCTGGCCGACCTGCGCACCGACAAAAGCGAATGGCAAAGCCGCGAACTGGCGGATGGCACCCGCATCACCCTGTCCGGCAACAGCGCGGTGAACCTGCATTATGATGCGGAGAGCCGGCGGCTGGAGCTGATCAGCGGTGACATTCTGATAGATGTCGCCAAGGATGCCGCCCGCCCCTTCCTGGTGGAAACCGCCCATGGCCGCATCCGCGCCCTGGGAACCCGCTTCACGGTGGAGCGGCGGGCAGATGAAACCGTGGTGGAAATGCTGGAATCCAGCACCAGCATCACCGCCCGCCAGCCGGTGGCAGGGGCCGCAGCCCTGACCATCAGCGCCGGCCAGACCGCCCATATCAGCGCAGAGGGCGTCAGCCAGGGCACGCCGGTGGACCCGGCCAGCCTGGATGATGCCTGGAAACGGCATCAGCTGGTGGTCAGCGACCAGCCCCTGGCCGATGTGCTGGATGCGCTGTCGCGCCACCGGCGCGGCCGTATCCTCTATGACCGGCAGCAGATTGCCGGCCTGCGCGTCACGGCGGTGCTGCCGCTGGATGATACAGACCGGGCGCTGCGGCTGCTGCACAGCAGTTTCCCCAGCCTGCGGCTGCGCACGCTCACCGCCTATCTGGTGCTGGTGGATGCGCCGCCATGATGGACAGGGATTTGCACAGCGGCGTAAAAAATTTCGCCATCGCGGTTCCACTTTTCTCATCTCGCCCGTCAACCGGTTGGAATGACCACCGGATTGGGGAAGAGGAACCCGCCATCATGCATGTACCGCGTCTTTACCGGCTGGCGCTGGCCGGCAGTACCGCCCTTGCCAGCCTGACGGCCACCACCCCGCTGGCTGCCTGCGCCCAGACGGCCCAGCAGGCCGCCACCTATGATATCCCCGCCGGGCCGCTGGCCCAGGTGCTGAACCGTTTCGCCCAGCAGGCCGGCATTGCCATTGCCATGGATGCCACCCTGTTGCAGGGGCGGCAAAGCCAGGGGCTGCGCGGTACCTATGGGGTGGCGGATGGCTTCACCCAATTGCTGCGCGGCAGCGGTTTCCGCATGGGCCGGACGGGCAGCGGCTATACGCTGGTGCCGGGGGAAGCCCCTTCCACTTCCCCGGCACCAGCCGCAGCCGCCGGCACCATGCTGCTGCCCACCTTGAGCGTGGAAGGCAGCGCCCTGCACAGCGGCACCACGGAAGGCACAGGTTCCTATACGGCCGGGCCGATGCGCAGCGCCACCGGCCTGGCCCTGACCATGCGGGAAACCCCGCAGACCGTGGCCGTACTGTCCCGCCAGCGGCTGGACGACCAGCACATCACCACCGTGGAAGATGCCATGGTCAATTCGCCGGGCATCGTCTTCAAGAAGAAGGCGACGGCGGATGATAATGAAAAGGGCCTGTTTGCCCGCAACATGGAAATCACCAACATGCTGGTGGACGGTGTCCCCATGCACAAGGATTTCAAAGCCTTGAGCATGGACACCGCCCTTTATGACCGGATTGAGATCGTGCGCGGCTCCACCGGTTTGATGAGCGGCAATGGCAATCCCGCCGCCGCCATCAATCTGGTGCGCAAGAAGCCGACCGACAGTTTCGCGGGGGAGGCCAAGGCCACCATCGGTTCCTGGCAGCAGAAGCGGCTGGAACTGGATGCCGGCGGCCCGCTGAACCAGACGGGCAGCCTGCGCGCCCGTCTGGTTGGCGCCTGGGAGGATGGTGAATCCTATGTCGACCGGCTGGAGGCGGATTCCCGTCTGCTCTATGGCGTGGTGGAACTGGACCTCTCCGAACGCACCTTGCTGACCCTGAGCGGTGAATATCAACGCAAGCATTGCACCGCCTGTTCCTATTTCGGTTTCCCCGGCGTTTTTGCCGATGGCACACTCACGGATTTCCCGGTTTCCTACAATTCCGCCACGAACTGGAGCCGGCAGACCCGCACTCGCTATAATTTGGCCGGCACGCTGGATCATGAATTTGACGGCGGCTGGCAGGGGTCGTTGACCCTGACCCGCACCGGCGACAAGAATGACCGCACCTATGGCTGGTTCAGCGATAATGGGCTGGCCGATGCGAAAACCGGGGCCGGGGCCAAATTGTGGGTGGCGAAATGGCCGATCCCCAAGACGCAAACCGCGCTGGATGCCAGCCTTTCCGGCCCGGTCACCCTGTTTGGCCGCCAGCATGACCTGTCATTCGGTGCCAACCTGTCCCGCACGCGCGCCGACTATACGCTTTATCCGCTCTGGAACGTGCCGGGCTATGACGCCAGCGTGCCCAATATCTTCACCTGGAACGGCAACAAGCCGGAACCGGTCTGGCAAACCAGCGGCAAGCGTTATTTCCTGGAAAAGCAGGCCTCTATCCATGGTGCCGCCCGGCTGCGTCCGACGGACAGCCTGTCCGTCATCCTGGGCAGCCGCATCACCTGGTTCAACCAGAACGCCTCCTATGATTATGTGCAATGGGGATACAGCCCCGACAAGATGAAGGAGGATGGCAAGATCATCCCCTATGTCGGGGCGGTGCAGGATCTGACCGACAACCTTTCCCTTTATGCCAGCTATACCAGCATCTTCCAGCCGCAGCAGAACCAGGATGTCAGCGGCCGGGTGCTGGACCCGCTGGTCGGCGATACGTTCGAAGCCGGCCTGAAGGGCGCCTTCTTCGATGAAAAGCTGAATGCCAGCCTAGCCCTGTTCAAAAGCCTGCAGGACAATTACCCGGTGGTGGATGGCAGCAAGCTGGCCCCCAATGGCGATTCCGCCTATCTGGCCGCCGACGGTGCCCGCATCAAGGGCGTGGAGGTCGACCTTTCCGGCGAATTGCTGCCGGATTGGCAGGTACAGGCCAGCTACACCTATGCCAAGCCGGATCTGCCGCAGGGGTTCGACGTCAATGTCGGCCTGCCGCGCCATGTGGCCAAACTGTACAGCACCTATCGCCTGCCCGATGCCTGGAACCGGCTGACCGTCGGCGGGGGGGCCCGCTGGGAAAGCCGCAGCCGCTTTGTCGCCCGGGGTGATTTCGCCAGCGCCGTCTATTCCGTGCAACGGGACTTCATCATCCTGGATGCGATGGCGAAGTATGACCTGAATGACGCGCTGACCGCCTCACTGAACATCAGCAACCTGCTGGATGAGAAATATTATGCCAGCACCAATGTTTACAGCAACTTCTACGGCGAACCGCGCCGCTTCTCCCTGTCCCTGACCTACCGATACTGAAGGAGGCCCCATGCGCATCACCGGCCATCACCCGCTTTGGCGCATCGCCGCCGCCGTGCTGGGCGGCTATGCCTTCACCTGGGGCTTCATCGCCCTGGGTATGGCGGGCGCCTTCGCGCTCGGCATGTCGTTCCACGATGCCGAACATCTGACAGCCATCATCGGCTTCCTGATCTATCTGGTGCTGTTCCTGTGGGCCTTCGCGGCCCGCAGTCTGGCACGGGTCTGGACCGTGACGGCGGGCGGGGCGGTGGTGATGGCCGGTGCCGCCAGCCTGATCCAGCATCAGCTAACCTGACCGACAGGAACGAAGGAAACCACCCATGTTTCAGAGCTTCCGCCTCTCCATGGCCTGGCTGCACACCTGGTTCGGCCTGACGCTGGGCTTCGTGCTGATGGTCGTCTTCTTCTTTGGCGCGCTGTCGGTATTTGACCGGGAAATCGACCGCTGGGCCGTGCCGCAATCCCGCTTCGAACCCCAGCCGATGCCGCGCTTCGATACGATCCTGCGGCCGGTGTTCGAGCAGATGCAGCCGACAAAGGAGGCCATCGCGGCGATGGCGCCGCGCGTCAACGGCCCCATGCCGGAGATCTATCCGGTCATCGAGCGGATGGGGGCCTATACCACCCACCGTGACCCGGTGCTGAACCTGTTCGTCGGTTTCGACGTGCCCAATGCGAAAGACCCGGAAGAAGCCATCTGGGCCTATCGCACCATCGATCCGCGCACGGGTGAAAGTCTGCCCGATGACCGGCTGAAGATCGGCAGCGAGTTCTTCTATCCGCTGCATTACAGCCTGAACCTGCATTGGCGGGATATCGGATACTGGGTCGTCGGCTCGGCCGCCCTGGTGATGCTGGCGGCCCTGGTCAGCGGCGTGGTGATGCATCGCAAGATCTTCCGGGAATTTTTCACCTTCCGGCCGGGCAAAACCAGCCAGCGCAGCGTGCTGGACCTGCATAACCTGACGGGCGTGGTGGCCCTGCCCTTCCATTTCTTCTTCGCCTTCACCGGGCTGGTGATCTTCGCCGGCATCTATTTCCCCGTCGGCCACACCCAGTTGGACCCGCTGCATGAGATGAGCGAGCGGCTGGAGGCGGCGGAAACCGGCCTGCCGCATGACAGGGCCGGCGTATCCGCCCCGCTTGCCTCCGTTGATGCCATGGTGGCGGATGCGCAGCGGCGTTGGCATGACAAGGGCATGGCCGGCGAGGTGGGTTTTCTGGTGTTGCAGCATGTCGGCGACGCCAATGGCTATGTCAGCGTCTATCGCGCCGGCACCGACCGGATTGCCCTGACGGGCGAGGGTATTCATTACAAAGCCGCCACCGGGGAGCTGCTGCGTGAAGACCCGGCCCCCGGCTTTGTCGATAATCTCAACGAGTTCCTGACGGGCCTGCATCTCCAGCATTTCCGCCATTGGCTGCTGCGCTGGCTCTATGTGCTGGGCGGCTTGACGGGTTGTGTCTGTATCGCCACCGGCTTCATCTTCTTTGTCGAAAAGCGCAAGCGCCAACACGCCAAGCAGGGCGTCCAGGGCGCCCGGCTGGTGGATGCGCTGGCGGTCACCACGGTGACGGGCATGGTGCTGGCTGCCCTGGGAATGCTGATCGCCAACAAGCTGCTGCCCGACAGTTTGCCAGCCGGCTGGCCGCCGCGCGGCGATCTGGAACAATATGCCTTCTGGGCAAGCTGGCTGCTGGCCTTCATCCATGCGCTGGCACGCAGCGGGCCGGTGGCGGCGGGCCTGCTCTCCCCCGCCTGGGCGGAACAGTGCCGGGCCATCGCCGTGCTGGCGCCACTGGCCGTGCTGTTGAACTGGATCATCACCGGGGACCATCTGCTGCGCACCCTGTCGGCCCTTTACTGGCCGGTGGCCGGGCTGGACCTCTGCTTGCTGGCCAGCGCCGGCGTGGCGCTGCTGGCGGCAGCCAAGCTGAAGCGCCGGGCCCTGGCGGCCCCCGCCACCAACAAGGCCAAGACGGGAGCGGCCCATGCCTGAGATCGTGATGTTGAGCGTGGCCATGCTGGCCAGTATCGCCGGCATGGGCTGGCTGGCCCTGGCGATGGAAGCGCATTGGGGCCAGGTTTTCGGCCCCCGCGCCCAGCGCCCGCGCACCATCCGGGGCCTGCGGGTGGGCGGCGGGCTGGCCCTGGCCCTGTCGCTGGGCCTGTGCCTGGGGGCCGATCACCCCACCATGGCGGCCCTGGTCTGGATCATGACCCTGGCCGCCGGGGCCTTGACGGTGGCGTTTACCCTGTCATGGCGGCCGGGGCTGCTGCGGGTATTGCTGCCAGGGGTTTGAGGGGGACCATTCGGAGCGGTGGGCACACCGCTCCGAATGAACGGGGGTCTACGCAACACTGTGCAACGGAATTAAGGGGGGTGTTGCGTAGCGGAACCGGCTGTCAGTCCTTTGTGTCATTTGCACGCCAAGGGCTTATTTATGCTGCCAGCGCTGAAGCTTTAACCCTTCAAGGGATAGCGATCTCCATCCCGTCATGATAAACTCTATCTCATGAAAACAACATCCGCAAAACTTCGAAACGCCCCCAAATCCGGCCAGTTCATCCTCACCAGCGCGCGAGGGGGGAAGTTCTGCGCAGTTGAGGGGCTTACACTCTCGCCACGGATGGCAACCACCCTGCAGCAAGGTGCCGAACAAGGTCTCTCCGGGGATGAACGGCGGGCGTTGGTGATGGAAACCCTCCGGCGGAAATAGGGGTCCATTGCTCTATACAGCACACACCGACCCATTATGGATTCCCGGAACCACGGTTCTTCGAAATCGGCTCGGCATTACGAATCAGACCGAGCTAGACGAAGCGGAGTTGGCCTTCTTCCTTATTCGGGCTGACGAACCCCTTCCATCAGGCCATTTGGATATAGCGCACTATCGACGCATCCATCATCACCTGTTCCAGGATGTTTACGAATGGGCGGGAGAGTACCGGTCAGTCCGGATCGGCAAGGGCGGCAATTGGTTTTGCTTTCCTGAATATATCCCCCAAGCGCTGGGACAGGCATTTGCGGATTACGGCCCCATCGATGAAATTGCCAAACGTTCCATCAGAGAATTTGCACAGCTTACCGCGCATTTTCTGGCGGAAATCAATGCTGTTCACCCATTTCGTGAGGGGAACGGGCGCACACAACTGACTTTTCTGACAATGTTGGCAGCAAATGCAGGTTATTCGGTGAATGACAGCATCCTTGAGCCGAAGGAAGTGCTGTCCGCCATGATTGAGAGCTTTTGCGGGCAGGAGGAACGATTGTTCCGTTTGGTTCTGGCCTATATCTGTTAGGCCGCCCCTCACCCGCACACATTCTCCGCCGGTGTCGCACAGTAAAGCTCATACAGGGTCTGGATCACCCGGCCGGCTTCTTCGCTGGCCAGGGCGTAATAGATGGTCTGGCCGTCGCGGCGGGCGCGGACGAGGCCGTCCTTGCGCAGCAAGGCCAATTGCTGCGAGACCGCCGTTTCGCGCACGCCGATGCGCTGGGCCAGATCGCCGACGGAGCGTTCGCCCTGGATCAACTGGCACAGGATCATCAGGCGGGAGCGGTTGCCCAGCGCCTTCAACAGATCGACCGCACGGTCGGCATTGGCTTGCATGTCATGCATATTCATATCCATGCAGATAGAGCGGATTTCAGGGGGCGTCAACGGAGGGAGGGGCGTGACACGCGACGTCGAAGAGGGGGATGTTGGTTTTCATGCAACCATCACCGTCACCCCGGCGGAGGCCGGGGTGACGGTAGAGAGGGTGGAATGGTTACGGAAAACCACTGCACCCAAGAGACTGTCGTGAATAATGGCTTCAGAAAGCCCCCCTACACCACCTTCTCCCCATCGCGCAGCACGATGTAGATGCACGGGATCACCAGCACGGTCAGCAGCGTGGAAGACGCCAACCCGAACAGCAGCGACACCGCCAGTCCCTGGAAAATCGGGTCGGTCAGGATGGTGGCGGCCCCGATCATCGCCGCCAGGGCCGTCAGCAGGATCGGCTTGAACCGCACGGCCCCCGCCTCCAGCAGCACCTCCCGCAAGGTGTGACCCTTGCCGGCCCCGTGGCGGATGAAATCCACCAGCAGGATGGAGTTGCGGACGATGATGCCGGCCAGCGCGATGAAGCCGATCATCGAGGTGGCGGTAAAGGCCGCCCCCAGCAGCCAATGGCCCAGCATGATGCCGATCAGCGTCAGCGGGATCGGCGTCAGGATCACCAGCGGCAGGCGGAAGCTGCCGAACTGCGCCACCACCAGCACATAAATGGCCAGGATCGCCACGCCAAAGGCCGCCCCCATGTCACGAAAGGTGACATAGGTGACCTCCCATTCCCCATCCCATAACAGGCTGGGTTTACTTTCATCCGCCGGCTGGCCGGCCAGCCGGATGCTGGGCTTGGGCAGGTTGCCCCAATCATGCGCCGCTATCGCGTCGGCCACCGCCCCCATGCCATAGATCGGTGCCTCAAACCGGCCTGCCAGTTCGGCGGTCACCATATCGGTGAAATAACCGTCGCGGCGGTACAGCACGGGCGTTCCCTCCTCCCGCGTCACCCGCAGCACCTCCCCCAACTCCACCACCCGGGTGGAACCGGGGATGGCATTGGCCGGTACGGGGGTGGCGGCCAGCCGCTCGGTCCAGGCGCGGGCATCCTTCGGCAGGGCGATGCTGATATCGATGGGGTACCGTTCCTCCCCGCGATGGGAATAGCCCATGGGCGTGCTGCCCAGCACGGTCCGGATCGCCGCATACACGGCCGATTGTTCAACGCCCAGAAACTCCAGCTTGTCCTGATCGATGGATAGGCGCAGGCGCGGCTGGGGCGTGCCGAAACTATCGTCAATATCGGTGATGAAGGGGATGGTGGCGAACAGCTTGCGCAGCTCCAGCGCCACGGCGCGGCGGGTGGCGGTGTCGGGGCCGTAGATTTCCGCCAGCAGGGTGGCCAGCACCGGCGGGCCCGGCGGCACCTCCACCACCTTCAACACCGCCCCTTCCGGCAGTTTCAGGGCGGCCAGCAGCTTGGCGCGCAGGTCCAGGGCGATGGCGTGGCTTGCGCGATGCCGTTCCCCCTTGGGCAACAGGTTCACCTGCACATCGCCCAGTTCCGGGCTGGCGCGCAGGAAGCTGTGGCGGACCAGACCGTTGAAATTGAAGGGGGCTGCCGTGCCGGCATAGATTTGGGCTGACCGCACCTCTGGCAGGGTGCCGGCGATTTCCGCCGCCTGGAACAGCAGGCGCTGCGTGTCCTGCAGGCTGGCCCCGCGCGGCAGGTTCAGTTCCACCGACAATTCCGATTTATTGTCAAAGGGCAGCAGCTTCACCGTCACGCTTTTCGTGGCGAACAGGCCCAGCGCCACCAGGGTGGCAACCCCGATGACGGCCAGGAAAATCCCGGCAGGACGGCGGGAGGAGAGCAAGGGAGTCGCCACCCGGCGATAAAGCCGGCCCAGCGGCCCGCCATCATGGGCGCTTTTATCCCCCGCCGCATCGGCCCCTTTGCCGGAAAATTTCACCATCAGCCAGGGGGCCAGCACCATGGCGGCGAAGAAGCTGAACAGCATCGCCGCCGAGGCATTGACCGGGATGGGGGCCATGTACGGCCCCATCATGCCGGAAACGAACAGCATGGGCAGCAGGGCGGCAATCACCGTCAAGGTGGCAACAATGGTGGGGTTGCCCACCTCCGCCACCGCCTGCACGGCGGCGGTCAGCCGGTCGCGCCCATCCTGCATCGCCCAATGGCGGGCAATATTTTCCACCACCACAATGGCATCATCCACCAGAATGCCGATGGCGAAGATCAGCGCAAACAGGCTGACCCGGTTGACGGTGTAGCCCATGATATGGGCAGCAAACAGCGTCATCAGGATGGTGACGGGGATGACCACCAGGGTCACCAGCGCCTCCCGCCGGCCAATGGCCAGCCAGATCAGCGCCACGATGGACAGGGTGGCCAGCCCCAGATGGAACAGCAACTCATCGGCCTTTTCAGAGGCCGTCTGGCCGTAATCGCGCGTCACCTCCACATTGATGCCATCGGGGATCAGGCGGCCCCGCAGGCTTTCCACCCGTTGCAGAATATTTTCAGAAACGGTGACGGCATTGGCCCCGGCCCGCTTGGCCAGGGCCACGGTGACGGCGGGAACGCGGACGAAGGCGCCCTTGTCGTCCCGCACCAGGGTCCAGGTGCTGCGGTCCAGCGGTGCGCTGTCCAGCACCACCTGGGCGACATCGCGCACATAAACGGGGCGGCCATCGCGGCTGCCGATCAGCAGCAGGCCGATATCCGGCACGCCGCCCAGCGTCTGCCCGGCGGCCACGGTCACACTGCGCCCACCCTCCAGCAGCCGCCCGGCCAGGAAAGACCGGTTGGCGCCCTGCACCTTGGCCGTCAATTGTTCCAGCGTGATGCCGTAGAGCGCCAGCTTCTCCGGGTCGGGCTCCACCCGCACCTGTTCGCCGATGCGGCCGGACAGAAAGCTGGGGCCGATATCCGGTACCTTGATCAGGTCGGTGCGCAGCTTTTCCGCCAGCTTGCCCAGGTCGCGGTCGGTCCAGCGGCCGGCCTGATCGGGCTTGGGCGACAGGGTGAGCGTGACGATGGCCACATCATTGATGCCCCGCCCGACAATCAGCGGTTCGGGGATGCCGGTGGGGATTTCATCCAGATGCGCCCGCACCTTGGCATGGACGCGCAGGATGGCATCATCCTCCGGCGTGCCCACCTTGAAGCGGGCGGTCACCATCACCTGATCGTCGGATGTCTGGCTATAGACATGGTCAACGCCATTGATACCCTTGACGATGGCTTCCAGCGGTTTGGTGACCAGTTCCGCCGCATCCGGCGCCTTCAAGCCATCAGCGCTGACCAGAATATCCACCATGGGCACGCTGATCTGTGGTTCTTCCTCCCGCGGGATGATAGCCAGCGCGATCAGCCCGGCCACCAGAGAGGCCAGCAGGAACAGAGGTGTGAGCGGGGAACGGAGGGTGGCCCGCGTCAGCAGACCGGAAAGTCCGAGCTTCATGGCTGCACCAGAGTATCGCCGTTGTGCAGACCGGAGAGGATTTCCACCCCGGCCAGACCGCCGGGCAGCGGGCGGGGCTGGCCGCGCTGTACCGGCACCGGCTCCACCGTGCCATCGGGCCGACGCACCTGCGCGAAATCCAGCCCGAAGCGGCTGGTGAGATAGCTGGCCGGCACCAGCATGACGGGCCGGTCGCCCGCTTCGATCCAGACGCGCACACGCTGGCCGACATAATAATCGCCCAAGCCATCCACCTTGGCATCGGCCTGCACCCGCCCCTCGGCAATCTGCGGATAGACCAGGGTAATGGCCCCCTCCCCATTGCCGGCACCTTGGGCGATGTCCTGTGCGTCCAGCCGCACCGGCGCGCCCGGTTTCAGGCTGGCGGCATGGCGCTCGGGTACCGACAGGCGCAACACATAATCCCGCCTGGCGATGGTGGCCACCACCTCCCCCGCCAGCACCACGGAGCCTTGGGTGACAGGCACGGTCAGCACCCGGCCGGCGGCGGGGGCCAGCACCTGACCTTCGCGCATCTGCTGGCCCACCACGGCGCGTTCGGCCGTGCGGGCCTTCAGATTATTGGCGGCCACATCCAGGGCAGTGCGCAACTCATCCAGCCGCTGCCGGGTGATGAAGCCGTTTTTCGACAAAGCTTCCCCACGCTGCAGATCGGCCTGGGCCTGGGCCAGTTGGGCGCGGGCGGCGGCGATCTGGGCTTCCAGCCCGCTTTGCAGCAGGCCCAGCTTCTCATCCCCGATCAGGGCGATCACCTGACCGGCCGTGACCGTATCGCCTTCGCGCACGGTCAGGCCGGTGATGGTGCCGCCGGTGCGCACCCGCGCCGGCACCTTGTCCACCGTCTCCACCGTGGCGAACACGGGTTTTTCATCCGGCAGGGGCTGAAAGGTGACGGTGAAGTCCCCCCCTGCCGCCAAGGCGCTGGGGACCAGCAACAGGGCTGTCAGGGCGGGCAGCAGCAGGGTGCGCATGGGAGTTTCCCCGGTGGAGTGGGTTTGCTTTAATATTCATATATTCGAATATATCTATCTTTCCAGCCCGTCAATCACCCCATCCCTGCCGAGGAACCGGGGGATGGGATGCGATATATTCATACCTTCACATTTTTGAATATTTGATAGGCTGCTGTCATCGGGCGACAGGCGACGCCCCCTTTATGCGGGAGATGAAGGCGATGATGAATGTTGATAAAGCCGTGCTTTCCTTTGCCGGCACCATGGTGCTGACCAGTGCGGCCCTGGCCTGGCTGGTGGGGCCGGTCTGGCTGTTGCTCACGGTTTTCGTTGGTCTGAACATGCTGCAGGCCGGGATCACCGGATTCTGCCCGGCGGCGATGATCTTCCGCCGGCTGGGTCTGCCGCCGGGGGTGGCGTTCCGCTGAGGCAGCCGAAAAACACAGCAGTGCAGAAAATTGCCCCTGTGAACCAACCGGGACGGTTTGTCCGGTTGCCGTAAGCGCGGGGACGCGGCATCTATGGCGTCCCCGCGCCATGGCGCCGTTGCCGCCCGGTATCATGAAAGACCGTTCCAAGCCTGCCGCCGACCGCCAGCTCAAGCTGGGTGCCCTGTTCCAGTCGCTTGCTGACCTGTTCTGGATCGCCCAGGCCTGGATTCTGGCCACGGCGGTGCTGGCCATGGTGAAGGGGGCCGGCATGGCCGACCTGCTGGGCCCGGCGCTGGGCTTTGCCACCATCGGCATGGCCCGTACCGGGCTGGATGCGGCGGGGCGGCGGCTGGCCTTTCGCTCTGCCCGGCAGACCCTGACCGGCTTGCGCCGCGCGGCGCTGGACCATCTGGGCCGGCGGATGCCGCTGGACCCGACCCTGCCCGCCTCTGGCACCATTGCCGCCCTGCTGGCCGAACAGGCCGAAGCCGTCACCCCCTATCTGCAACGCTATGTGCCGGTGCGCTGGCGCTTGATGCTGGTCTGCCCGGCGCTGTTGCTGGCCGTGGCCTGGCATTCCTGGGCCGCCGGGTTGATCCTGCTGGTGGCAGCACCGCTGATCCCGCTGTTCATGGCGCTGATCGGCATCCGGGCCAAGAAGGCCAGCGAGGAACAGTTGATGGCGGTCGGCGGCATGAACGGCCTGCTGATGGACCGGTTGCGCGGCCTGCCCACCATCCGGGCACTGGATGCGGAAGACGCGGTGGCGGGCCGCATCCAGACGCTGGCCACGAAGGTGAAGCAGCAGACCATGGCGGTGCTGCGCATCGCCTTTCTGTCCTCTGCTGTGCTGGAGCTGTTTTCAGCCTTGGGGGTGGCGCTGGTGGCCGTCTATACCGGCTTCCACCTGCTGGGCCAGTTGGAATGGGGCACCTGGGCCGGGCGGCTGGATCTGGCGCAGGGCCTGTTCATCCTGCTGCTAGCCCCGGCTTTTTTTGAGCCGTGGCGCGACCTGTCCAGCGTCTGGCACGATCGCGCCAATGGGGAGGCCGCCATCAAGGCGCTGGGTGAACTGACCGGGACGGCCGCCGCCATGCCGGAACGTCCGGCCGCCCCGCTGCCACCACCCGGCACGGCGCTGGTGCTGAACGGCATCCGCTTTGCCTATCCGGGTGCGGCGTCCCCGGTGATCAATGGGTTTGACCTGTCTTTGCGGGCAGGCGAGCGGGTGGCCCTGCTGGGCCCCAGCGGCAGCGGCAAATCCACCCTGCTGGCGCTGGCTGCCGGCCTGTTGCAGGCCGACCAGGGAACGGTGCAGCGGCTGGACCGCATCGGCTGGGTCGGCCATCGGCCCTTCATGCAGAATGCCTCCCTGGCCGCCAATGTCAGCCTGGGCCGGCCCGGCAGCGATGCCGGCGGGCTGATCCGCCGGCTGCTGCCGGGCAAGGAGGCCGCGCGGCGTATCGGCGAAGGCGGGGCCGGCCTGTCGGGGGGGGAGGCGGTGCGGCTGGCGCTGGCCCGCGCGCTGGCCGACCCGGAGGCTGCCCTGATCCTGGCCGATGAACCGACGGCCCATCTGGATGCCGATACCGCCGCCGCCATCGGGGACATATTGGTGGCGGCAACGGCGGGGCGTACGCTGCTGGTCGCCACGCATGACCCAGCGCTGGCCGCCCGCATGGACCGCGTTGTGGAGGTCGGGGCATGAAGCGCGATCTGTTGACCATCCTGGCCCTGTTCCACCGCGCCGCCGGTCGCCCGCTGCTGCTGGGGCTGCTGGTTGCCGGGGTCACAACCTTGGCCGGGGCTGGGTTGCTGGGCCTGTCAGGCTGGTTCATCACCGCCACCGGCATTGCCGGGCTGGCGGCGGGGGCGGCGCTGGGGTTCGATGTGTTCCGGCCCGGTGCCGGCGTGCGCGGGCTGGCCATTCTGCGCACCGGTGCCCGCTATGGCGAACGGCTGCTGACCCATGATGCCACCTTGTCGGTGGTTGCGGCCCTGCGGGTGCGGCTGTTCCGGGCGCTGGCGCGGCCAGGGCTGGCGCGGGCGCTGGTGCAGCGGCCGGGGCGGCTGCTGTTCCGGCTGACCGGCGATCTGGATGCGCTGGACGCGCTGTATCTGCGGCTGATGGTGCCGTTGGCCAGCCTGCTGCTGATGGCGCTGGCCGCCGGCACCGGGCTTTATCTGCTGATCGGATGGAGCGGAATCGGCTTTGGCCTTTATCTGCTGGTGTTGGGCCTGACCCTGCTGGGCTTGGGCGTGCGCGGCAGTCTGGCACCGGGCGGGCAGCGGGCGGCCGCCCTGGAATCGCTGCGCCTGCGCGTGCTGGACCTGACCGCCGGCCGGGTGGAATGGCGGCTGGCGGGGCGCGCACAGGCTATGCGGGATCTGGCCCTGGCCGCCGACCGGCGGCTGGCCAAAGCGGATGAGCGGCTGAACCGGTTGGATATCGCCACCGGCATCATCCAGGGGCTGGCCGGCACCCTGCTGATGGCGGGTGCCCTGCTGCTGGGGGCCACGCTGGTGGCTGGCAATGCCATCACCCCGGCGGTGGCGGCCCTGCTGTTGCTGGTGAGCCTGGGCCTGATGGAGCCGGTGGCCGCCTTGCGGCGGGGTGCGGTGGAACTGGGGCGCAGCCTGCGCGCCGCCAGCCGCGTGGCCGCCGACCTGCGCCCCCTGCCCGCCCCGGCCACACAGGCACGCCCTGTGGATGGGGTGGTCCTGCGGCTGGAAAGCGTGCGCTTCCGGCATGATGGCATGGGGGTGGCCTTGTTTGACGGGCTGTCGCTGACCATTCAGGCCGGCCAGCATGTCGCCATCCTGGGCGAAAGCGGGGCCGGCAAGTCCAGCCTGCTGGCGCTGGTGACAGGCGAACAGCGGGCCGAAGCGGGCAGCATCAGCGCCCTGCCCTGGACCCTGCTGGGCCAGGAAACCGCCCTGTTTCAGGATGATCTGCGGGCCAATCTGGCCTTGGCCGACCCGACAGCAGACGATGCAAGGCTGATCCAGGTGCTGGCCGATGCCGGGCTGGCGGACGTGGTGGCGGCCTTGCCGGCGGGGCTGGACAGCCTGCTGGGCGAAGGCGGCAGCGGCCTGTCATCGGGCCAGCGCCGCCGGCTGGCGCTGGCCCGGTTTCTGCTGCGTGACCGTCCGCTCTGGCTGCTGGACGAACCCACCGATGGGCTGGACCTGCCCACCGCCCGCGACGTGCTGGCCCGGCTTAAGGCACGCGCCGACGGGCGGTCCCTGCTGGTGGTGACGCATCTGCGGCGGGAGGCGATGCTGGCCGACCGGCTGATCCGGCTGGAAGGCGGGCGGATCAGCCTGGATGTGCGGCGTGGGGAGGCGGGGTTTGAGGACGCACTGGCGGGGTTGCGGGGGGATTGAGGCCCCCTGCAACGCCAAGCATGGGCACAGAGCCTTACCCTGCTGCGACCTTCTGCACAGGCATCCCTTCGAGGTAACGCTGATCCGCCGATGACAATGATTTTCCGTGCGACAAAGATGTAAAGTGCTTGAAGCAGGTAAAACATGATGAAGGTCATCGCCAACGAAGCCTATGTCCCGGCAATCACTGCTAACCCCGGCTCTTATATCTGCTTTATTGCAGGCAATAAAATTGCAGTTGAAACTTTTGCCATTGAACCTGGAACGCATGAATTCAATTACGAGGTCAATTCGCGCAGCGTGAAGGATGGAATGCCGGAAGCCGTCGTCACGACCCGACAGGCCCTTGAGCGCGAATTCACCGAACGTCGTTATGTAAAACGCAGTCATGTGCCGCTCAGCGTCAGCTTTGCCGATGGCATCACAAAACCGAAAGCCGCAATCACCTATGGTGAAGTCGCGCCGCAGGTCTATGTGTCCAAGGTCGATACAATGTTGGTAGCGTGGAGTATCGAGTTCCTTTGGCACCGGCTGGCCGGGCCAGGGGGCGCGGGCCTTTCCCGCAACAGCAAAAAGCAGGCTGGCAACATGGCACAGGCTTTAGGGAGTGCTGCAGTGGATAGCTTGCCCGACCTCTCTTCCTATTTGCAGGTGCATATTCCCTTCGCTGACCGACAAAAGTTGAAGTCGCTCGGAAGGGGTTTCGGCACAATGGACATTATCGGCACCGAACAGAGCCTGCTTGATCGTTGGGCGACACGGGTATTCGGCCCATGAGGAAGTTCGTTGTTGGAATGATCGGGCTGGTGGTTGCCGGTGGTGCGGCCTTGGCCCTCTCCACCCCGTCAGGGTTCGAGAGGGTCCCTGCAAAAAAGCCACAGCAGCACACGGCGTTGGTCGTGGAAACCCATGATCTTCTGGTGACCAGCCAGATCATGCAAGATGTGCAACAGATGCTGCATGATCGCCCGGCGTTTCAGCAGGCGATGCGCGCCCACGGCGCGCTTTCCGACGAGGGCTATGCATTCCAGTTCACAGGAACCTGCGCCGCCGCCCAAGACCTGATTGCAGCCATAACCGCCGAGGTGCGGAAAACCACCACGGCCCCCGTCAGGTGCATTGAACCTGCCTGACAGGGGCATGACCGGGGAAAGAGATGGGAAAGAGCGCGCCCCTCACCGCGCCGCCTGCCAACCACCGCCCAGCGCCTCCAGCAAGGCCACCGTCGCCGTCAGCCGGTTCTGGCGAACGGTGAGGGCGGATTGGCGCGCGGACAGGGCGGCCGTCTGGGCGGTAATCACCTCCGTGTAGCCCACCGTGCCGGCCTTGTACTGGTTCAGCACGATGCGTTCGGCCTCCGTCGCGGCCGTCACGGCCTGATCGCGGGCATCGATCTGGCCTTGCAGGGCGTTCAGGCTGGAAAGCTGGTCCTCCACCGCCTGCAGGCTGGTCAGCACCGTCTGGCGGTAGCTGGCCACCTGCTGATCATAGGCGGCGATGGCCTGGGCCTTGGCGGCGTCACGCGCACCGCCATCGAACAGGTTTTCCGCCAGTTGCGGCCCCACCGACCAGACGAAGTTGGAGGCGCGCAGCAGATCGCCGAGGGCCGAGGCGCTGAAACCGCTGCTGGCGCTGAGCGTGACATTGGGGAAATAGGCGGCACTGGCAATACCGATCTTGGCATTGGCCGCCGCCATCCGGCGTTCCGCCGCCACAATATCCGGCCGGCGTTCCAGCAGGCTGGCCGGCAGGGCCGCCGGGACCGCCGGCACCTGGGTCGGCAGATCGGCCACGGGCAGGGAGAAATCGGCCGGCGGCTTGCCCACCAGCACGGCGATGGCATGTTCCAGGGCCGCGCGCTGGGATGTCAGCGCGATGGCATTGGCCCGGGCGCTGTCATATTGCGCCTGGGCCTGGGCCACATCGGCCGAAGAGCCCAGATCGGATGCACGACGGTTGCGGGCGATTTCCAGGGAGCGCTGATAGGCGGCCACCGTGGCCGCCAACAGCTTGGACTGGCTATCCAGGGAGCGCAGTTGGAAATAGGCGGTGGCCAGCGCCGTCTGGGCCGACAGGCGGGCGGCTGCCAGTTCGGCCGCACTGGCCTGGGCCGTGGCCCCCGCCTGTTCGGAAGCCCGGCGGACCGAGCCCCAGATATCCGGGGCCCAGCTTGCCCCCAGCGTCAGGCTGCGGCTGTTGCGGTAACTGGTTGTCTCCCGCCCGGTCAGCGTGCTGCTGCTGTTGCTGCGCGCCCGGCTGGCCGCGGCACTGGCGCTGACCGTGGGGAAGAAGGCGGCATCGGCGGAATCCACCGCCGCCAGCGCCTGACGATAGGCGGCCTCTACGGCGGCAAGGTTCTGGTTGCCGACCTCCACCTGCCGCATCAGCCCGTCCAGTTCGGCGTTGGCGAACAGCGACCACCATTGGTCCTGCGCCACGCCGGCAGGATTGGCCTGCCGCCAGCCCTCGGGCTGTTCCTTGAACTGGTTGGACAGCGGGGCCTGCGGCTTCTGGTAATCCGGCCCGGCGGTGCAAGCCGCCAGGGGGAGGATCAGGCCCAGGGAGAGGATCAGGGGATGGGGTTTCATGCGCCGGTCTCCGGTGCCGTCACGTGGGGTATCGGGCGGTCGTCACGCCGTCCCCGCAGCCGGTCGAGGTAAAGATAAACAATGGGGGTGGTGAAAAGCGTCAGAAGCTGGCTGATCACCAGCCCGCCCATGATGGCAATGCCCAGCGGCTGGCGCAGTTCGGCCCCGTCGCCGGTGCCGATGGCGAGCGGCACCGCCCCCAGCAAAGCCACCATGGTGGTCATCAGGATGGGGCGGAAGCGCAGCAGGCTGGCCTGCCGGATCGCCGCTTTCGCCGTCAGCCCCTGGTGGCGCTGCGCATCAAGGGCGAAATCGATCATCATGATGGCGTTCTTTTTCACGATACCGATCAACAGGATGACGCCGATCAGGGCGATCAGGCTGAATTCCGTATCAAACGCCATCAGGGCCAGCACCGCCCCCACCCCCGCCGATGGCAGGGTGGAAAGGATGGTGATGGGGTGGATATAGCTTTCATAGAGCATCCCCAGCACCACATAGACCGCCACCATCGCCGCCAGGATCAGCAAGGGCTGGTTGGACAGCGAGGACTGGAACGCCTGGGCCGTGCCCTGGAAGCCGCCATGCACGCTGGCTGGCATCCCGATTTCCGCCGCCGCCCGGTCGATCACCTGCACCGCATCGGATAGCGACTTGCCCGGCGGCAGGTTGAAGGAGATGGTGGCGGCCGCAAAATGCCCCTGATGGTTGACGGCCAGCGGCGTGGTGCCGAAACCATGGCTGGCAATGGCCGACAGCGGGATCATGGTGCTGGGCTGGCCGGCCGCAGCGGTCTTGGCGATGAAAATCTGGTTCAGGGTGGAGGGTTCCTGCCAGAAGCGCGGGGCCAGTTGCATCACCACATGATACTGGTTCAGCGGGTTATAGATGGTAGATACCTGCCGCTGCCCGAACGCATCATAGAGCGTATTGTCAATCTGGCTCATGCTGATGCCCAGGCGGGCTGCGGCGTCGCGGTCAATGACCAGCGCCACCTCCTGCCCGCCGGTCTGCTGGTCGGAATTGACATCCGCCAGTTCCGGGGACTTGCGCAGCGCCTCCGTCAGCCTTGGTGTCCAGGTGCGCAGATCGTCCAGATCGTCGGCATAGAGCGTATATTGATACTGGGCATTGCCGGGGCGGCCGCCGACGCGGAAATCCTGTGCCGCCTGCAGGAACAGGCTGGCGCCCGGCACCGGGGCCAGCTTGCCGCGCAGCCGGGCGATCACCTGATCGGCGGACATCTTGCGCTCGGCCAGCGGCTTCAGGGAGATGAACATATTGGCGGAATTCAACTGGCCACCGCCGGTGAAGCCCACCACGGTTTCCACCGCCGGATCATCCTTCACGATGGCAACGAAGCGGCGCAGCTTGTCCTGCATCGCCTGGAAGGAGATGGTCTGGTCGGCCTGCACCATGCCCATGATGCGGCCCGTATCCTGCTGGGGGAAGAACCCCTTGGGGATGGCACCGAACAGATAGACATTCAGCGCCACCGTGCCCAGCAGGGCCAACAGCACCAGACGCGGATGGGCCAGCGCCCGGTCCAGCCCATGGCCGTACCAGCCTTGCAACCGATCAAAAAAGCCGCCCTGGCCGCGTTCATGCGCGGCGCGCGGGGACAGAAGATAGGCGCACATCATCGGCGTGGCGGTCAGGGAGACCACCAGCGACACCATGATGGCGGCCGACAGGGTGACGGCAAATTCGTTGAACAGCCGCCCCACCACCCCGCCCATCAGCAGGATGGGGATGAAGACCGCCACCAGCGACACGCTCATGGAGATAACGGTGAAGGCCACCTCCCGCGCGCCCAGCAGGGCCGCTTGGAAACGGCCCATGCCGGCTTCAACATGGCGGGTGACATTTTCCAGCACCACGATGGCATCATCGACCACAAAACCGGTGGCGATGGTCAGCGCCATCAGGGACAGGTTATCCAGGCTGTACCCCATCAGGTACATCACCCCGAAGGTGCCGCACAGCGAAACAACCGTGGCGACACCGGGGATGAAGGTGGCGCGGATATCACGCAAAAACGCGAACACCACCAGGATCACCAGCCCCACGGCGATGGCCAGCGTATGTTCCACATCCTTCAGCGAGGCGCGGATGGTGGTGGTGCGGTCCATCGCCACGGCCAGATCAATATCGCCGGGGATCATCTGCCGCAATTCGGGCAGCATGTCGCGCACCCGGTCCACGGTTTCGATGATATTGGCACCGGGCTGGCGGAACAGCACCATCATCACCGCCGGCTGGCCATTGGCCAGCCCCAGGTTGCGCAGGTCTTCCACGCCCTGCGTCACCTCGGCCACATCGGTCAGCTTCACCGCCGCCCCATTGCGATAGGCGATCAGCAGGTCGCGGTAATCGTCGGCCTTGCGGGCCTGATCATTGGTCAGCACCTGAAAGCGCTGGCCATCCTGTTCAATCGCCCCCTTGGGCGTATTGGCATTGGCGGCCGACAGGGCGCTGCGCACCTGTTCCAGGCCGATGCCATATTTGAACAGGGCGTTGGGGTTCACATCCACCCGAACCGCCGGCAGCGAACTGCCGCCGATATTGACCTGCCCGATGCCCTTCACCTGCGACAGTTTCTGTTGCAGCACCGTGGCCGCCTGATCATAGACCTGACCCGCCGTCATGCTGGCCGAGGTCATGCGCAGGATCATCACCGGCGCGTCGGCCGGGTTGACCTTGCGATATGTCGGATTGCTGCGCAGGCTGGTGGGCAGGTCGGCGCGGGCGGCGTTGATCGCCGCCTGCACATCGCGCGCCGCCCCGTCAATATCCCGGTCCAGGCCGAATTGCAGGATGACGCGGGTGGAGCCGGTGGAGCTGGAGGAGGTCATCTCCGTCACATCGGCGATCTGGCCCAGATGGCGTTCCAGCGGCGTGGCCACACTGGTGGCCATCGTCTCCGGGCTGGCACCGGGCATGGAGGCCTGGACGGAGATGGTGGGGAAATCCACCTGCGGCAGCGGCGCCACCGGCAGGGAGAAATAAGACAGTATCCCCGCCAGCGCGATGCCGATGGTCAGCAGGGTGGTGGCGACCGGCCGGCGGATGAAGGGTTCCACCAGGCTCATGGTGTCGCCCCCCCTTCCGCCGCCGTGGCCGGCTTGGTGCCGCGCAGGCGACGGGACAGGCTGTCAAAGGCCAGATAGATCACCGGGGTGGTGAACAGCGTCAGCACCTGGCTGACGATCAGGCCGCCGACGATGGAAATACCCAGCGGCTGGCGCAGTTCCGACCCCATGCCTGTGCCCAGCATCAGCGGCAGCGCCCCCAGCAGGGCCGCCATCGTCGTCATCATGATGGGGCGGAAGCGCAACAGGCAGGCCTGATAGATCGCCTCTGCCGGGGCCATGCCCTGGTTGCGCTCCGCATCCAGCGCGAAGTCGATCATCATGATGGCGTTTTTCTTGACGATGCCGATCAGCAGCACGATGCCGATGATGCCGATCACCCCCAGATCGCTGCCGGCCAGCATCAGGGCCAGCAGCGCCCCGATGCCCGCCGATGGCAGGGTGGAGAGGATCGTCACCGGATGCACGAAGCTCTCATACAGCACGCCCAGCACGATATACATCGTCACCACGGCGGCCAGCACCAGGAACAGCTCATTGGCCAGCGAGGCGCGGAAGGCGAGCGCCGCCCCCTGGAAGCTGGTGACGGTGCCGCTGGGCACGCCCAACTCCGCCTCCGCCTTTTCAATCGCGTCCACCGCCTGGCCCAGGGCGACACCTGGGGCGGTGTTGAAGGAAATGGTATTGGCGGGGAACTGGCCCAGATGGCTGATCAGCAGGGGCGCCACGGTTTCCTTCACCGTGGCGAAGCTGGAGAGCGGCACCTGACCGCCAGTGCTGGAGGTCAGCCGGATGCTGTCCAACGCCTCCACCGACCCGTGCAGGGCCGGATCGGCCTGAAGGATCACCCGGTACTGGTTGGATTGGGTGAAGATGGTGGAGATGATGCGCTGGCCGAAAGCGTTATAAAGGGCCGCATCGACATTGGCCGCCGTGATGCCGTAACGCGCGGCACTGGCCCGGTCGATGGTGATATAGACGGCCAGCCCCTGGTCTTGGGCATTGCTGCCGACATCGGCCAGTTCCGGCAGGGTGGACAGCTTTTCCACCAGCTTGGGCGTCCAGGCCGCCAGCGCGGCCGGATCGGCGTTCTGCAGCACGAACTGATATTGCCCGCGCGAAACGGTGCTTTCCACCGTCAGATCCTGCACCGGCTGCATATAGAGGCTGATGCCCGGCACGGCGGCGGTCGCCGCCCCCAGCCGGCGGATGATGGCGCTGATATCGGCGCTGCGCTCTTCCTTGGGCTTCAGGTTGATCTGCATCCGGCCGGTATTCATGGATGCGTTGGTGCCATCCACCCCGATGAAGGAGGAAAGGCTTTCCACATCCGGATCTTTCAGCACGATATCCGCCAGCTTCTGCTGGCGTTCCGCCATGGCACTGAAGGATGTCGTCTGGTCGGCCTGGGTGATGGCCTGGATCAGGCCGGTATCCTGCAGGGGGAAGAAGCCTTTGGGGATGGTGATATAGAGAAAGGCCGTCAGACCCAGCGTGCCCAGCGCCACCAGCAGGGTCAGCCGCGCATGGCGCAGCACCCAGCGCAGGCAGACAGCATAGAAATCCAGCACCCGGTCGAACCAGCCCTTGGGCTTGGCCGCCTCCTGCTCCCCCTTCTTGTGCGGGCGCAGCAGCACGGCGCACAGCATCGGCACCAGGGTCAGGGAGACAAAGGCCGAAATCAGGATGGTGACGGCCAGGGTGATGGCAAATTCCCGGAACAGCCGACCCACCACATCGCCCATGAACAGCAGCGGGATCAGCACCGCGATCAGGGAGACGGTCAGCGACAGGATGGTGAAACCGATCTGGGCGGAACCTTTCAGCGCCGCCTGCAGCGGCGTCTCCCCCTCCTCCAGATAACGCGCGATATTCTCAATCATCACGATGGCATCATCGACCACAAAGCCGGTGGCGATGGTCAGCGCCATCAGGGACAGGTTGTTGATGGAGAATCCAGCCAGATACATCACCGCGAAGGTGCCGACCAGCGACAGCGGCACCGACAGGCTGGGGATGATGGTGGCCGGCACATTGCGCAGGAAGACGAAGATCACCGCCACCACCAGCGCCACCGCCAGCCCCAGCTCCACCTGCACATCGGCGACCGAGGCGCGGATGGTGACGGTGCGGTCGGTCAGCACCGTCAGTTCCAGGGAGGCCGGCAGGGAGGCTTTCAGTTCCGGCAGCAGTTTTTTGATATTATCCACCACCTCAATGACATTGGCACCCGGTTGGCGCTGCACATTGACGATGATGGCCGGTTCCTTGTCCTTCCATGCGGCAAGGTAGGTGTTTTCCGCCCCATCCGTCACCTGCGCCACATCGGACAGGCGGATGGGCGCATTGTTGCGATATGCGATGACCAGATGCCGATATTCATCGGCACTTTTAAGCTGGTCATTGGCATTGATGGTGTAGGAGCGCGACGGCCCGTCAAACGTGCCCTTGGCAATATTGACATTGGCGGCGGCAATGGCGGTGCGCATATCCTCCAGCGTCAGGCCATAGGCGGCCAGCGCGTGCATATTGGCCTGGATGCGCACGGCCGGACGCTGGCCGCCGCCCAGGCTGACCAGCCCGACGCCGGGCAGTTGGGAGATTTTGCGCGCCAGCCGGCTATCCACCAGATCGGCCACCTGCGGCAGCGGCATGGTGGCCGAGGTGATGGCCAGCGTGATGATCGGCGCATCGGCCGGATTCACCTTGGCATAGATGGGCGGGGCCGGCAGATCGGTCGGCAACAGGTTGGAGGCGGCATTGATGGCGGCCTGCACCTCCTGTTCGGCCACATCCAGGCTGGTTTCCAGCCCGAACTGCAAGGTGATGACCGAGGCCCCGCCGGAACTGGCCGAGGACATCTGTTTCAACCCCGGCATCTGGCCGAACTGGCGTTCCAGGGGGGCGGTGACCGAGGAGGTCATCACATCCGGGCTGGCGCCGGGATACAGCGTCTGCACCTGGATGGTGGGGTAATCCACCTCCGGCAAGGCGGAAATGGGCAACATGCGATAGGCGACAATGCCCACCAGCAGGATGGCCACCATCAGCAGGGTCGTCGCCACCGGCCGCAGGATGAAAATCCGCGACGGGTTGACACCGCCACCCGTCCCACTGGCCGACCCGCCGGATTCAACCGGGGTGTCTGTCATTTGCCGGCCCCCTGGTGCTGGCCCGTGTGCTGGCCCGGTGCACCGTCAGCGGCGGCGGCACGGTCGCCCGCCACCTTGGCCACCATGCCGCCACGCAGCTTGTCGGTGCCGTCGGTCACCACCTTTTCCCCCGGCTCCAGCCCGGCGGTGATGGCGACCTGCTGGCCAAAGGCGGGGCCAGGGGTTACCGGGCGGACGGAAACCTTGTTTTCCGCGTCCAGCACATAGACGAACGGTCCCTTGGCCCCCTGCAGCAGGGCGGCGCTGGGGATCAGCGTGGCATCGGTCCGCGTCTCCACCCGCATTTCCACATTGACGAACTGGTTGGGGAACAAGGCCTCGTCCCCATTATCGAAGCTGGCACGCAGCTTCACCGTGCCGGTGCTGGTATCGATGGCATTGTCCAGCGTGGTCAACCGGCCTTCGGCCAGTTTGGTCTTGCCGGCCCGGTCATAGGCGGTGACGGCCAGCGTGGCCCCCTGGCGCAACTGCGCCCGCACCGCCGGCAACTGATCTTCCGGCAGGGTGAAGATGATGCTCATCGGCTGCATCTGGGTGATGGTGACGATGCCATTGGCATCACCCGTGGTAACGTAATTGCCGGGATCGACCACCCGCAGGCCGACCCGGCCGGAAACGGGGGCGGTGATGCGGGCATAGGTCAGGTTCAGCCTGGCCGTGTTGATCTGGGCCATGTCGCTGGCGACTGTGCCCTCATATTGCTGCACCAGGGCTTCCTGGGCCGTCAGTTGCTGGCGGGCGATGCTGTCCTGCTGCACCAGCACGCGGTAACGCTCCAGATCCAGCTTGGCATTCTTCAGCAGCGCCTGATCGCGCTGCAACTGGCCCTGATACTGGCTGAGCGACAATTCATAGGGGCGGGGATCGATCTGGGCCAGGAAGTCGCCCTGCTTCACCGTCTGGCCTTCCTGGAAGCCAACCTCCACCAGTTGGCCGGAAAGCTGCGGGCGGACGGTGATGCGCGACAGCGGGGTGACGGTGCCCAGTGCGCGTACGGTGACCGGCAGTTCCCCCTTGGTCACCGGGGCGGCGACCACCGAAGGCACCATGCCGGCACGGCCGCGCCCGATATCCGCCGCCGGCGGGCGATGCAGGATGACCCAGCCCAGAAGCCCCACAACCGCAACGCCGCCCAACACCCAGGCACCAAGCCGGAGCCGCCCATTCGCCATCTTGATCACCGGTTTTTAAACAATCTTATGGGATTTCATACGCCGCTAAATCTTTCGCCCTGCATTACTTTTATTTAACACGGGCTGGCAGCAGCGCCCCCCATCCCATGGTGATGGTGGCGTAAAGGCAGGGAATGCGTATTTCAGGCAGCGATCATTGCTGCCCCTGCCACAAGGTTGCATAGATGCCTTGCTTGGCCAGCAAGGCGTCATGCGTGCCCTGTTCGACCAGACGCCCCTGATCCAGCACCAGGATCAGGTCGGCATCCTTCACTGAATGCAGCCGGTGGGCAACAACCAGCGTGGTGCGGCCCTGGGCGAAGCCGTCCAGAAAGCCCTGCACCGCCCGTTCGGTCAGCGAATCCAGCGAGGCCGTGGCCTCATCCAGCAGCAGGATGGGGGCATCCTTCAAAATGGCGCGGGCCAGCGCCAGCCGCTGGCGCTGGCCGCCCGACAGCCGGGCCCCGCCCTCCCCCACCGCCGTGTCATAGCCATCGGGCAGGCTGGCGATAAATTCATCCAGCAGGGCAGCCTGGGCGGCCATCCGCACGGCGTCCCGGCTGGCACCGGGGCAGCCATAGGCGATGTTGGCATGGATCGTATCGTCGAAGACGCCGCTTTCCTGGCTGACCAGGGTGACGTGCTGGCGCAGCGAGGACAGGGTGACACCCCTGATATCCTGCCCCTCAATCAGGATACGGCCAGCATCCGGATCATGGAAACGCGGAATCAGGTTCAGCAGGGTGGATTTACCGGCCCCCGACCGGCCGACCAGCCCCACCTTGGCCCCCGGCGGGATATCCAGGCTGAGGCCGGTCAGCGTCGCCGGGCCGTCTCCATAGCCGAAATCCACCTGTTCAAAGCGGATCGCCCCCTGCGGCCGGGGCAGGTCAACCGCGTCGGCCGCCTCCGCGATCACCGGGGCGGTGTCGGCCAGATCGAACAGCCGGGCCAGGGCGGCATCGGCATTGCGACGCGCCACCATGGCGGCAGCCAGCCGGCGCAGCACCAGGGAGATGGCGACGAAGCCGCTGGTAAAGGCCACCAGCGTGCCCGCCCCCGGCCCGGCACCGGACAGGCCCGCCCCGCCCAGCAGGATCAGCGCTGCCAGCCCGATGCCGCCAATCAGCTCCATCAAGGGGGTGGAGAGCGCATGGACATGGATTTCCCCGGCATAGGCATTGGTGGTGCGGTCCATGGCGGCCCAGGCGCGCGCCACCTCCGGCCCTTCCATGCGGTAGGTCTTCACCTGCCGGATGCCCTGCAGCAACTGGCCCAGCCGGGCGGCCATGCGGACAATTTCCGCATTCAGCGTGGCAGAATGGGCGGCGGCACGCCGGCCCAACTGGCGGATCGGCAGGGCGCCCAGCGCCAGCGCCATGAAGGTGAACAGGCTCAACCGCCAATCGACCCAGAACATCCAGCCGACCAGGGCCAGCATGGTGACCAGATCGCGCCCCACCGCCCCCAGCCCCGGCCCCAGCATATTCTGCACCAGCAACGTATCCCGCTGCACCTGGGCAACAATGCCGGTGGAGACACGGGCCTGAAGATAGGCCAGATCGGCCCCGATCAGCCGCGCCACCACCTGTTTCTGCAAGGTGGAAACGGCGCGCGTGCCGGCCACAGAAAGCGACATCATCTGGCCATAGCCACCGACACCGCGCAGCGCGGCGAACAGCACGGCCGCCCCCGCCAGCAGCGCCAGTTCCCCGCCGGAGACGCTGGCGGCAAAGGCGCGGTCGACCACGCGTTTCAGCAATTCGGTCTGGGCCAGGGTGCCCGCCGTCACCAGCCCGGTGCCCAGCACCCAGACCAGCAGGCGCCCCCGCGACTGCTGCCAGATATCGGCGAACAGCCGCCCCCATAGCCGCATGGCCGCCCTTGTCCCCGGCATCTCAGAAGGTCCGCGCCAGGGTGAATGCCAGATAATCCCGGTCGGCCAGCCATTGCCGGTCAGCGGAGCCGATAAAATGGGTCAGGCTGATGCTGGCCTTCCAGACGGAACGATAGGTGGCGGTGACGCCCAGGAACAGGTCGCCCGCCCCTTCATTCTGCACCCGGTAGCTGAGGCTATGTCCGCTGAGATTATAGCCCAGCCCGATGGGCACGGTCAGGTCCAGGTTGGGCAGCACCCGGAAATAGCGGGGTTCGAACAACACACGCAGCTTGGATGCCACCGGCTTCCATTGCGGGCTGACCGGTGTGGGCTGATGGTCCAGCACGGCATCAAACGTGGCCTCCGCATTCAGGTCGGCGCTGTCCCACAGCGCCGTGCGGCCGAACGGGGTGGTCAGCGATAATTGCCCATGCAAGGTCTGCCCCGTGACAAAGGCATTATCGCCGGCCGTATCGGCATAGCTGGAACTGGCCAGATAGAGCGGCATATGGCGGCGATAAGCCAGTTCACCGGACACCATGCCCTCACCGGCAGCGGCGCTGAAACTGGCGCCATAAAGCTGGATACCGCCGGGATAGACCAGTTGATAGCGCCCGACGCTGCTGCCGGTGGCGCCGGGGCGGACCCAACTGCGATATTGCGGGTCCATGGCGTTGTAGCGCAGGGCGTAGAGCCCGTAATCCACCCCATCGGCCTGGATATGCAGGGAGGCACCATATTGCCCCCTGGCCGATGGGGTGACATCCGGGCCACGGGAGAGAAAACGGCCGGGCGCGATATAAAGCCGGTCGCCACCCGCCCCCAGTTGATCCAGATAGCTGAAATAGGTGCCGCTGCCCGACAGCCGCGCCGGCCGCCATTCCAGCTGATGATAAAAGGACAAGGACAGATCGGCCGCCGGCTGCAGGGTCAGGGCGACCTGCCCCACCGGGCGATAGGCATCGCTGCTATAGGCACTCTGCGTGCCGATGGGGCGGGTATAATCGACCGGGGCCTGCGAGGCGGCGATGGAATTGGCGTCATAAAACAGGCTCTCCCCCCAGAGCAGCGTCTGCCGCCCGGCCCGCAGGGTCAGCGGCATGTCGGCCAGGGTGACGCTGCCGTAGGCGAAGGCTTCGCGCAGTTCGGCATGGCGGCCGTAAAGGTCGGCCACGGCGGGGGCGAAGCGGCCGGGGGCGGCGGCCGACGCATTGCCGGCGGGCAGTTGGGCGGCATCGGTACCCTGCCGGTAAACCCGGTCATACCAGGCCATGGCGCTGGCATGGACACCCCATTCCCCCTTGGCCATATCCAGGGCAGAGACCAGATCCAGCCGGTTGGAGATCAGGCCCGGTTTGAAATTGCGGTCGCCATCATCCCAGTTCAAATCCGCCAGCAGGGCCGCATCCTGGCTGTTGAGACGGCTGGCCAACGTATAGCGCAGCATATTGTCCCAGCGGATGGTCAGCCCGTCGGCACTGTAGATTTCCCCCCCAAGCGCCGGCACGCCCGGCAGCAGGCAGGCACAGCCCAACAGCAGCGGCCTGATCCGACGGGACAAAGACGGGCGGAAATGAGTTGCCACTTGTGTCACTTCCCACCCTGGGTAATGATCGCCCCGCCCTGTGGCCCGACGCCGCCGCCGGGCCGCATGGGCAGAACCGGCAAGAGCAACGGGCCGTTGCGGCCTACACGCCGGAGAACAGGGCGTCCGGTGCCGAACCCTATGCGAATATTCGCTGTCCTGTCCATTATCCTGCTGGTCAGCCTTCCCTCTGCCATTGCTTGGGCACAGGTTTCCGAACAAGAAGCAGCGGCGCTGAAAACCACGCTGACGCCCGTGGGGGCGGAACGGGCCGGCAACAAGGATGGCAGCATCCCCGCCTGGACCGGCGGGCTGGTCGATCCCTCCTATGCCGTGACCAGCGGCCCCCGGCGCGATCCGTTTGCCGGGGAAAAGCCGCTGTTTTCCATCACCGCCGCCAATTGGCAGGACCATGCCGACCGGTTGCCGGAAGGGGCGAAACAATTGTTCCGGACCCATCCCGGCTACCGGATGGATATCTATCCCAGCCACCGCACGGCGGCGGCCCCGCAGGCGGTCTATGACAATATTTTCCGCAATGCCACCAGCGCCCGCCCGGCGGCGGGCGGCATCCAATATGGGGTGGAAGGTGCCATTGGTGGCATCCCCTTCCCCATCCCGAAGGACGGCTTCCAGGCGGTGTGGAACCATCTGCTGGCCTATTGGGGGCCGGCGCGGGAATTGACGGTCAGCACCTATGTGGTGCCGGCGGGTGGGGCGGTGGAACTGACCAGCGCCTATCGGGAGATTGCGGATTTCCCCTATTACTATCCCGGTGCCAAGCCGGCCGATCTGGACGGCTATTACTTCAAAAGCATCCGTCTGGCGACGGCCCCGGCCTCGCGTATCGGAGAGGGATATCTTTACTGGCAGTCGCTGGATATCAAACGGCGGGAACTGGCGGCCTGGCGGCTGTTGCCGGGGGAAAAGCGGGTGCGCAAGGCCCCGCCCATTTCCTATGACGTGCCAGACCCCAATGCCGCCGGCTATATGACGCAGAATGAATATTACATCTTTTTCGGCGCGCTGGACCATTACAGCTTCAAGCTGGTCGGCAAGGCGGAGATGTATGTGCCCTATAATAACAACCGGCTCTATACGCTGCCACTGTCCGGCGTGCTGGGCAAGGACCACCCCAACCCGGATGCGCTGCGGTACGAGCTGCACCGGGTCTGGGTGGTGGAAGGCACGCTGGCCCAAGGCGCCCATGATGTGGTGCCACGCCGCCGGCTTTATCTGGATGAAGATACCTGGATGGCTGTCTATGCTGATGGTTGGGATGAAAATGGCAAGCTGTGGAAATTCGGTCAGGCGAGCATGTACCTGATGCCGGACGTGCCAGCGGTCGTGATCGGCAGCCAGTTCGTGCATGATTTTGAACTGGGCGGTTATGCCTTCACCTTCGCCTTCAACGAGGCCCCGCAGCATTACCAACTGACCGCCCCCCACCCGGCAACATATTTCAGCCCGGAGGCGCTGGCCGCCCGGTCGCGGTGAAGGGGAGCCGCTTTTAAAAATTCTCATAATCAGCAAAGCAAACGCGCATTCCCTGGGGCGGCATCGGCTGTCCCGGCTTGGGGGCGGCGGTCAGGAACCAGCCCTCTGGCGGGGGGCCCAGCACGGCGCGCAACTGGTCATGCAACGGGTCGCGCCGGTCGACCATGAAGCGGATGGAGCCGGCGCCGACGCTGCGGCCGAACCGGCGCAGTTCGGCCAGCAGGGCCGGCAGTTCTGCCGGGGTGACGGGTTCCATCCCCCCAACCTTCAGCACCCCGCCGGGAGAAAGCAGCAGAAGGCGGCCCCGGATGGTGACGACATGCGCCCCCATGGCCCGCCGGCTGGCCAGATAATCCCCATCATGCCGCACCCGCCAGAAGGATGGCTGCCCGGCAGCATCCATCGCCGGTGCCGCCACCATTCCCGGCGGCAGGTCGGCCGCCGCAACCCCAGCCAGCGCCAGCGGGGCCCAGAGCCGGCGGCGCAGCCGGGCACCCAGCCCACCCGCTGGGGCCAGGGGGATTTCAAACGGATCAATCCGGCTGATTTCCTGATGGGCCAGCCGGCGTTTCAGCAAGGCCCCGCTCATCGGGTTGCAGAAGCCGAAGGTCAGGTCGCCGCCATCGCGCCAGATCTCCTCCATCAAGGCTTCATAGAGCATGGGCGTGGCCCGCCCGTTGCGCAGGCCCTTGGCGATGAAGATGTCGCACAGCTGCCAGCCGCTGAGCACCTGTGCCGCCGCCTCTATGCGGAAATGGATGGCACCGATGCAGCCGACAGGCTGGCCATCCTCATACAGCACATAGCCCTTGCCCGGCCCGGCCGGGCTGCCGGGGCCATATTTGCGTTGCCAGCGTGCCGGGTCCAGCCGCTGGCCCGTCACGCCATTGATGACGGCGACCATATGCGGGATGGTGGAAGGGGTCAGGGGGGCGATGGACAGGCTCATGCCGCGTAAGCCTCGTGCCCATAGCCACCGGCGGCCACGATGGCGCGCTGTGCCCTGGCACTGATGAAGGGGTTCACGCCCAGCCGGTTGATCAGGCGGGGATCGCCAACATCCTCGGCGCGGGCATAATCAGTCAGTCCCTGGCGGCGATAGCCCGCCTGTTCGGCCAGATCGGCCAAAGCCGGGCTGTAATCCCCGTCCGGCCAGGCGAAATCATGCACCGGCTGGCCGCTCACCCCCTCCAGCCAGCTCTTGCCCAAGGCCAGTTCGGCGGCCGCCTCTGCCCTGGACAGGGTGGAGAAGTTGCAATGGCTGACCCCATGGCCCCCCAGCCGCACCAGCGGATGGCGGCCCAGCCGGGCCAGTTCCCCTTCATCCAGCAGGCGCCAGTAATCCGCCAGGTCCGCCGGCAGGTGGGTCTGTGATACGCCATTGCAGCGATGTCGTTCCAGGACGGCCAGCAATTCGGCCAGGAAGCCGGGCGGGCTTGTCTTGCACAGGCGTTTCAGCGGCACGCCATCGCGTTGGCGCCGCCATTGCCGGGCGCTGTCCTGCACGAAAACATCCCCCGCCACCGTCAGCGGGCCGGGATATTCCCAGGCCGTCAGGTCCAGCCGATCAGCCCAGAGATAGGGTTCATGCTCCCCACCCGGCAGGAAGTCCCGCGCATGGGCCAGTTCCCGCACCGCCCGGATGGCGGTGACATACAGCGTCGCCGGCACCCCCGCCGCCGACAGCACCGGCAGCGCATGGGTGAGGAAATTGCGATAGCCATCATCAAAGGTGACGGCTACACGCGGGCCGGCCGCATCCGGCCGGTCAAACAGATCATCCAGCGGCACGAAGCGCAGGCCGGGGATGGCGGCCAGCATGGCCAGATCGGCAGCCAGCCGGGCGGCAGAGACAAAGCGCGTGTTGAAACGCCGGTCGCCGGTGCGGGTGACGCCGTGATAGATCAACACCCGCCTGGCATTGGCCGGCATCGGCCACGACCGCCAGCCGCGCAGTTCAAAGCGCAGGTTCACCAGCCGGGATTTCAACATCATCTTCCCTTTCGGGTGAAAGGATCAGGCCGTCAGCCCGATATAGGCCATGCTGGCCAGCCGCTGCATGATGGCGGCCGACATGTCGCCCGCCATCACCATGGACAGCCGGTCATCCTGCCAGACACAGATGCGCAGATCGGCCCGTTTGAACTGATCAAACCGCACCGTGCCGTCGGACTGGCGCAGATAGATGGTGACCAGTTTACCCTGCGCATCCCGATAGGCGATGCTGGCCGCATCCTCCTCCAGATGCACACCGGCCAGCGTATAGCCGGCCCGGCTGAGGTCCGGCACCTTCACCTTCAGCTCCATGATCCGGCTCAACGCCTCATTATAGGGCGTCAGGTCCGCCGGCGTGCCGGGCAGGCTGGCGGTACGGGCATCCAGTGCCAGCGCCACCACATCGCCCGGTGCCGCACCGGGCCGCAGCCAAAGGGCCCCGCCGCCGGCCACCAGGATGGCGACGGCCGCAGCGGCGGCAAACCGGCGCCAGTCGCCCCAGCCCTGGCGGGCGGCAGGAATGGCGTTTGCCCGGTCGATCAGGTGCTGCGGCACCGGCCGGTCGATCAGGGGGCCGTAAAGCTGTTTCATCATCGCCTTCTGGGCGCGATAGTCGGCGACGCGGGCGGCCAATGTGGCATCCGCCTGGATCATCGCTTCCACCGTGCGCGCACGGTGGGGCGGCAGCTCGCCATCGATAAGGGCGTGCAACTCTTCCTCCGTGATCGGTGGCTCTATGGGTCGATGCTCGCTCACATCTTGTCTTTCGGTGCCACGGGCAGCGGTATGACCTCCGCGCCTTCTCCTTGTAAAACCGACCGCAACCGCTCACGTGCCCGGGCCAGACGGGACATCACGGTGCCGATCGGGATTTTCAATTCCTCCGCTATCTCGCGGTAACTTAGTTCCTCCACACTCACCAACAACAATATTTCACGGTGTTCGGGTGCCAGCCGATTGACCGCCGCGATAAAATCCCGCGCCGCGCCGGTATCGACCGGCGGTGCGCTCAACTCCACCGCATCGACCAGTTCGGTAATGTCCTGCTCCGTGCCCCGCGTGCGGCCCTTGCGAATCTCATCGGTATAGAGATTGCGCAGGATACGACGCAGCCAAGCCGACAGCAGCGGCATTTCCCGCAACTGCGCCGATTGGCGCAGTGCCCGTTCAATGCAATCCTGCACCAGATCGTCAGCCTGGGCGACATTGCCCGCCAGCGTCATGGCATAACGCCGCAACGCCGGAAGCTGCGCGATCAGCGCATTGGCAAACTGTTTGGGGCGTGTCACGGCTACCGGCTCTCCGACACGGATCGGGTACGGGGTTGGGGGGGTACGACGTACCGTCGCCGCATCAGCATATAATCACCATCCACCGGCTCCCAGGGCTGAATGCCCCGGAAAGTCACGCCTCACCCTCTCAGACGGATAGGGTGGCGGGCTTATTCCCGGTCCCTTCGATTTTCGCGCGAAAATCTTTCAAAAGTTTTTTCGCAAGGGGCGGGAATAAACCGCACCGCCCATCCGTCACAGGTCCGGACCCAATGGGGAGAAGCCGGATGTTTGTGGGGAAGACGATGATGAAGGCCGCTGGAACGCTGGCCATGCTGCTGGCGCTGGGGACTGCCGGCGCGGCGCAGGCCGCCGGTGATGCCGCCGCTGGCGAACAGGTCTTCAAGCGCTGCGCCGCCTGCCACACGGTGGAAGCGGGCAAGAACAAGGTGGGGCCCACCCTGTTCGGTGTTGTCGGCCGCGCGGCCGGGTCGGTGGATGGCTACAGCTATTCCCCCGCCGTGAAGGCCGCCGCCGCCAAGGGGCTGGTCTGGTCGGAAGAAACCTTGACCGCGTACCTGCAGAACCCGCGCAAATATCTGGATGATTATGCCGGCGACGCCTCGCTGGCCAATAAGATGCCCTTCATGCTGCCCGATGCGCAGCAGCGCGCCGATGTGGTGGCCTATCTGAAAAGCCTGGGCGGTAAATGATGATCGGCCGCCTGCTCCCCGCTTTGCTGCTGGCCTTCGGGCTGGGCGTTGCCGCCCAGGCTGAAACCGCTGGCATGACACCCGATCCCGCAGCGCTGCGGGCCGAAATGGCACGCATCCATGCCGGCAAGGTCGATGACAAGGCCATGTTGCGCATTGATGCCGATATCGCGGCCCTGCATAGCGGCATGGGTGTGACCCTGCCAGGTGCGGGGGCAGGCCACGCCGCCGAACCCACCAAGCCGGCGGCGGAAAAGGCGCCGGCGACCTGGAAATGGCTGGATGGCATGGCGGCATCGCAGGAACGCGCCGGCCAGACGGAGAGCAAGGCGGCGGCGGTGACCCAGGTTGCCGCCGCTGAACCCGTTGCGGCGCCCCCCGCACCGGCCAGCATCCCCCCGGCAACCGACCGCACCTTCGTGGGGCAGGAGACCTGCACCGCCTGCCACCAGCAGGAAAGCATGAACTGGGCCCATACGGTTCATGCCAAGGTCTTCAACCTGAACCCGCAGAATGACCGGCAGGCGCAGAATTGCGAGGCCTGTCACGGCCCCGGCTCGGCCCATGTGGAAGACCCGTCGGACCTGACCAAGATCATCGCCTTTTCCAAGAAAAGCAAAACCCCGCTGCCGGAACAGAACGGCCAGTGCCTGACCTGCCATGAAGGCGGCCAGCGGATTTTCTGGCATCAGAGCATCCATGACAGCAATCAGGTCGGCTGTTCGGACTGCCATAACCCGATGACCAATTTCGGTTCGCGCGGGTTGACGGCCAAGGAAAGCATCAACGAGACCTGTTTGCAGTGCCACAAGGCCCAGCACGCCGAATTCTCCCGCCGGTCGCATATGCCGCTGCTGGAAGGCAAGCTGTCCTGCACCGACTGCCATAACCCGCACGGTTCCAGCACCGCCCCGCTGTTGAAGGCCGACAGCGTGAATGAGGTCTGCTACACCTGCCACGCCGAAAAGCGCGGGCCGTTCCTGTTCGAACATGCCCCGGTGCGTGAAAGCTGCCTGAACTGCCATTCGCCGCACGGGTCGAACTTCGAAGCCCTGCTGACCGCCCCGCGCCCGGTGCTGTGCCAGCAGTGCCATTCCCAGTCCAGCCATCCCGGTGCCCTGCTGACGGCGGGCAACATGGCCGGTGGTGCCATGCCGGACCCCAGGCTGCTGGCCACCTCCTGCTCCACCTGCCACACCAATGTGCATGGCTCGAACTCTCCCTCCGGCTCCAGGTTCGAACGATGAGGAAGCGGCTGACATCTTCCCCCGCCCGCTGGCTGCTGGCAGCGGCCCTGCTGGACATGATGGATCTGGCTGGCGCCGCCCAGGCGCTGGCCGACAGTTCGGCCACCGGCTATGGCGGCCCCGGCAATGTGCTGAACCCGCAGGGCCAGCTTTACAGCCGGGGGCGTGACGTTAACGGCCTGTCTGTGCTGGATGATGTGACGCGCACGCCCACCGGCCTGATGTACCCGCTGCCTTTCCTGACGCCGGAGATGAAGCAGAGCGAGGCCAACCCCGATTGGTGGCTGCTGCGCTGGGCGGAGGCCGGCTATATCGGCACCTTCGGCAAGAACAAGGGGGCGGCGGCGCTGAAGGAATATGGTGCCTGGAACAGCGGGCCGGTGCTGACCAGCATCGGCTTTGCGGCAGAAAACCGCAAAACCGCGCTGCATGTCTCAGCCCTGGGCCAGAATGTCGGGCGGGAGGATCAGTATTATCAGCTGGAAATCGGGCGCTATGGCGTGTTCAACACGCTGTGGTATTTCGATTCCATCCCCCACACCTATTCCACAACGGCCAAATCATTGTGGGATGGGGTGGGCAGCAACCGGCTGACCCTGAAGCCGGGCCTGACGCCCGCCAAATCCACCGCCGCGCAGGTCAATAATGTGGCGGCTGCCGCCGATGCGCTGACCTTGAAAATCACCCGCGAGAAGGCGGGCAATGCGCTGTCCTATACGGTGGATGAGAATACCGAGCTGTTCATGCGGGGCTCGGTGGAAATGCGCAAGGGCACCCAGCCGATCAGCGCCACCTTTGGCTATCCGTTCCAGAACGGGGCCACCCAGATCGCCCTGCCGATCGATTACCAGACCTATGACATCACCGCCGGGGTCCGGTACAAGGAAAAGAACTTCCTGGCCAATTTCGCCTATGCCGGTTCCTTCTTCCATAATCAGAACCGGGAACTGGTCTGGGACAATCCGGGGCTGAATTCCATCAATGCGCCCGGCATGTATATCCCGCCGGTGGGCCGGCTCAGCCTGCCGCCGGATAATTATGCCCATAGTTTCAAGGGCGATGCGGCGCTGGTCCTCTCGCCTTCCTCTCGCCTGACGGGCAGCCTGTCTTATACGATGATGCGCCAGGATGATGATCTGCTGGCCCCGACCATCGGCACCGGCATCATTGCCAGCGGGCGCGACAGCATCAATCTGGACCAGTGGAACAGCACCGGCGCCCTGTCGCAGCCCTCTGCGAATGCCGCCATCAATGTGCTGAATTACATGGTGCAATATCAGTACACAGTCTCCCCCGACCTGGGCCTGTCGCTGGAAGCGCGCGGCCGGAACGAGGAGAACCGCACCAACTACGTCGCCTTCAACCCGCAGACGGGCCAATATGGCTATATCGCCCTTGATGGCGGGCTGGCCCCCTTCATCCCGTCGCAGAGCGGTATCTATCGCCCCAATCAGGCCGGCAGCCGGGTGCAGATCCGGAACATGCCGTTCGCCAATGATCGTCTGACCCTGAAGGCCAAGGCCGATTACCGGCTGGACAAGCATCTGAAGCTGGACGTCTCCTACACCAACGATGCCGTCGACCATTCGGTGCGGGAGGTGACGGACAGCAACGACCATATTGGCCGCCTGCAAGTTTCCACCACTGGCTATGAATGGGGCACGGCGCGCCTGTCCTATGAATATGCACGGCGGACGGGCAGCGATTATGTCTCCAACCCCTATGGCGGTTCCTATTCCACCTCCCTGCCGGGTTACATCCCGGCAAGCTCTGCCGGGGATGTGGCCTGGGTGCTGTCGGACCTGCGGAAATTCGACATGGCCGACCGCACCCAGCATGTGGTGCGCGGGCAGAGCAATTATATCCTGAGCCCGCGCAGTGATCTGCAGGTGACCGGCAGCCTGAAGCTGACCGATTATGATGCCGCCTATGGCCTGCGCTCCACCCGCGCCTGGGATGCCAGCACGGCCTATAGCTACCAGATGTCGGCGGCGACCAAGTTCACCACCTTCCTGACCTATCAGAACCAGAACCGCGACGTTGCCAACATCAATGCCAGCGGCCAGGGCGTGACGGGGGAAGCCGGCGGTCGGGCCTATCCGCTGGCCAATAGCTGGAAAGAGACGGTGGGGTCAGACATCTACACCGCCGGGCTGAACGGCCTGCATAGTTGGGGTGATTTCACCCTGAACCTGGATTATGTCTTCGCCCATGCCAAGACGGCGATGAATTACCGCTTCGCCAGCACCGAGGCGTTCTTCAATGTGATGAGTGCGGCCCAGGCCGGCAGCGGCTTCCCCGCCATCACCTATAACAGCCATATGGTGAAGGCGGAGCTGCGACACCAGTTGACCGAAACCGTCTCCTACCGCGTGTTTTACCGCTTCAACCAGGAACGGGTGGTGGATTTCCACTATACCGGCCTGCAGGCGGGGACGACGGGGGACAACACCTATCTCGGCGTTCGCCCGGAGAATTACGTGGCGCAGACGGTGGGGTTCTTCGTACAGTACACGTTTTGAAGGGGGGCGATCCCCCGCCCCTTATGGGGGCGGGGGTTGGGGGGAAACGGTCACCCGCAGCGCGGCAACCATATCGATTTCCATAATATCCTGGCTGCCGATCACCATCAATGTACGGCCAGCCCGGACCAGCCCCCGCACCGAGCCCACAAAATCCAGGCTCTGCTTGACCGGTTGGGCGGAGAAGCCCGACGACAGGGCCAGATGATTACGTTCCAACCCGATCAGCAGGTTGGGGTTGGCGTTCCCGTGCAGGGTGCGCAGTTCGGTATATTCACGCCAGCCGGAAATATCGACCGGTTCCGCCAGGGTAAGCGCCCCGTTGGGCGCCTGCGGATCGAACAATGTCCAGCCGGCGCGATCACCCTGCTTCCAGCCCAGCCGCAAGGTACTGCCCGGCCCCGGCTCCAGCGCCTGGGCCTCCAGGTCATCGGGCAGCAATTGCGGCAGGGGCAGCGGCGTTGGCACCTCATCCTCCAGCCCGACCAGCGCACTGCGCCCCAGATAGGAAACCCGGCCCTCCCGGTCGGCAACCAGCACACTGGGGGCCGCCGTGGGCGGCAGGTCGGCAAAGGCTGGCAGATAAAGACCCGCCGGTTTTGCCGCCGCATCAAAGGCAATGACACCCGCCAGGGTCGGCACCAGATATTCGACCGCCCCGGCCTTGTCCCGCCGGGGGACCGGCAGACCGGTGGCAACCTCATCCGTGAAACGCCCCTCCTTGAGGGTACGGCTGCCGATACGCTGGCGGCGATCCACCGCCTGCATGGTCAGCCCATCGGCATCCTGTTCGTACCGCCAGAGCCCGTCCGTCCCCAGATCGTCGCGGCAGCCGGCCCCGCCATCAACCGCCTGCAGCGCGGCATTCAGCGCCAGGGTCCGCCGTTCGGCAAATTCCAGGCACAGGCGGCGGTCATTATCAGCGCCGCGCGCCACGGCGATGCGACGCACCGCGCGATGATCCAGGCGATCATTGGCCGGGCGCTGCAAATCGTTCAGCCCCTTGCCCGCCGACCGGTACCAGCCGGCCCCCTCCGTCAGCACCTCCAGCCCGTCGGGGGTGAAGGCGCGGATCTGGGCGATCATGTCCAGTGACAGCCGGCCGCTGGAAAGGCTGACCGGATCATCCCGATAGGTGGCGGCCAATTGACCGGGCTTGCCATCGACATGGCCGGTCAGTTGCCATTGCCAATGATTATCCCCCGTCGCCGCCACAAGCACGGGGTCGGCAAAGGGATCCTTATCCGCCGGCTGGAAAACGGGCCGGGGGGCAGCCGGGTTCAGGGTGCCGTGATAGACCTGCGCCGTATTGGCATTGCACCGGACCCAGCTTTCCCCATCGGCCCCGGTTTCCAGATCGCTGACCCGGCAATCATTGGCGGGGTGGGGCAGGACGACCAGTTGATCGGGGTCGAGCCCCAGAGTGCCATCGGATAACTGCTGGAACGGCACAAAGCCGGCCGCCGTGGCCGCCCAGGGCTGCCCCTTCACCAGGGTCACACGCTCCACCGTATCCAGGGCCAGCCGCTTGCCCTTCCAGGCAAGATCGGCCCAGCGGTCATTATTGCCAAGGTGCTGGAACCGCAAGCCGCCGCGCTGTTCCTGAATCAGCCGCAGCCGCGCGCCGGCATAGGGGATGGACTGGCCGGCGCTCTGCCGCAGGGCGGCCTTCTCCGCCTCCCCGACGATCGGTTGCCAGGCACTGCCATCATCGTGCATCACTGCGCCATCGGTGATCCAGTACAGCCCGCCGGGAATATCCAGCCCCGCCTCCCGCAGCGGACGTTCCAGGCAGAAAAGCCGGGCATCACGGGACATACCAGGGACGGTCAGGCGCAGGCCGGTCCGCAATTCCAGACCCGCACCGGGATGATGCATCACGGGGCCATCCTCCCACAAGGTGGCGGCCCGGCCCTGGCAGATCACCATGTCGCGGATACGATCATGGGGCAGGCGCCCCCCGCTGATCATCGCCGGCAATACCGGCGCCTTACCGCCCGAAACCACATATTCCCCGGTCACACGGCCCGCGGCATCGCGCTGCCAGTGCCACCAGGGCGCCCTGGCACGGACCGTGATGTCCGCCATATCCGCTGTGGCGCAGTTCTTATAGGTGGTTCCATCGAACTGAACACAGCGACCGGCAGAACGGGCCGCCAATATATCGGCACTGTCCACCGGCTCCCCCATGCGCAGCACGGGGCTAAGCGGTCCGCTGCCGCCGGCCCGCATGTCCAGCAGCCGGCTGATCGTGTCGAAACCGAGATCATTCTGATAAAGGGTGTGAACCTCCAGCCCCGCGTCTGTGCCCAGGAAAAGATCGTTGCCCCGGATATGGACGGTATTCACCCGGTCAAAGGGGAAGCCGTTTTCCAGCGTGATTGGCTGCCAGACCGACCCGCCGGACAGATCATCCAGACGCAATTCCGTGACCACCCGCCCGGCAATCACGGCCATGCGCAAACGGGGATGATCGATCAATTGCCGGTTCAGCTGCGGATTGGCGCCATCAGCCAGCGGCACGAAATTCTGTGCCGCGGCATCCCAGCCAAAGGTACCGCCATCGCCCCGCGCCAGCAGCATCCGCGCACCCGGTTTGGGCCGCATTGACCAGATGGTGTCGATGGCCTGATCGATCGGCTTATGGGCTGCCTGTCCGGTGCGGACCGCCTCCATCGTGCCGACGGTCAGCCCCGCCCCATCCACCACCACCACGCTGTTGCTGTCAATCCAGCCGGCGGCGCGGATCAGATCATCGCTGAAGGCAAGGCCCTGGCCCGTGGTAACCAGGGCCGGTCCCTGCACCATCACCCCCTGCGGGGTGGCGCGCCAGCGCCAGCGCGGGGAACTGGCAAGCTCCCGCGTCAACAGGTCGGCCGCCGTTGCCGGCTGCCACCTGCCGGCCATGCGGCGGTACCAGGAAGCGCCATCGGCCATGAACAGGTCACCCCCATCGCGGCCAAACAGGCGCCCGGCAGAGGGCAGACGACCCGACCAGCCGGGATCAGCCCCCACCAGACCATCGGCCGGCAGGATGCCCAGGGAAGTCTGCACCTGCACCTTTCCATCCGCCAGCGCCACACCGGCACGCCGGTCCCAGCCGAAACCAGCCGCACCATCGGCCCCCTGCGGCTGCCCCGCCACGCGCAGACTGGTTTCAACCCGTGCCTGACGCAGCTGTTCGGTCCAGGTGGCATCGCCCTGGCTGATCAGGTGGCGACCATCATCCGCAACCATCGCGCCGCCGGTAAGGGCCACCCCACCCCGGTCAAACAGGAAGCGGCCATGGGCGGCGGCAACCGGGGCCGGCATGTCCTGCGGCTGGAAGCGGTTTTGCGGGTCGGTCAAGGACAGGCTTCTTCCCTGGAAGCTGAGAATGCCATAGCGGCTGGCCAGCCGCGTCATCCCCCCGGTATCGGCCACGGCCATGCCGGAACCGGCGAAGATGAACCGTCCATCCCGCACCAGCTGTTCAGGTGTCAGCGAGGCCAGCCCCGTCATCCCGACAAGCTGGAAATGCCGGCTGGAGCGGTCCCATTTCAGCCAGCCGGCATCCAGGGCCGGCAGGGGCTGCGGCTGGGGCGCAATGGTGATGCCCAGCGGCACTATTCCCCCGGCCGTGCGGCCCTGCACGGTGCTGCCATCCGCCTGCAACCCAAGAATGGGATTAATGGCCGGAACACCATCCAGGCGCGGGCCGATCCGGTTGCGCCAGGACGGCCAGACATCATTCACACTGGCAGAGGCGACCGGAAGCGCATTGGTTGTGGCCAATGGCTCCAGCCCCGACGCCCCCATCCGGGTTTCCAGAATCCGGCCATCGGCCAGACGGATGGTCAGGCTGATCGGCAACTGATCGTCAATGCTGAGGATGGGTGAATTGCCCGGCAACGTCAGCGACAGTTCCGATCGCAGACAGGCATCCGGCTTTGTTCCGGGACAATTGCCCGCCACCAGCCGGGTGAGCATGGGGCCGGCGCGTAACCACCATTGGTCGGTACGCGTAATCCGGAACAGTTCCTGCGCTTTTGTCAGATCGATGTCCGGGGCCAGTGGCGGCTCCAGCCAAATTTCACCATGCACCTGGGTGCGCAGCCGCCGGTCGCTGCCCAGCATGGCCGCGCTGCTGCCGTTCGCAACTGTCAGCGCCTGAATGCCCACGGTCTTTGGCAGTTTGAAAAAGGCAGCGGCATCTTTCAGCGCGCCCTTTTCAAACATCTGATTGGTGCCGCGCAGCCAGATATTGCCGTTGCCATCGACGCCAAGGCCCGTCACGCCGGTCGCCTGTGCCACCAGGGTACCGGCAGCATCAAGTGCCACCACCTGCCCAGCGGCATCGCGCAGCCACAAGACCGTCCCTTGCTGCCGTGTCTCCACCACCGGCCCCAAGGCCCCCAGCGCACCGGGGGCTTGGCGTTCACTGCGGGTATCAACATCATGGAGCCGCCAGCCGCGCGCCGTCTGGAACAGGACCAGGGGGCCATTCTCAAAGGCCGCCGTCACCGTGGCCGGGTCCAGCGGCATGGCTGGTTTCGTCGTCAGGCGGCAGGTACCGTCAGACTGGCAGGCCTGAACGGACCCATCGGCCAGAAGCCGCACTACCCGGCCATCATCGGCCAGCATGGTGGGCTGTCCCGCCACGGGCACCACCGCATCAAACAGGCTCTGCACCGGGATCGGGCTGGCGCCATCATCGGGCAGGTTGGCGCGCGCCACCCACCAGCGTTTGCCGCCATCCTCCTCCACCACCAGCCTCCGCCCGCGCAGCACCAGCGTGCGGCTGGCGTCGGACTGGGGCAGCAGGATGTCGGGCGCAAATCGCCCGGTGGCGGGGTCGAACCGCTTGATCCGGTCCCCCATCAAGAATACCCAGCGCCCGCCATGGGACACGGCATCCAGCATCCCGGCCGCCGACTGGCCGAACGGGGCGACCGACGGAAGACGGAGTTCGGCCAGCGTGGCGGTCTTATCAGCGCCATTCCAATTGCCGAGATAAGTGCGACCGTCCGGCAGTCGGGCTGTCACCGCCTGACCATCCCCATCGGGTTCCAGGTTCAGGTCACGCAGGCCCCGCAGCGGCCCAGCCTCTGATCGCATTTCGACGCGCGACCAGGCATGATCGGCCAGTTGATAAAGCAACAGCCCCTCTGGCACGGCGAAGGCCAGCCGGTCCCCCAGGCTGAAGACGCGCAGCAAGTTGTCGGTTGCCGGCATACCGGCCGTTGCCGCCAGCAATTGGGTCTGCTGCCCCTTCGCCCATTCGATCACCGCACCATCAGCGGCAATCCAGACCAGCCGGCCGGCCGTTTCATCAATGGCGACGCTGCGGAATTCCCGCCAATCCTCCGGCAGGGCCACCGCCTGCGTGCTGCAACTCTGCGGCCGGGCGATCTTGTCCAGCGGCACAAGCTGGACATGGCCCGCCCCGTTCCCCGCCACCAGGACAAGGTGATCATCGACCACATGGATGGCGGTGATGGCGCGCGACAGCGGGCGCACCGGATACCAGCTCCGCGCCATCTCATTATAAAGACGCAATCCATCATCGGTCAGCGCCATCAGCCAGCCATCGCCGATCATGCGGGCATCCAGCAGGTGCTGGGCCCGGCCACCGGCCGACGGGTTACGGAACAGGCACTGGTCCGCCTCAGGTTTTTGCGGCGATGTCTGACTGTGGAGCCGCAGATGCCGGGCCCCATCCTTCTCCCGCACCGTCAGGATGTTACTTCCCAGGGTTGCGGACAGTACACGCCCCCCATCTGGCGCAATGGCGCCGCCATCCAGATGAAGCCGGCCATCCGACAAGGTCAGCGGGCTCCAACCCAGCTGATCGACAATCTCCACCGGGGCATCACCGGGGAAGGACCAGCGATAGAGGACAGTGCGCGATGACAGGTCATACATATCCACGCTGGACCGGCCGGCCAGGAAAAGGCGCTGGCCATACACCAGCACATCGCTGGGGGCCGCCGCCTTCAGCTGAATCCGCTGGGCACCGATCAGGGCGGTTCCATCCGACGACCCTGGCTTCACCTCGCCCAGGCGTCCCTGATCCGTGGTGAACAGCAGCCGGTTGCCACGCCCCGCCAGACTGTTGACATTGCCCTGGTCAATGCCGGTGCCCATCGGCCCCACCCAGCGCCGCTCTGCATGATCATAGCCGATGATACCGGCGCCTGTGGCAAAGGCCGTTACATCTTCCACAGTGACCACATCGCGCAAGGACAGGCGATCCAGTGCCGGGATGGCGGCACCGGTCAGCGGCTTGTCCCTGTTCACATCCAGATGACGCAGGCTGCCCGTGCCATCGATAACGGCAATGCCGCCACCGGCCCAGGCGCGGGCCTGACGGATGGGGCCGGCAACCATCTGGCTGCCCCCCGCGGACGTGGGGGCCTGATTGCCACCCAATGCGGACAGATCAATGGCCTTCGCCGTCACCAGCCCCCCGGCCGAGACCAGTCCGAATATCCGCTCGCCGGAGACCAGGGTCCGGGTACGGCCATCGGTCAGCCAGTCCGGCAGCAATTGCACATTGATATCCGTATAGAGCCTCCGGCGGACGTCATGCAGCAGGGCCTGACGCGGCCCGGTCAACAGGATGCGGTCGCCGGCTGCATAGGCGGCATTGAAAAGCCGGGGATCACCGGCAGTGCCCCCAGGCTGAAACAGCGTTTGTGGATTGCCGTCCGGGGGCAAGGCGTAAACTTCCCCGTCATCCGTCAGCGCCATCATCTGCCGGTCAGCGCCGACAAGCTGCACCACCTGCTTGCCCGGCAGCCCCCAGTTCTGTTTCACCGCCCCCCGGGTCACCTGGGCGACACCCCCGGTATAGGCATAGAAAACATTTTCCTGTTCGCGCCGTGCCGCCAGCACCGGCCGATCATCCAGACGCGTCCAGTTATGCTGGGCCATGTCATAGACGAAAACGCCCTTGCGCCCCGCCACCAGCAGGGAACGGCCCTGGATATCGGCAAAGAACAGGCTGGCCATATCCAGATCGGCATAACGGTTGCGTTCATCCATCAGAACAACCGGCTTGGCCGCCGGCCCGTCCAGCGTCTGCACGCGCAAGCACCCTTCACCACCGATCTGGCAGGGGCGCCTTTCCAGCACCAGAAGCCGCCCATCCTCCAGCACCAGCAAATCGCTGACCGTGGCCGCCAGGATGGGAGAGCGCACGGCGCGGGGTTGCCCGCCATCAGGGTCAAGGAAGGTAAGCCCCTGCTCCCCGCCAATGGCGAAACGATCCTTCCACCAGACGGCGACATTGATCCGGCCCGACGGCATGGAGGGGGCGGCGCCCCCCAACGGCAGCCAGTAACGCTGTTTCAGGTCATACAGGCCGCCGCCCTGGGCCTTGGTCCCCATGAACAGCCATTGGCCATCGGTTGACAGGGAAGCTGTGGTGGCCGCCCCTGCCTCCACAGGGCGGCCATCGCTGCCCATGAAGCGGCTGTCGCCGATCAGCGCCTGCCAATGGCTGTTCAGGCGGCGCGCCAGGGCGCCTTTTTCGCTCAAGGCCCATAGCGATGCGGGATCAGCGCAGGCCGCCGCCGTCACCGCATCGCCACCGCAGCCGGCGCGCAATTGCACGATGTCACTGCCCAGGGCGGGCAATTGTTCCACCGGGCGTTCGCGTGACCAGAGACCGGTCGCCTTATCCAGATGATGCAGGGCGCCGCCGGTCTGGCTGACGGTCAGGGTTTCCAGCCCCGGATGCCAGGCGGCGGTGATCAGGGTTTTTGCCGGCAGGTCACGGCGCAGATTGTCCAGAATGCGTTCATCCGCGACCGGGGCCACCACAACCGGGTCCAGCCAGCCCAGCCGCCGCACCACAACCATGCCGGCATAGGCCACAAGGCCCAGCACCGCCACCAGCAGCACAACCATCATGAAGAAGGGCAGGTCCGCACGGGCCCGCAGCGGCAGGCGGCGGACGGCGGCCGCCACCTCCCGGTCCCGCGCGCGCTGCCAGGTCTGGATACGGGACAGGAATGGCTGGTCAGTCATGGCGTGGCCTCCGCGGCCCCGGCGATCCAGGCCAGACGACGGGTCCGGCCGGTCAGATGATCATGGTCGCCCGGCGTCAGCAAAGACGGGTCGGGCAAGGGTGGTTCAGACAGACGTGCAGCCAGTTGCCAGTGCGGCAGGTCCGGTGCCTCCGCCAGCCAGGCGTCGGCAAAGGCGGCAACCGGGGCCGGCAGTCCTGCCGCACGGCCAAAGGCCAGGGCTGACAGGCTTTCCAATGTGGCATGGGCCAGTTCGGCCTCCCCCGTCTCCGTCGCAGCGCACAGGGCAATCAGCACGGACAGCCGGCCGCAGGCAGGCGGGCCGGCTTCCGGCGCGGACAGTTCCCGACCAAAGCCCCGCAGGCCCCGTTCCGCCATGGTGCGGATCAGGTCCAGCAGGCCGCAGCGTTCCATGATGGCCGCCGCCACCGGCCGCAGCAGGGAGAGGTCACCCGCCTTGCCGGATGCCAGCCGGCCCTGCAGTGCCGTCACCAGAACCTGCACCTCCCCCGCCAAGGTGGCGGGTGCCAGCAGGTCACCCGGAACCGGCGTGGCGGTCAGGGCAGTCAGGTGATCGGCCATCAGCCGGGTCAGTTGTTCCATGGCCGCGCGGACCGCGCGCGCATCGCCCTGATCCTGCTGAATGCGCAGCAATGTTTCCAGCAGATCGGCCAGGATGGTGAGGCGCGCGGCAGTGCTGCCATCCGCACGCAGGCGCATGGCCATGCATAATTGCGTCAACGCCAGCAGACGGGATAGCGGCAGGCGCGCTTGCGGCTGCTCCAGCACCATCTGTCGCGCCTGTTCTGCCAGCATTTCCAGTTGGTGCGGGCGCAAGCGCGTCCGCACGGTCAGCCGGTGCCACTGGTCAATCATCCGACGCCCGACCGGATTGGCCAGCAGGTAGCGTGCCGCCAAGCCATGGGCACCCCGCAACAGCGGTCGCCTGGAAAGAAAGCCCGCCAGCGCCATCCCCAACAGCAGCAGGATGACCAGCCACACCACCAGCGACTGGGGAAAGCCCCAGGTCCAGAGATAGCCTTTCAACAGCAGATAAAGCCGGTCATGCAGCCAATAGGCCGCGTATCCGGGCCCCGTCTCGTCAAACCAATGTCGGCGGGTGCCCAGCATCAGCAGAACCAGCACAACCGACAGGCCCAGCGTGACCAGCCAGCGCCGCGCCAGCCTGCGACCCAAACCCTGCTCCGCAGGCGGCAGCGTGGCCCGGCGGAAGCGGGATGGCGTTGTTCCAGCCAGGGCCGTGCGCTGTCCCGTCATGGCCGCCCCCTGTTCGGATCTTTGAGCAGCTCGCTCACAGCGAACATGATCGCCTCCGCATAATGCGGGAAGATCAGGGCCAGGATGCCCAGGGTCAGCAGGAGCAGCAGAAAGCCCGTGAGGATCGGGTGGACCTGTACCCACAGGGAAACGATCAGGATGCGCAGGCGGATGGCCGGCCAACCCCAGACGATCCGCCGGGCCGTGCGCTGCATGGCAAGCCGTTCCACCAACTGCCGCTGCCGCAGTTCCAGCAGCAGGGCGCGGTTGCGTCGCAGCCGGTTTCTCCAGCCGATCAGATCGGCCGCCGCCGCCGCTTCCATCCGGACGGCATCCGCCAGCCGGGCCGCCGTGACGCCCGGTGCCGGTGCCTGCGCCCTTGCTGCCGCCAGGGCCTTGTCATGATCGTCCAGGCGTTGCCGGAACGACACCCCGTCCCCCGTGCTCATCGCCCTTCCCTCATTTCAAGCAGCCTGTCCTGAAGCCGGCGGTGGGTTTCCTTCAGCCGGGCCACGCGTTCGGTAACGGAATCCTCCAGTTTGGCCAGGGTGGCGTCGGAGGCCTTGATGGCCTCGTAAACCTGTTCCTCCAGCTGTTGGCGCACCTGCTTGAAACTGTCGCTTTCGCTGTGCAGTTCGGCCTTGACCTGTTCCAGCGTCCGGGCACGCTGGGTCAGTTCGGCTGTCGCCCGCTCGATATCGTCGATATCCCGGTAAAGCTTGTCGAAACTATCCAATGCAGCGGCGGTGCGGGCAGCGGTTTGCCCTGCCTCCTGCGCCAACTGATCCAGCAGGTCGCCCAACTGCCCGCCCAGATGCGCCTGTGCCCGCGCAGCGGCATCGGTGAAGAGGCCGATGGCCGCTGTTTCCTCCGCCGCCACGCGTTCGGCCAGGGTCGCCCGGCCCGCCTTGGTGGCCAGATCGTCGATCAGGCTTTCCAACTCCAGGCGGTGCCGCAGTTCCAGATTGCGGTTCAGCCAGCCAATCCGCTGGCGCAGGGGCACAAAGGCCGCCCCATCCAGCACCTCCACCACGATGGCGCCCGCCGGGTTAGGACGGAACAGGTAATAGGGCTCCGGGGGAATGGCCTGGGCACCACGGTCGCCATGGAACCAACTGGACAGGGTCTGGCGCAGATAGCTGTCAATATCCGCCTGATCCCAGCTATGCAGCGGCGGAAACAGGGTCTGCTGTTCCGGCACGAAGACCAGGCTGCCCGGCCGCGCCGCATCATAGAAGCGGGCGAAGAAGGGATCGACCCGGAACAGCATCGGCCCGGCCTGCCGCTGCTCCCGCCAGAAATATTCCGGCAGGAAGGAGGAAGGGGCCGTTTCTTCCGGCTGGATCAGCAGGTAATGAACGCCGTCATCCGCCCCCGTGGCCTGGAAGCCATAGCGGATGCGGCCATCATCAATATCCTGCAAGGTAAAGCGCCGCAGCGCATCGGCCAGGGCCGGCAAGTCCCGATCGGCAAAGCGCATCAGAACCGGTTGCGGTCGGGTGAGCCCGGCGAGATAGGCGGAGAGTTCGGTATAATAGGCGATCTTTTCCTGCACCCGCAGCAGGTCCATTTCGGCACCCGCCCCGGGATAATCAGCCCGCAATTCCAGCTCATAACCCACCAGCGGCTCAACCGCCCGCACCCGTTCCGCCAGTTTTTCCACCATGGCGTCAGAATTGACGAGGCTGTGGATGCGCACCAGTTCCGTCGAAGCCGACGCCGGGCTGGCTGCCGGCCACAGCGCTGTCTTGTCCCGATAGCGCAGCCGGTTCAGCGGATAGAGATCAACCTCCCGCCGGCCATCCTGAACGGTGACAGTGATGGCCAGCGCCGGCTCCCCCCGCGCCACCTCCATCTGCGGAAGAAGGGCCGGCCGGATTTTCTGGAAGGCGGCCAGGGCCTGCGGATCAGGCGCCGTGCCGGGTGGCAGGAAAATGCCGCACCCATCGGCCTCATAGCCTTCCAGCACGATGGCGGCCGACAGGAAGCCGCTGCCCAGCAGCCCCTGGAAAGAGGAAACCCGCGCCTCGTCATCGCGCAGATGGAACAGGAAGAACCCCTCGTCGGCCCCTTCCGCCGTGCGCGCTGCGGCGATGCGCACGGCGGTGGCATGGGTGTTCAACTGGTCGAACTGCCGCCAGGCTTCCGCCTCATCCCCGGCGGGCAGCAGCAGCAGCACTTCTCCATCCAGAGGGCTGGCCGGTTCGCCGCGCCGATGCATCGCGCTGTCCAGCAACAGCGTCGGGGTGAAGAGGAACGGATCCTTGAAGATATCGGCATCCGGATCAAGATGCGCCACCTCATCATCATAGGGGCCCATGATGGCGGTCAGACGCTGGCGCATCCGGTCGAACATCTCCTCCCGCCGCTTGCGCTTGTCCGGCGATCCGATCTGGACCGAGGGATCAGGCACCAGAATGCGCAGATAGCCGCCGCCTTCGAATTGCAGGCGCAGCCGCGCCTCCCGGCCCGTATCGGCGAAGCCCGCCTCAACCAGGGCGGCCAGAACCTGCAACGCTTCCGTAGCGGTCAGCGAAGGCAGGAGAAAACAGCGTTCAGCCACCAAAGATGGCCTCCTGAAGATGAGTGAGCCAAAGTCCGATCAGGCCACCGGCCAGCCGGTGCATATCCACCCCGCCGGCGGCAGGGTCGCCATCCGACACAGGGGCGCCCGGTGGGGGCAGGTTGTCCGCCAGGTGACGCAGGGGCCCCACCTCAAATGACAGGGCCCAGCCATCCAGGTCCGCCACCCGTTGCGGCACCCAGAGGATGCTGGCCGACTGCCGCCGGCCGGTCATCAGCCGCAGCGTCTGCCCCGCCATCATGATGGCCGACCGCGCCTCCCCGCTGTCAAGGCCGGCCGCCGGGCGGGGCAGCATCAGCATGACATGCACGAAGCCGTAATCCTTCAGATCCAGCCGTCCGGCTTCATTGTCCCGGCCGGCGCCCGCCGGCATCCGAGCCAGCGCACCGGCCGCCCAGCGCGCACCCGCGCGCAGGGTTTCCACCGCATCGTCGCCCTCCCCCACCGGCGGTTCCAGCCCCGGCGGATAGGCCCGGCGCCGATCCAGCAGACCGGGCAGCCAGTCCAGCGCCCAGACGAAGCGCAGCCGTTCTTCCGGTGTCAGATTGGCGCTGTGTGGCAGGGACAGAGCCTGCGGCAGGCTGGCCGCCCCATGGGCCAGCCCGCCCATCCGGTCGCCATCCAGCCAGATGAAATCGCTGAGCCGCAGACCGCCCCCCTGCAACAGCGGGGCGAGCCGCGCCACCATGTCAATCCAGGCGACCTTGGCCAGCCTTGCCGCTGTGTCACGCGCACCCAGCGGCATGGCTCCCACCAGCAGCACGTCACGGCGGTTCTGTTGAAAAGGCGGCCGGTGGCGCACCATGAAACCGCTATTCACCAGCCGATCGAGCATCATCAGCGGCTCATTGGTATATTCGCTGACCAGCATGTCGTTCAGATCGTCCATGCTGCGGGACATCCGGATGCCGGTCACCCCGCCTTCGCGGGGGCGGACCCCACCGGACTGCATATCGGATCGGCGAAGCTGCTGGGCGCGGGTCCGCTGCACCTGCATCGGCCCCAGCACCGGTTCCAGACGGGTCAGCAGGGCCACCGTCTCCGGATCGGCCTCCGACAGGCCGCGCCCGGCCGCACCAGCCCCCAGCCCGCGCGACAGGGCCGCCGCATCAATCCCGCGATGCTGCCAGAAGAAGGCCGGCGGCCCGCCAATCCCCATGGTCAGGTCGCTCATCGCCGCTTCCAGCGCGCCTTCATAGTCGGCCAGAAAGCTCTCCCCATCCGGCATCAGCGCGTGCCCGTCGCCGCCGAACAGGCAGCAGCGATCGATGCGCTTTTGCGCCGCCAGCAGCAATGGCAGCACCACGCGGTCCAGCAAGACAAAGGGAATGGCGGGGGCCACCACCGTGGCCGGGGAACGCCGGCGGTCCCTTCCCCCTTGCGGTTCAGCATCTGGCAAGGCCCCGCGCGCCAATTTGTCGATCACCCGTGACCAGTCGATCAGCCCGCCCCGGCGGGTGCCGATGGGCGGCGGGCCGCCATCCTGCAACAGGGCGCGCGCCAGCCGGCCGGCCATGCGCGGCGTGATGCCGGCATGGCGGTCGTGCAGATAATCCACCAGCACCGGCAGCAGGGCCGCCACCGATGCGGGCAGTTCCGCCGCAGCCGCCTGCAGGACCGGCTGCCAGACCGGGGGGGCGAGGATCGTTATCTGCATCCCCTGCTCACTCCACCGGATAGGGCAGCTTTTCCATCTTCTGGATCACCATCGGATCGACGGAATCCAGCAGGTGCTTCCAGAACAGGGCCAGTTCGGGACGGCCGATGGTCAGCGGCTTGTCGGTCTCCGCCCCTTCCTCCACAGCGCGCAGCAGCCGGTGCATGGTCATCATATAGCTGAATTTCACCAGCCGGCGGTTGGAGACCGCACTGGCATTATATTGCCGCGCCGTCTTCACCAGATGGGAGAGGTTGCCCAGCAGGGCCTGGTTATCGCGCTTGATCGTATCGGCCCGCGTCAGGCCACGGATTTCCCGCCGCAGGTCGGCCACCTTGTCCAGCAGGCTGGTGAGGTTGGGCGTCTGGTGCGTGCCATAGGTTTCCAGCCAGCCGCGCTGGATCAGATCGCCAAGTTCCTCCGGCGTGTCGCGCACATTTTCCACCCAGCTTCGAATGACGAAACGGTCATAGATGGCGCGCAATTCCCCACCGCGCGGCACATCATTGGTGGCGGCGAACATGCAGTGCATGGCGACCGGGCGCACACTGCCCCGGTCATGGAACACGCGCTCATTCATGAAGGACAGGATCGAGTTCAAGATGGCGCTGGACGCGTTGAAGATTTCGTCCAGGAACACGACCTGGGCATTCTGCATCATGCCTTCTTCCAGGCGGACCATGCCCCGGTGCTCATGCAAGGCGGCGATATCATAATGGCCGAACAGTTCCCCCGGCTCGGTGAAGGGGGTCAGCAGATATTCGAAATAGCTGTCATGGCGGCTGGCCGCGTCATTCTCATCCAGCACCCCGATGGCACCGCAAAAGGCCCGGATCAGGCGTGATTTGGCCGTACCCGGCGGCCCCACCAGCAATAGTGGCTCCCCGCAGGCCACCGCCAGGATCAGCGCCCGGACATGCACATCCATGCCGATGAACCGGGCCTTCAGCAGGCTTTCCACACTCAACAGCAGTTTCAGCGTGTTCTTATGATTTGCAACCAGGGACTTCAGACTATCGGGACCGAGCATTTCAACCGCCAATCGAAGCAGGGGAATTGGGAATGGGCGATGGGGAGGCAGAAAGGGGTGGTGGAAGGGCTGTCAGGGACGCCGCCAGTTCCGGGCCAAACCGTGCTGGCAAATCAGGCAGATGGGTCAGCAGACGACGCAAGACCCACCAATCCCAGAACCCCGCCCAGTCCGGCGTGGTCGGGATCAGCGCCGTGATCATCTGTTCAAGCCGCCGGGCCCGCCTTGTTGAGGGGAACCAATGTTGCGGCCACCACCAGCGGCGCGGGCGCGGCCCCACGGCCGCCAGCAGCAGCCAGCAGGTCTCCGGCGCCAGACGCGGCACCGGCATCTGGCCAGGGATGATCAGATAATTTTCGCGCAGGAAACCCTGTATCAGCGCCGCCACGGCATGGCGGAAATCCAGATCGTCCCAGGCCAGACCCGCCACCAGCCCCCAGGCGGGCGGGGGCATGTAATATCCGTCAACCTGCTTGCGCCTTGGCCGTAACCAGCGGGGCAGGTGCCGGGACAGAGCAGTGTCGGCGACGCCCGCCCAGCGGTCGGCAAAGGCCGCCTGTACCGTCAGCAACTGGCCCATTTCCGCCGGGCGCAGTTCGGTGTAGCGCAGCCGGACATCAAGCATCCCCCATTGCCCACGCAGCCGCTTCTCATCCACGGCCGGGGGGCGCATCAGCCGGTCCAGATCGGCAACCGGCAGCGGCGGGCCTGTATCCCGCATCTCGGCCCACAGCCGATCAACCTTCTCCCGCAGGGAGGCCAGTGGCCCCCATGGCGAATATCGCCGCCTGTCCGGCAAGGGGGGCGGGCTCAGCAGCCGGTTCAGCATCACCAGCACAGGCGGGCGCAGCCCCACGGCCACCCGCTGGAACAGCAGGCCATCGCGCGGCAGGCCGGGAACCGGTGGCAAAGACCGGGCGTCGGAAACGGCATCGGTCACGGCAGCCACCTCCACAGGGCGATCAGGGCAAGATAAAGGGCGGTCGCCAGCACCAGCAGCCAGGGCCACAATGGCAGCGCCGCCGGCGGACGCGGCACCGCACCGCCCAGGATGAAGGCGGACGGGTCGTAACTGCCGCCGCTGGCCGCCGCCAGGCCGCTCAGCAGGGCAGTATCGACGCCATAGCTCCATTGTTCCGACCCGACGGCGGGGGCGCCTTCAGCCATCGTGCCCAGACGGATGGGGATACGCTGTTCGCGGTCCAGCGCATCGGGCCCGGTTTCACGCAGCACCAGCATGGCCGTCCCGCTCACCGGGGCGGCGGGCAGACGCAGGCGGAAACGGCCCCAGGCGGTGGGGTCCTGCTCGCTTCGCAAGGGCTGATCGCCATTGGCCGTCCGCAGCGAGGCGGAGACCTGCTCCACCAGCGGCACGCGACCATCCCGCACGGTCAGCGACAGCAGCAGGGTCGGGATACCATCCTGTTCCACCAGATCAAAGACATAGCGGTCACGCTGTGGCCAGGCGACCAGATGTTCCATCCAGGATTTCACGCTGCGGGCACCCGCACCCGACGCCCAGGCGGCAGGCACATTGGTGGTGAAAACACCCGCCATCCCCGTGCCGCTGTCCAGAAAGGCCAGCACGGGATCAACCGGATGCGGGCGGGTGGCCGCCAGTTCCACCCCATCGCGCACGAAAGTCACGGCATTGCCGTCCAGATCGCCCGGCGGGTCCGGCAGCAGGCCAGAACCCGGCAACAGCAGGTCCGGACGGTAATGTCCGGGTTCAAAATGTTTGGAGCGCTTTTCCGGCTGCATGAAGCCCAGATGCAGCCCGCCGATGGCACCGGGTTCGTTGATGAAATGCATCTCCCCCATCCGCGCCATCTCGCGGTTGACAGAATTTTCGGTCTGACCGATGGCAAAGATGGTGGTCATGCAGCCGGGCAGACGGGCCCCCAGGCTGAACTCCCCATCACTGATGAAGAACAGGCCGCATTGCTGGGCATTCTTCACCGCCAGCCGCTCCAAAGCGCTGTTGGGGTCCGTGCCGCCACCACAGGAGAGCGAGCCCAGGCTCGCCCGTGCCTCTGCCTTGCCGGCGGCGCTCATCGTGACGTTCCGCAGCAGGTCGCTGTAGCCACTGGCAAAGCTGGTGATGGTGAGGCTGTCACGCGGGCGCAACTGATCCACGATATGGGTACCCAGCCGCTGCGCCAGTTCCAGCGGCTGGCCGCACATGGAACCCGACGTATCCACCATGATCACGACCTGACGGCCCGGTGGTTCCACCAGCATCTCACGCGGCTTGGATGTCACCGGCAGCAACGGGTCGAGCGCCGTTTCCTCGTACCCCATCAGGACCGTCGGATCCTCATCCCGGCCCCTGTGCGGGCCGTTGGCGAGAAACAGGCCGGCCCCATTATCCTTCACCGCCGCCGCAACGCGTTCGGCCTGGCCAAACGCCAGACGATTGGCGGGCACACCATCGATCACCACGACATCGATATCATTCAGGGCAAAGGGCTGCGCATCGGCATAGCGTTCAACCTGATAGCTGTCGCTGGGCAGGGCCGACAACCAGCCGGCCGGCCCCAGCGCGGCGATCCGCGTGGGCGTATCGACCAGCGTATAGGCACGGCGACGCTGCGACGCTCCCCCCTCTGCGGGGGTGAGGTCGATATCCAGGAACTGCAAACCGCGATCCGCGAAGATGACGGGAATGGTGACAGCACCGCTGGCGCCGGCCGGCACCTCCGCCTCGGCCTCCACCGGGGTGCCTTCGCCGTTCAACTGCACCCGCAGTTTGAAGCGCCCTGCCCGGTCCAGCGGGTTGGCAACCACCAGCCGCAGCCGGGTTTCCACCCCCGCCGCCACACGCGGCGGCAGGTGGCTGGCCATCAACCCGATGCCGGGCGACGGGCTGGCAACGGGCAGGACATGGACCGGAATGCCCAGGCGGCCGGCTTCCCCTGCCGCTTCCAGCGCGTCGCCGCGCGTCTGCAACCCGTCGGATGCCAGCAGGATGGCCCCGCCGCCGGCATCGCGCACCTTGCGCGCCGCCGCCCGGATGCCGGCGGCCAGATCGCTGTTTCCCTCCGCCGGCCCTTTCTGGCCCGCCAGTCCCGGCAAGGCCCCCGCCAGGGACGCAAGCGGCAGGCCCGGATGGACCGCCACACTGCCATCAGCGACAAACAGCACACTGGCACTGTCGCGCGGATCGGCCGTGCGCGATGCCTCGCCCACCCGGTCGGCGACACGTGCCAGGGTGGTTGGCAGTTGCTCGGGCGTGCGCCGGGCACTGGCGGAACTGTCGACCAGCACCGCCAGATGCCGCCCCTCCCGCCCGGCCTCCCGGCTGAACCAGAGACCGGCAGCCGACAAGGCCAGCAGCCAGCCGATGAGACCGGCCAGCACCGGCAGTGCCAGAACCCAGCGCCCCCGCCCACCCCGGCGGGCCTGCCAGCACTGGAAACCAGCCGCCAGAAAGGCGGCCAGCGCCGCCACCAGCGCCAGCGTGCCGGCCCAGCCGCCGCCGTCACAGCCGATCCCGGCCCCGGACAATGCCCCCGGCAACAGGCAGTTCATGCCACCCTCCAATATCGGGCGGCATAGGCACGTTCCAGGGCGAACAACAGGGCGGCAGCGGCCACCAGCCAGGGCCAGACGGGGAGACCCCCATCCTGGGCGGCACGGGGCACCAGATCATCCAGGCTGCCGAAGGAGGCCGGTTCCCCCGTCATATCCCCCTCTGCCGCCGCGGTATCAATCACCGTTCCCTGCGGCGTCAGCCAGCGGGCCGGTGCAGGGGCCGCGCCTTCCGACATCAACCAGCGCACACTGTTGAAAAACAGCAGCATGGATGCCTTTTCCACCTGCCCCTCACCCGTCAGGGGCAGGCCGGGAATATAGGCGGTGCGGGGCACGTCCCGCGCCGCAATCCAGGCATGGCGGGCGGTGTCGGCAGCAATGGGTGTGAAACCTGCCGGCAGACGGGCCGCATTCATACCCGCCTGATCCAGCACATCGAAATTCACCCCGGCCAGGATGGGATGACGATCCGCAAACAACGCGACGGTGGAAGCCGACCCCCGCCGATAGCCGGGGCCGACCACCAGGGTCGGCTCCGGCCCGGCCTGTGCCGGATCATCCACCACCTTCAAGGTCGGGTTAACCGTGCCAAGCGCCCAGCCCAGCCGCGTCGGCAGGGTCCGGTCGGACAGGCGCCAGTCCACGCGCGGCTGTCCGCCGGCATCCACCACCAGTTCCGCCAGATCATCCCCGTCATAGGCACCGGATGGCGACAAGGCCAGTCGATAGGTGCCGGATTTGGCCGGTTCAAAGACAATGCGCCAGGGGCCATAAGGGGACCATTCCGCCCGGCGTTCCAGAAGGGTGCGGCCATCGGGGCCGAGGATGGTCATCCTGGCATCGCCGGGCGGCGTACCGGTGGCGGTGATGGCAACCGCCACCTCCCGCACCGCGCCGGAGAAGGGATCGCGCTGGATATCCACTGCGCTGATCCCGATATTATCGACCGGCTGGGCCACATCGATCCAGACCAGCGCCCGATCGGTTCCGGCCGGAACGGAGGGGGCCGGCCGGTCGGTCACCACCACCACATGGCTGACCGCACAGCCCCCGCTGGCCGGCAGCCGCAGGGTGGCCAGCGGCAGCGCCAGATTTGTGCCCACCGGTTGCGGCATCAGCCCCTTCAGCAGGGCCAAAGTGGCATCGGCCGTGCCATCATCCAGATGGTCAGTGCGCTGCTGGTTGAAGCTGGAAAGCCGGAAACAGGGGGCATCCTTGCCCGCCTGCGCCTGGGCCCGGCGGATCGCCTGTTCCACCGCCGCCCGCGCCAGATCCAGCCGGGTTCCCGATCCCTGCCGTGTCGCCATGCTGTAGGAACTATCGACCAGCAGCCAGACGCCCAGCCTTGTCCGGCTGATGCCGGTCACCCGCCACGCCTCCAGCAGGATGGCGGCCAACAACAAGGCGATGACCCCGCATTGCAGCCAGAAGGATACCGACCGCACCGGCATACTGGGTGCCCAGCGCCAGCGGGCCGTGACCGGTTCCGGCAGGTCCAGCAGGAAACGCGCCGCCGATACGGTGACGGTGCGAAACTGCGGCAGCCGCATATAGAGCACGACCAGCCCCAGCAGACCGGCCAGAATGGCGATGGCGGCAATGATCATGCGCGCCTCGCAAACAGGCGGGCCAGGACAGGTTCCTGGAAGAAACGGTCGGTGAAGAAGGCAGCCCCGCCATCGGCCATCGGTTCCGCCGGCCAGCGCCATTGCACATGGTCGATCCCGCCGCGCCGCGCCGGTTCCCACAGGCCGCGCGTATGGGTGGAAACGCGCTGTTCCACCATCAGGGCCTGATCCGTATCGATATGACGGCGAACCGGACCGGCGGGCAGGCCCGGCCCGCTGGCCAGGGTCGGCCCCAACAGCATGGCCCGTTCCGCCGGCCAGCTATCCAGTTCCACCAGGATGACCCAGCGCGCCCCTTCCTGCGCCCGGGCCAACAGCCGCTGCCAGCGCCCCTGCGGATCATCGAAATAAAGATCGGTGAGGACAATCCACACAGCGGTCGGCGGCAGCCGGCGCAGGATGGCCGCATCATCAAAATCATCCGTCGCCGGCTGGGTCGCCGCGCGCTCCAGGAAAGCCAGCGCACGCGCCGGCAGCCGACGGCCGCTGAACTCCTCCAGCGCATCCTCGGTGGCGAACAGCCGGTGCAGCAGCACCCGGTCGCCAGAGGCCAGCGCCACCCCGGCAATGGCCCGCGCCAGCCAGAGGGCGACATCCAGTTTCCGGCCCGCCGCCGGCAGCCGCATACTCTCCCGCGTATCCACCGAAACCGCGATGGTCAGGCGTTGTTCGGCGGCATAGGTGCGAACCAGCGGTTCGGCCAGCGGCCCCAGCCGGGCAGAGGCCGCCCAGTCGATATGACGGAAATCATCGCCGGGCAGATAGCGCCGATGCTCCCGGAACTCCAGGCTCTGCCCCTGGATACGCCGGAGATGCGCGCCCACCTGCCCTGCCGGCAGGCGCCGGCCGGCTTTCAGGCGATAGGCCTCCAGCAGCGTAGGGTCCAACGGGAAGGGGGGCAGGGGCGGCGCCATCGGGGTCAACGTTCCGGCAGGGCCACGCCAGCGGCACGCAGGGATTGCCCGATCAGGTCACGATATCCCGCCTCCGTCGGGGCGGTCAGCATCACCAGTTCGGCCAGCAGCGCATCATGCCGTTCATCCCGGCCGGGCGGCACGGGTTTGTAACGGCCCTGCGCCTTCTCCAGGAACCGGTGTTCCCAATCGAACACCAGTTTCAGGCGGTGGCGCAGCACCGGCATGGCCACCCGGCCCAGCGCCGCCCCCGCATGATCCACCCCGCCCAGGAACAGACCAGCCCAGCCCTTGGCCCCCAGCATCATCGCCGTGGCCGCCCGGGGACCGGCGCCATAATCGACGAAGTGCCGGCTCCACTTCTCCAGCGCCTCCTGGGTGCGCTGATCGATGCCCACGGCTTCCGCCGCACGGTGGTTGGTGGCCAGCACGATATTGACGATATGGTCCTTGACCACCGGCGGCGGGTCCAGCGCCCGGATGGAAGCGCCGATACGGTGGAAGAAACGCAACGCATCCTCCTCCCCCCAGCTTTTCCCGGCGGCCGTGGCCGCCGGCCCGGCGGGGGCGGCCGGCGGTCCGGTCACCTTATCGATGATGGAACCCAGGGTGCCCGCATTGGGAAACGGCATCCTGACCTTGAACATGAAACGGTCGGCCTGCGCCTCCGGCAGGTCGAACACGCCTTCCTGGTCAATCGGGTTTTGGGTGGCCAGCACCATGAAGGGCGGCAACACTGACAAGGTATCCCCCATGCCGGTAACCGGCACCGGCGGACGCAGCTTGTGCGTCTGGCCCAGCACCGTCACCTGCCCCTCCGCCATGGCTTCCAGCATGGCGGACTGTGTCTTCGGCGTGGCGCGGTTGATCTCGTCCGCCAGCAGCAGCCAGCGGAACAGCGGCCCCGGCTGAAAGGCGAACCGGCCCATGTCACCATCCACCGGCATCTTGGTGCCGGTGATGTCGGCCGGCATCAGGTCGGGCGTGAACTGGATGCGGCCCCAGCGCTTTTCGTCAAAGCCCAGATTGGCGCACAGATCCTTGATCAACTGGGTCTTGCCCAGGCCAGGATTGCCCTCCAGCAAGACATGCCCGCCGGTATAGAGCGCCACGATCAGCAGCCGGAGCACCTCCTCCAGCCCGAACATGGTGCGGCCCACCCCGTCCTGTACCGACTTCACATAGTCCAGATCATTCCGGTGCAGCACCGGCGTCCCCATATCAACCATGGACTAGCGTCCCCCTCCCATCACATGCCCAACCCAGGCGGGCAGCGGCTGCTGTCCCGACTGGGAGGGCGGGTCGTTCCTGCGTGCCGGGGCCGGAACATCCGATACCGGCACATTGCCCGCCCGTTCCGTTGCCACCGCACCACCACGCAATACCGGCAGGTCGATCGACAGGGCCTTGCCTGCCTCCTGCGTACTCGGCAGCGCCATGGGGTCGAAGCGCTGCAAGGGCGGCATCGGCTCCCCATCCGTCACCCGCTCCCGGCCCATGCCGGGGACACGCACCATCTCTGTCCCCTCTCCGCCGGAGCCCCCGACGGTGATCGAAACGATGCGGGCACCACTGCCCGCTGCATTCGCCCCCCCGCCGACCGCCACCGTTTGAGCTTGGCCAGCACCGGCGGCCCCCCGCGCCACCCCAACGCCAGAACGCTGGCCGCCCGCAGAACCCTGGCCGCCACCGGAACCCTGGCCGCCGCCGGAACCTTGACCGCCACCGGAACCCTGACCGCCGCCGGAACCCTGACCGCCACCGGAACCCTGGCCGCCACCGGAACCCTGACCGCCGCCGGAACCCTGACCGCCACCGGAACCCTGGCCGCCGCCGGAACCCTGACCGCCACCGGAACCCTGACCGCCGCCGGAACCCTGACCGCCACCGGAACCCTGGCCGCCACCGGAACCCTGACCGCCACCGGAACCCTGACCGCCACCGGAACCCTGACCGCCACCGGAACCCTGACCGCCGCCGGAACCCTGACCACCGCCAGAACCCTGACCGCCGCCGGAACCCTGGCCACCGCCAGAACCCTGGCCACCACCGGAACCCTGG
>NZ_JANLNL010000015.1:0-109805 GCF_027568365.1 Niveispirillum sp. BGYR6 | reverse complement strand
ACGGAACAAGCGACGCGATCGTCACCATCTCAAGTTCCGTCTGTTGGGGCGTCTGGGGCTTAAGCATAAACACAGTGAATCAAAAACCCCCGCCATAGGCGAGGGCTTTGTCAGCAGTCTGAGCCCCGGCGTTCCTGATGAACGCCGGGGCTTTTTTGCTGACAGCAGAGAATAAAGCTCAGAATCCATCCGCAAAATTTCTTTTTCGCGCGTTACGCAATTTAAGATTCTGCATCACCGTCACCCCGGCGCAGGCCGGGGTCCAGAATCACAGGCGCCTTGCTCTACGAACCTGGACCCCGGCCTGCGCCGGGGTGACGGCGAGGATACAGTAAGATTCTGATAATGAAGGAAAAATTTTCAGACGACACTCAGAACAGATCGTCGATCTCGCTCTGGTCCATGGTGACATCCGGGTTGCTGTCGGCGATGGAGCCATGGACGATGGCGCTGCCCCGATCCACCAGCGCCTGCAGGCGCTGCCAATAATCGGCGGCGGTGAAGCCCAGCATGTCCGGATCGTCCCGCATCGGCGACAGCGTGGCCACCGCCTCCACGATCAGGCTGTTCATCTCGTTCACCGCCTCGTCAAACGGTTCCCGATATTCCGGCGGCACATGGTCATAGGCCTCAATGGCCAGCGGCGCAAAGGCCAGACCAGAGGTTTCGAAATGCTGCTTATAGGTGCGGGGCGCCCAGGCCACGATCTCGTCCAGCATGTCCGGCATATCGCCGACCATGGACAGCAACATAATCACTTCATTGAAATGATTGAAATAATCCGTCGATAACAGGGTCCTGTCATCGATGGTCGTGTTACGGACGAGGAGACGATATTGATCAAGCATGGTGGTATCTTGCATGGCCCGTAACCCATACCATATTGTTCTGTGTCAGCATCGCTAAAATTGCATCTAATTCACATACATTACCCTTGTTTCAGCATGGCTGCTTTTCTGCCGGCACACCGGCCAGCCGCCACACCGCCGCAGGCTCCAACCCCTCTGCCCGCAAGGCGCGCAGGGCCTTGGCCCCATCCCGCTTTGACAGGCGCTGGCCTTGTTGGTTAACCAGCAGACCATGATGATGATAGTCCGGCGTCGGCAGGTCTAGCAGCGCCTGTATCAGCCTATGGATATGTGTGGCGTGAAAAAGGTCTTCGCCACGCGTCACCAGGGTGACCCCTTGCAGGGCATCATCCACCGTGACGGCCAGGTGATAGGCGGTGCGCACGTCACGCCGCGCCAGCACCACATCCCCCAACAAAGCCGGATCGGCCGTCACCTGGCCGCAGCCCCGATCATGCCAGAATAATGGCCCCGTCAGCGCCAGTGCCTTGGCCACATCCAGGCGGATGGCGTGCGGTTCCCCGGCGGCAACGCGGTCGGCGGCCTGTCCTGGGTCCAGCCGGCGGCACAGACCGGGGTAAAGTGGCCCGTCCGGCCCGGCCGCCAGCAGATGCGGGGCGGCACCGGCCCGCGCAATCTCATCGGCAATGTCCTTGCGCGAACAGAAACAGGGATATGTGACGCCCAGCGCCGCCAGCCGGGCCAGGGCAGCGGCATAATCATCCATATGGTCGGACTGGCGGCGCACCGGCTGCGGCCAGGACAGGCCCAGCCAGGCCAGATCTTCCAGCAACGCCTGTTCATATTCCAGGCGGCAGCGGTTGGGATCGATATCCTCTACCCGCAACAGAAAGCGCCCGCCCGCCGCCCGCGCCGCGTTCCAGGCAAACAGGGCGGAATGGGCGTGTCCCAGATGCAGATAGCCGGTCGGGCTGGGGGCGAAACGGGTGACGGGGGTGGGCATCGGACAGGTCGGCGGGCGCAGCATAAGATTATTCCGTCGCTACACCCAACCGCCCGGCGTGGCAAGGTGCAGCACCACCCCCTGTCCGGAATTGGTAGAACGCAAGAGATGGCGGTATGCCACCACCAGGAACACAAGGGCTTGAGTGGCATTTTCGTTGCAGACCCATGACAATTACGAAGGGACCGCGCGGGGCGGGTTGTCAGAAGGGCTCGGCCCGTTATATGTAATCGTCACGTTCCAGCCGGCCTTCGACCCCGAATGCGGCGCCCCGTCCTGCCCCGGCAGACGGGCGGCGCGGAACGGGGGCCAAAGGGGGCGGCTGGCACTTTTTCGGAACGGCAGAGGGGGTGGAAATTGTCACCACCTTTTGATGGTTGTCCGGCGTTGGTGCTGAATGCGGATTTTCGTCCGCTGAGCTACTTTCCTTTGTCACTTTGGTCGTGGCAGGAAACGGTGAAGGCCGTGTTCCTGGACCGGGTGAATATTATCTCCCACTATGACCGGACCGTGCGTTCGCAGCAGCTCACCATGCGGCTGCCCAGTGTGATCAGCCTGAAGGAATATGTGCCGTCCAACCGACGGCCGGCCTTCACGCGCTTTAACGTCTTCCTGCGGGATCGCTTCACCTGCCAATATTGCGGCAAGCCTTTCCCCACGCATGAGCTGACATTTGACCATGTGATCCCGCGTTGCCGGGGCGGGCGCACCAGCTGGGATAATGTCGTCACCTCCTGTTCGGCCTGCAATCTGGCCAAGGGCAGCCGGCTGCCGCACCAATGCGGGATGCATCCGCGCCAGGCCGCCTTTGCCCCCACCGTCTATGAATTGCAGGAAAATGGCCGGCATTTCCCGCCGACCTTCCTGCATTCCAGTTGGCGCGACTTCCTGATCTATGGCCAGGAAACCGAACCGGCCGACCTGCAGGCGGAACTGGTGGAGGAGGAAAACGGACATGGCTTCCCCAGCCGTATGACCAGCGCCCAATATTGGGGCGCGGAACTGGATCAGGGATAAAAGGGCGGCCCGACTGGGACCGCCCTTTTTTCATGCGCTGGTTTCGGATGCGCCGGTGACGCGCGGCTTGCTGCTGCATCCCTGGACAGTCGATCTGCCAATGAGCCTGAGAAACCGTCTGAAAGGTTTCTATTTATTATCAATATATTACCAAATCCTCCCCGTCACCCCGGCGCAGGCCGGGGTCCAGGGGCCACAGGCGCTTCGCTCTACGAACCTGGACCCCGGCCTGCGCCGGGGTGACGGGATAAGGAAAGTCAAAACGCACAACGTATTGAAACAATACAAATTTCTCCGAACACACACTGATAATACTTATAGTTTTTCCGGTGAACGATATGAATTCGGGCAAATTGCCCGATGAATTGCCCGAAAACACAGCGTTTTGATTGAGCAAGCGTTGCGCAGCCGCACCATGTCCACTGTGTGGATAAAGACTGCATCGCCCCTGATAATTCCACGCTATTTGGATAAGAATTTTGTCATCCGAACGGGCATGGCGCCCGTTGGGCTGTCGCCATCCTTTATGGAGATAGCACCATGCGGTTTTACGCGCCGACCGGGTGACCGCAGCGCCCGCCCCTGCCCCCACCCTTGCCCTCCCTCCCCGGCAAGCGGAACCCCATTGAAACGGCAACCGGCCGACTGCTCAGCGCCTTTGCGCTTCCCATCTTGCGTTCAAGGAACCTTCTGTCATGGCCTTCCCGCGTCCCCTGTCGCGGTCGCTGCTGCTGGCGACCGCCTTATCCAGCCTTGCCGTGCCCGCCCTGGCCCAGAATGGCGGACCGATGCTGGATGAGATCATCGTCACCGCCCAACGGCGCGAAACCGCCTTGCAGACCACCCCCGTCGCCATTTCCGCCCTGACGGCCGACGCGCTGGCCGACCAGCAGATCGGCAGTGCCGAAGACCTGACCAGCGTAGTGCCCAATCTGGTGCTGATGCCGGTGACGGCCAGCCGCTCCACCTTGCAGGTGGGCTTGCGCGGCGGGTCGGAACAGTCGGGCGGGCTGGTCACCTCCGAATCGGCGGTCGCCTTTTATGCCGATGATGTCTATCGCGGGCGGCTGGCCGGGTCGAACCTGGAACTGGCGGATATTGAACGGATTGAGGTGCTGCGCGGGCCGCAGGGTACGCTTTATGGCCGTAACGCCTTTTCCGGCGCGGTGAAGATCGTCACCCGCACGCCGGGGGAAAAGCGCTGGGCCGAGGCGGCGGTGGGCGTGGGTTCCTATGATCAGCGCAAGGCCAGCGCCTCCATCGGCGGCGATGTGGTGGAAGGGGCCCTGGGGGCCTCGCTCTCTGTGCTGTATAATGACCAGGATGGCTATGTGCATAACCAGGCGCTGGACCGTGATGTCTTCGGCCAGCGCAATCTGGCCCTGCGCGGCAAGCTGCATTTCCATGGCAGTGACTGGTTGAAGGCCACCCTGACCGTCAGCCGCACCCAGGATGATAATGACGGCCCCGCCAACCTGATCCCGGTCGGCTGGGCGCGGACATATCCGACCAAGGCCGCCAACCATGTCACCACCGATGATGCGCGGCCGCTGGCCGGTGACGCCTATACCACCCTCTCCCCGGTGGTGCCGGATGGCTATACCGACCAGACGGCCGTGTCGCTGGATGTCAGCGCCGAGCTGGGCGACATGACCCTGCGGTCGATCACCGCCTTTGTGCGCACCGATGACGGGTTCCTGTTCGACATGTCAGGCGGCATCCGCAATGCCGATGGCAGCTATCGCGCCAATGGTCTGGTCCGTGATGCCAACAGCGACACCAACCAATATAGCCAGGAATTGCAATTGCAGGGCGACGGGTTCGGCGGCGACCTGACCTGGATCACCGGCCTGTATTATTTCCGGGAAGAGAATAAGCAGACCTTCAAGGATGTGCTGGTGCTGGGCCCCGGCTTCTCCCTGCCCGTGCTGCCGCAGACCATCGACAGCACCACCAATTCCTATGCCGCCTTCGCCCAGGCCAGCTATCAGCTGACCGAACGGCTGTCGGTCACCGGCGGCCTGCGCTATACGCGCGATGAGAAGGAATTGAAGGGCACCATCCAGAACCGCCTGCCGCTCAGCCCCGGCCCGGCGGTGGCCCTGGTCTCGCTCTACCGCGATCCGTCTTTCGAGTCCTGGACGCCCAAGGCGGGGCTGGATTTCAAGATTGCTGACGATGTGTTCAGCTATCTCTCCGTTTCCCGCGGCTTCAAGGCCGGCGGTTTCAACGGGCTGGCTGTGGCCAACCCGGCCGTCTTCGGCACCGTCTATGGCCCGCAGACCGTCTGGGCCTATGAGGCGGGCTTGAAGGCCACCATGCTGGAGGGACGGCTGCGCACCAACCTGTCGGTCTATCGCAACGATCTGTCCGACCTGCAGCAGACGATCGAGATCGCCCCCAGTTCCTATGCCGTGCAGAATATCGGCGATTCGCGGGTCTATGGGGCGGAGCTGGAGGTCACCTTCATGCCCGTCGAAGGGCTGAACCTGTTCGCCAATCTGGGGTTGATGGATGATAAATACACCCATCTCGACCCGCTCTCTGATGCGGCGGTGGCCGGCGCCCGGCATCTGCCGCTGCTCACCCCCTGGACGGTGCAGACGGGTTTCACCTATGACACGCCGCGTTTCTGGCAGGATCGGGTGAAGCTGCGCCTGTCATCCAGCTATCAGCACCAGGGGGATTATTATTCCACCGTGGCCAACCTGCTGGAATCGAAGATGCCCGGCCTGATCAACGCCTCCATCGCGCTGCTGGATGGGGAAGAGGGCTGGAACATCACCTTTGCCGGCAAGAACCTGTCCAACAAGACCTATTTCACCACTGCCCCCACCAACGCCGCCATCGCCGTGGCCGAACCCCGGACCTGGAGCCTGACGGCAGGGTATAAGTTCTGAGTGTCTGAGCAGAGGGACGGGCACCACCGCCCGCCCCTCTGCTCCCCTTACCGGAACAGCCAGACGATCACCGCCGTCATCGCCAGCAGGGCCACCGCCTGCACCCGGTAATTCTGCCAGAGCGGCCGGCCGGCCAGCGCGGTCGACTCGGCATCATAATCGGCCCGCGTCCACATCAAGGTTTCGGTCTTCTCCGCCGGCGGCGGGGCCGTCAGCAGACTGGCCACGATGACGGCAGCCAGGGAGATGAAGAACAGCAGCGTCGCCGCCAGCAGGAAATGCAACTGAATGCTGTGGGCGATCTGCACCCCATGGAACAGCCAGCCACCGGCCAGCAGCCCCACCAGCACGCCAGCCCGGGCACCGGCCACATTGGCGCGGCGCCAGAAGATGCCGGCCAGGAACAGGGCCACCACCGGCGGCACCGCATAGGCCAGCACGGCCTGCAGATATTGCCACAGCGTATCGGTCAGGTTTTCCACCACCGGCACCCAGGCCACCGCCAGCACCATGAAGGTGACGGTGGTGATCCGCCCGATTCGTACCAGCGACGCCTGGGAGACATCGGGGTTGAAGCGCCGCACGAAATCCATCGTCACCAGGGTGGAGGCGGAATTGAAGGTGCTGGCGATGGACGACATGATGGCCGCCAGGAAGCCCGCCACCACCAGCCCGATCACGCCCACCGGCAGCAGGTCGAAAATCAGCGTCGGATAGACCAGATCCGGCCGGTCCAGATGCGGATAGATCAGGATGGCGGCACTGCCCGGCAGCACCATCAAGAACAGCACCGGCAGTTTCAGCAAGCCGGCAAACAGGCTGCCCCAGCGGCCATGATCCAGATTCTTGGCCGACAGCACCCGCTGCACCATGAACTGGTTGGTACACCAGAAATAAAGCCCGATCAGCGGCACCCCGGAAATCAACCCCGTCCAGGGCAGGTTGCTGTCATCGGCGGGGCGGATCAGGCTCATCTTGTCGGCCGGCACGGCGGCCATCACCGCATCCCAGCCACCCGCCTTGTCAAAGGCGAAGATGGCCACGAAGATCGACGCACCGCCCAGAATGACCGCCTGCACCACCTCTGTCACCAGCACAGCCTTCAGGCCGCCGGCCACCGTATAGGCGCCGGCCGCCAGCGCCAGCAGGCCGGCAATCTGCCACAGCGGCACATCGGGCAGGATCAGCTTGAACATCAAGGCACCGCCGAACAGCGTGCCCGCCGTATCCACCACGATATTCAGGAAAATGGTCAGGCCGGAGAAATAGAGCCGGATGGAGCCGTCATAACGGCGTTCCAGGAATTCCGGCATCGTATAGACCTGACTGCGCAGGATCACCGGCAGCAGGAACAGGCAGAAAAAGACCAGCACGACGCTGGCCATCCATTCATAATTATAGACGGCAATCCCCGCCGCATAGGCCGCCCCCGCCAGACCGATCAGCGTGGTGGAGGAGATGTTGGAAGCCAGCAGCGCCAGCCCGATGGTGGGCCAGGTGGAACTGCGCGCCGCCAGGAAATAGTCGGTGGCCGTCGTCGCCTTGCGGGAGGCGAACAGCCCCAGGGCAACGACGGCCAGCAGATAAAGACCGATGATGGCGGCGTCCAGCCCCGCCAGGGTGACGTGACCCTGCAGCATCCTGCTCCTCCCGATATCGATTGTTGCTTTTTGACCTTGTGCGGACGGTAACGCCAGCCAAACAATCTTGCAATCGATTGCTTACCTGTCGATACAAAATTCTGCGCGCAAAAGGCGCCGCATGTGGCGATTTCGCCATAGGTTGCTGCAACTGCGAAGATAGGTTTACCCTGCCCTATCCCTAAGAATAGAAGATTTTTAATTTAGCATCTTGCAAACGATTGCGAGATTTCTATCATCATAGGTGACCGAGGGGACGGCACGTAAGACCCAAGACCCCGCAGGTGATCCTTATGGGAGGAATAATATGAAGAAGTCCTTGCTGCGCGCGTCCGCGATGGGCGCCGCCCTCAGCGCGTTCGCCTTCACCGCCGCCTTTGCACAAGATGCCGCCCCGGCGGCCGGCACCACCCCGCCGCAGGAAGACGGGCTGTTGATGGACGAAATCGTCGTCACCGCCGTCGTCAGCCAGACCTCCAAAATGCGCTCCTCCGTCTCCGTCAGTGCGCTGTCGGCCGACGACCTGTTGCAGGTCGCCCCGCGCAACACGGCGGAGATTTTCCGCAATATCCCCGGCATCCGGTCGGAAGCCAGTGGTGGCGAGGGCAATGCCAATATTGCTGTGCGCGGCCTGCCGGTCGCCTCGGGCGGGGCGAAGTTCCTGCAACTGCATGAAGATGGCCTGCCGGTGCTGGAATTCGGCGACATCTCCTTTGGTAATGCCGACATTTTCCTGCGCGCTGATGCCAATGTGGCGCGGGTGGAGGCCATCCGTGGCGGTTCCGCCTCCACGCTGGCCAGCAACTCACCGGGCGGCGTGATCAACTTCATCTCCAAGACCGGGGAGAAGGATGGCGGCTCGCTGGCCATCACCCGCGGCCTGGATTACGACACCACGCGCGGCGATTTCGACTTCGGCGGCCATATTGATGAGAATTGGCGCTTCCATATTGGCGGCTTCTACCGGGAAGGCGAAGGCCCGCGCAACGCCAACTACACGGCCGAATCGGGCGGTCAGGTGAAGGCCAACCTGACCCGGGAGTTCGAGAAGGGCTATGCGCGGGTCTATTTCAAATATCTGAATGACCGCGCCATCTCCTTCCTGCCGCAACCCATGCTGGTCAGCGGCAGCAACAGCGATCCGGATATCCGTTCCGTCCCCGGCCTGGATATGCGTGACCAGACGCTGCACAGCGCCCTGTTCCTGACCAATACCGGCCTGGACGGCAATAATAACCTGCGCACCAACAGCCTGAAGGACGGGATGCACCCCGTCTCCACCGCTGTTGGGGCGGAGTTCAAGTTCGATCTGGCTGAGGGTTGGAGCATCTTCAACAAGGTGCGCATGGCCCAGACCGATGGCGGCTTCGTCTCCATCTTCCCGATGCAGGTGACGGGCGCCCAGGCCCTGGCCACGGAGATTGGCGGGGCCGGTGCCAGCCTGCGCTATACCGACGGCACCCGCATCACCAACCCGTCGGCGCTGAATGGCAATGGCTTGGCCAGCCGCGTGGCGCTGTTCGATGTCGATATCAATGATTTCAGCAACTTCGCCAATGACTTCAAGTTGACCCGCGCCATTGTGGCCGGTGACAGCACCATCGATCTGACCGCCGGTTACTACAAGGCGCGCCAGAATATCGAGATGGACTGGGTCTGGAACTCCTATGTCATGGAAGTAAAGGGCGATAATGCCCGGCTGCTGGATGTGGTGGCCGCCAATGGCACCTTGCAGACCGCCGGCGGTCTGCTGGCCTATGGCGTGCCCTATTTCGGCAATTGCTGCACCCGGCGCTATGACGCGCAATATGACATTGATGCGCCCTATGTTTCCGCCGCGCTGGAAATGGGCCAGTGGAATGTCGATGCCAGCCTGCGCCGTGACGAGGGCAAGGCACGCGGCTCCTATACCGCCTCCCGGCAGGCACAGGTGGATGTGAACCGCGACGGCAGCATCTCCGTCCCGGAACGCAGCGTCTCCATCATCGATACGGCCAATCCGCAGCCGATCAATTATGATTGGGGTTACTGGTCCTGGTCGGTGGGTGCCAACTATATGATCAATCCCGACCTGTCGGTCTTTGCCCGCGCCAGCCGGGGCGGGCGCGCCAATGCTGACCGCCTGCTGTTCGGCCGCGTGCGGGCCGATGGCTCCGTCGCCACCGAAGATGCGGTGGATATGGTCAACCAGTATGAAGGCGGGGTGAAGTGGCGCGGCGACGGCATCAGCCTGTTTGCCACCGGCTTCTTCGCCAAGACGCAGGAGCAGAATTTCGAGGCAACCAGCCAGCGCTTCTTTGACCGCACCTATGAGGCCAAGGGCATCGAGCTGGAAGCCAGCTATCGTTACGAAGGTTTCTCGCTGACCGCCGGCGGCACCTGGACGGATGCGGAAATTTCCAAGGATGCGCTGACCCCGGCGCTGAAGGGCAACACACCGCGCCGTCAGGCCGACTTCATCTATCAGCTGACGCCGTCTTATTCCTATGACGTCTTCACGGTGGGGGCGAACATCATCGGCACCACCAAATCCTATGCGCAGGACAGCAATGAACTGGTGCTGCCGGCCTATACCCAGGTCAACCTGTTCGCCGATTACGCCATCACCGAGGGGCTGGTCCTGTCGGTCAATGTCAACAACCTGTTCAATGCCAAGGGCCTGACGGAATCGGAAGAAGGGTCCATCACCCAGGGCCAGACCAACATCATCCGCGCCCGTTCCATCAACGGGCGCACCAGCACCGCCACGCTGAAATACACGTTCTGATACGGGTGTCAGTAAATTCTGACTGGTCAGAATTTACTGACTTCGGCGGCACGAGCCGCCGCCGCGCCAGTCGGCGCGGATACCAAGGTCAGGATTTCCTGACCTTGGTATGACACCCATCCAGGCCGGCCCGGTCCCGTAACCCGGCCGGCCTGGATCAGAACGGGTTCCCGGCCAGGGGCCTATCCCCCTCCAACCTCTGCCCCTGGCCGGGTCTTTTTGTTGATTGCTTGATACCGTTTTCAAGAAAGCCCTTTGCCATGAGCAGCTTTCCCCTGCCGGTCACCCTTGCCGATGCCGATCTGGCCCAGCGCCTGACGGCGCGGATCGCCCGTCACTGGCCGGCCGCCCTGGCCGCCTTTCGCACGCTTTATGCCGGTCACGCCGATCTGGCCCTGTGGGAACAGAAACTGGCGGCCCGTCTGCTGGGCAGTGCCGCCGCCCGGCCCCCCGACCTGCAGGCGCTGGACGTGGCGCGACAGGAAACGCCGGACTGGTTCCAGCAGCCGGACATGGTGGGGTACTGCACCTATATCGACCGGTTCGGCGGCACGCTGGCCGGCACGAAAGAAAAGCTGGATGAGCTGTCGCGCCTGGGCGTGCGCTATTTCCACCCGCTGCCGCTGCTGAAGCCGCGCAAAGGCGACAGCGATGGCGGCTTTGCCGTGGCCGATTTCCGCGATGTCGATCCCAAGCTGGGCAGCCTGGATGATCTGCGCGATCTGGCCTCCGCCCTGCGTGCCCGCCAGATCAGCCTGTGCCTGGATATTGTCTGCAACCATACGGCGGCCGAACATCCCTGGGCGCTGGCAGCCCTGGCGGGCGACCCGCATTTCCGCCAGTTCTATCATGTACTGGAAGACAAGGCGCTGGTGGATGCCTATGAATCCCACCTGGGGCAGGTGTTCCCGCAGACGGCCCCCGGCAATTTCACCCATGTACCGGAGATGGGGGGCTATGTCTGGACCACCTTTTATCCGTTCCAGTGGGATTTGAACTACGCCAACCCGGCTGTCTTCATCGAAATGCTGGATGTGCTGCTGTTCCTGGCCAACCAGGGGGCGGAGGTGTTCCGCCTGGACAGCGCGCCCTTCCTGTGGAAACGCATCGGCACCGATTGCCGGGGCCTGCCGGAAACCCATCTGGTGGTGCGGGCCTGGCGGGCCCTGCTGGCCATCGCCTGCCCCGCCGTGGCGCTGAAGGCAGAGGCGATTGTCGGGCTGGCAGAGGTGCTGCCCTTCCTGGGCACGCCGGAGAAGCCGGAATGCCATCTGGCCTATAATAATACCGCCATGACGGCCCTGTGGGCGGGTTTGGCCACCGGTGATACCGGCCCGCTGCGCCGCTGCCTGACCGACGCGCTGGCCCGACCGGCGGGGGCCGGCTGGCTGACCTATGTGCGCTGCCATGATGATATTATCTGGGCCGCCCTGAAGGGCGTGATCCCTGACGACAAGCTGGCCTGGATTTCTGCTTTCTATGCCGGTCAGGCCGCCGGCCCCTTCCAGCCCGATGGGCGGGCGTTCCAGGGCGAACCGGGTGCCGTGCGCTCCACCAACGGCATGGCGGCCTCGCTGGCAGGCCTGCGGGATGGCGGGGCGGATGATGCTTCGGCACTGGCCCGGCTGCGGCTTGCCTATGGCGTCACCTTCGCGCTGGATGGCATTCCCGCCATCTATATGGGCGATGAACGGGCGCTGACCAACGATGCCGATTATGCCCGCGTGCCCGATCAGGCGCTGGATGGGCGCTGGCTGCACCGGCCGCAGATGGATTGGCAGCGGGCGGAAGGCCCGATCCATGCCGCCCTGTCCCAGTTCGCCCGCCTGCGCCAGGGCCGCAAAGCCATGCATGGCGGCAACCCCGCCCGCCCGCTGGAGCTGCCCAACCCCGCCCTGCTGGCATTTGAGCGGGTGGACCAGGGCGGCGACCGGCTGATCTGCCTGGGCAATTTCAGCGGCCAGACTCTCGCGGCGGACCTGTCCGCCTGGGCGGGCGCTGGCGGCTGGGTCGATCTGTTGAGCGGGGAAGCCGTCTCGGTAGAGGGCGTGATACTGGACCCGTGGGGCCTGCGCTGGCTGGTGCCTTCTGTGGCATGATGGAACGGCTATAAAGCGGGGAGGCAAAAAAATGCGCATCGCAGGGATTGAGTTGGGTGGCACGAAGATCGTGGTGGCGGCGGGCAGCGGGCCGGATGACCTGACCCCAGGCATCCGCATCCCCACCCGCGACCCGGCCAGCACCATGGCGGCGGTGATCGACGCGCTGGCCGGGCTGGGGCCGTTTGATGCCATCGGCGTGGCCAGCTTCGGCCCGCTCTGCCTTGACCCCACCGATCCGGGCGGCTTGCGCATCACCAACACACCCAAACCCGGCTGGACCGACACGCCCCTGGTGGCCCCGCTGGCCGAACGGTTCGGCGTGCCGGTGGTGCTGGATACCGACGTCAATGGGGCGGCACTGGGTGAAGGGCGCTGGGGGGCGGCCAAGGGCTTGCGCGATTACGCCTATATCACCGTCGGCACCGGCATCGGCGTCGGGCTGGTGGTGAATGGCGCGCCGGTGCATGGGCTGCTGCATCCGGAGGCCGGGCATCTGCTGGTCCGCCGCGATGCCCAGCGCGACCCGTTCAAAGGCCATTGCCCCTTCCATGGCGATTGCCTGGAAGGGCTGGCCAGCGGCCCGGCCATCGCCGCCCGCCTCGGCCAGCCGGCGGAAACCTTGGGCGAGGATCACCCGGTCTGGGAACTGGTGGGCGATTATATCGGCCAGCTCTGCGCCTCCCTGCTGCTGGTCACCTCGCCGCGCCGGATCATCCTGGGCGGTGGCGTGGGCCAGCGCCCACAGGTGCGCGCCAGTGCGGAGGCGGCGATGCGCCGCCATCTGGCCGGCTATGTGCGCAGCCCGGCCCTGGAAGGCGATGCAAAGCTGATCGTGCCGCCGGGGCTGGACAGCCTGTCCGGCGTGCTGGGGGCGATTGTGCTGGGGGCGGGGACGTTGGCGGGTTAACGCCAGGACGCATCATCGCGCGGCAGCACAGCGCCTTTCCCTGCACCCCTCACCACAAGGCGGATACAGCGGCTGGACATGATGGCGGCACCGCAACCCAACGCGTAAAGGCAAAGGCCCGAACAACCGGCGCCGGTCCTGATCCGCCGCCACGCTGACCAGGGCCAAGCATGACACGCGCACAGATCAACCGCCGCCAGACCCTGTTTTTCGGGCTGGCCAGCGCCGGGCTGACCCTGGCCGGGGCACAGGCAGCAACGCCCGTCAAAGGGCCCGCAACGCCCGCCGGGCTGGCCGGCCCCGCCGGCACCCTGCTGCACAGCATGGCCCCCTGCCGGTTCGGGTCGATCCATTATCGCTATGTCAAGCCGGCTGCCACCAGCGGCAAAACCCCGCTGCTCTGCCTGCACGCCTCCCCCGGTTCCAGCACCAGCTATGCCAAGCTGCTGCCGCTGATGGGGACTGACCGGCTGGCCGTTGCCGCCGACAATCCCGGCTATGGCCTGTCGGATAGGCCGCCCAACCCCTCCACCATCGCCGATTTTGCCGGGGCGATGGGCGACCTGCTGGATGCGCTTGGCATTGAACAAGTGGATTTGATCGGCAGTCATACCGGTTCGGCCACCGCGGTGGAACTGGCCCGCCAGCGGCCCAAGGCCGTGCGGCGCATCATATTGCATTCCGCCTTGATGTTCACAGCCCAGGATATTGCGGATTACCGGGCCAAACAGGTCGGCAGCGTACCGGCCAACCTGGAAGCCGCCGCCGACCGGCTGCCCGATCTGTGGAAACGTTTCGACAAGATGCGTGCCGAGTTGGGCGATGATCTGGCCTGGCAGCTTTTCTGGGAAATGAACCGCGATCCGCTGCATGTGGGCTGGGGTCACGAAGCCTCGTTCAATTACGACTTCCCGGCCAATTTTCGCCAGCTGAAGCAACCGATCCTGGTCCTCAATCCCCAGGAAGGGCTTTCCCCCATCACCGCCCGCGCCCGCGGCATCGCCCCCAATATCGAGGTGATGGACCTGCCCTGGACAGAGTCGCCGTTCCGCACCCGCGCCGCCGATGTGGTCCCCATCATCCGCAAGCATCTGGGATAAACCCTGGCCTCTCCGCGAAAGCCCTATGCGGGAAAGGCGGGGCCGGGCGGGTGGAATTGTGGCATGGTGCGCGCCACATGAACCCTTTATCGTCCCCTGCCTGGATTTGCGCGCCCGTGAAGAACCCGAAGAAAGAAGCCCCCTTCCCCACCAAGGAACAGGTACTGGAATTCATCCGGGAAAGCCCGGTGCCGGTGGGGAAGCGGGAAATTGCGCGGGCCTTTCATATCACCGGCGATAACCGCATCCTGCTGAAAGACCTGCTGCGCGACCTGGAAGGCGATGGCGCCATTGAAAAGGGCGGCCGCCGCCGGCTGGCCCCGCCGGCCAGCTTGCCGCCGGTGGGTGTGCTGATCATCAGCGATATTGATGCCGATGGCGAGGTGATCGCCCGCCCAATGAACTGGGCCGACCCGGAAAATGATCCGCCGCGCATCGTTATGATGCCGGAACGACGCGGTCAGGCGGGTTTCGCCATCGGTGACCGAGTGCTGGCACGGCTGAACCGGCTGCGGGACGATTATTACGAAGGCAAAACGATCCGCAAGCTGGATGGCAACCAACAGGCGCAGATAGTCGGCGTCTATGAGCTGGGGCGTGAGGGTGGGCGGCTGCGCCCGGCCGACCGCCGCGCCAAAGCGGAATTCGTCATCCTGCCGCAGAATGCCGGCGACGCGAAACCCGGCGATCTGGTGGTGGCAGAGGTGCTGCCCTCCTCCCGCCTGGGCCTGAAACAGGCGCGTGTGGTGGAGGTGCTGGGCGGGGTGGATGAACCACGCGCCATCAGCCTGATCGCCATCCACCAGCATGGCATCCCGACTGTGTTCCCCACCGCCGCCCTGGAAGAAGCGGCAGCGGCGGAAGAACCGACGCTGGCCGGGCGCACCGACCTGCGTGATTACCCGCTGGTCACCATAGACGGGGCGGATGCGCGCGATTTCGACGATGCCGTCTTCGCCGAACCGGATACCGACCCCAACAATAAGGGCGGCTTCCATCTGTTGGTCGCCATCGCTGATGTCAGCTTCTATGTCCGCCCCGGCAGCGCGCTGGATCGGTCGGCCTATGAGCGGGGGAATAGCTGCTATTTCCCCGACCGGGTGGTGCCGATGCTGCCGGAGGCACTGTCGAATGAGCTGTGCAGCCTAAAACCCGGCGTCAACCGCGCCTGTCTGGCCGTGCATATCTGGATCGACGCATCGGGCCAGATCAAGCGGCACAAGTTCGTGCGCGGGTTGATGCGGTCGGCTGCGCGCCTGATCTATGAACAGGTGCAGGCGGCCCAGGATGGGGCACCGGATGATCTGACCGGCCCGCTGCTGGACCCGGTGATCCGCCCGCTCTATCAGGCCTATGCGGTGCTGGCCCATGCGCGGTCCCGGCGCGGCACGCTGGAACTGGACCTGCCCGAACGCAAGGTGGCGATCGGGGAGGATGGCAAGGTCGCCAGCATCGGCGTGCGCGCCCGGCTGGACAGCCACCGGCTGGTGGAAGAATTCATGATCGCCGCCAATGTGGCGGCGGCGGAGGCCTTGGAGGCGAAATCCAGCCCCTGCATGTACCGTGTCCATGCCGAGCCGGCGCTGGACAAGCTGGAGCCGCTGCGCGAATTCCTGAAAAGCCTGGGCTATAATCTGGCCAAGGGTCAGGTGATGCGCCCGGCCACCTTCACCAATATTCTGGATAAGGCGCGCGAGACGCCGGAGTCTGAAATCATCTCCACTGTCATCCTGCGCTCCCAGGCGCAGGCGGTTTATCAGCCGGATAATATCGGCCATTTCGGGCTGGCCCTGGCCCGTTATGCCCATTTCACCAGCCCCATCCGCCGTTATGCCGACTTGGTTGTCCATCGCGCCCTGGTGCGTGCCTATGGGCTGGGCGATGGCGGCCTGACCGACGAGGAAATGGGCCGGTTCGAGAAGATGGGCGAACAGACTTCCGGCACCGAACGCCGCGCCGCCGAGGCGGAGCGTGACGCGCTGGACCGCTATATTGCCGCCTATCTGGCCGATCGGGTGGGGGCGACGTTCAGCGGCAAGACCAGCGGCGTCACCCATTTTGGCCTGTTCGTCACGCTGGATGAAACCGGGGCGGAGGGGATCATCCCCATTTCCACCCTGCCCGATGATTTCTATGACCATGATGAAATCCATCACGCCCTGATCGGGCGGCGGCACCGCCGCGTGTTCAAGCTGGGCGAGCGGGTGAAGGTGCGGTTGCTGGAGGCTGACGCCATCACCGGTTCCATGGTGTTCCGCCTGCTGCATGATGACGGGTCGGAGATGCCGGCCGGGCGCGGCAGTGGCACCGGGGCCAACCATCGCGGCCGCGGCAAGCGGGGGGAGGAGGCGCCGGCCCCATCCATCGACGCCCCCCGCCCGCCGCGTCGGCGGCGCTGAAAAAAGCCTGTGCGCCTGACCCTTTGCGTGTAACAGGCGGCTTTACGCCCCCTCCCGGCTGCGGCACTCTCTGTTGTTACAGAGGTGCCGCCAATGAAGCCGGCACCCGCGCGGGGGAAATGTGCATGGTGAGACGACGGCTGGCGCCTGTCCTGCTTCTGTTCAGCCTGATCGGCGGCTGTGCCGCCAACCATGCAGAGCTGCAGCAACCCGCCCAGACCGGCAGTGTCACCGCCGAACAATTATTCACCGTCGCCTTCCGCCCCATCGCCGATAACTGGCTGAAGCCCGTTGCCATGCCGCAACTGGTGACAGACGGGCTGCGCCGGGTGGCCACAGCCGATGGGGCGCTGTGGGTGGTGCAGCATGACGGCCAGTTCCTGCTGCTGCGCGATGGCAAGGAACAGGCCCGCCTGCCCCAGCCCAGCGATACCATCCCGGAACGCTGGGCCGCCCTGACGTCGGAGATGCTGCGCGCCATGCGCATCGCCTCCCCCACGCTGGCCGCCCGCCCGGCGGAGGCGGTCTACCGCGACATGTTCGACGGCATGATGGCCGATCTGGACCCATATTCCCGCTATGCCGAACCCAATAAGGCACAGAAGGAGCGATCCCAACGCGAAGGCTATGACGGGATCGGCATTTCCATCCGCGATGTCGAAGGCGGCGGGTTCGAGGTGTCGGACCTGGTGCCCGACGGCCCTGCCGATCAGGCCGGCATCAAGGTCGGGGACCGGATTCTCACCGTCGCCGGCTTGCGTACCGTTTCCATGGGGTATGACACGCTGTCATCCATGATCCAGGGGCCGGAGGGATCTTCTGTCGAACTGCGCATCGGCCCGAATGAGGCCCAGGCCCGCACGCTGACCGTGCGCCGGCGCCATCTGGTGCCCAATATGGTGAAGGCCAGCTTGGCGGATGGCGTGCTGGTGCTGAAGATCGAGCGATTCAACAACGCCACCCAGGAACATGTGCGCCAGGCCGTGCTGCGCGCGCAGGAAAAATCAGGCCCCCTGAAGGGCGTCGTGATGGATCTGCGCGGCAATCCCGGCGGGGTGATGGTGCAGGCGGTGGGGGTGGTGAACCTGTTCGTGCCGCAGGGCCGAATCATCACCACACGCGGCCGCCACCCCAATTCGGTGCAATGGTTCGAGGCGCAAAAGCCGATGACGGCCTTCCCCGACCTGCCGCTGGTGGTGCTGATCGATGGCAATACGGCCTCTTCGGCCGAAATCGTCGCGGCGGCCCTGCAGGATGCCGGCCGCGCCCTGCTGGTGGGCAGTTCCAGCTTCGGCAAGGGCAGTGTGCAGCATGTGACCCAGTTGCCCAATGGCGGGGAACTGTTCATCACCTGGTCACGCATCTATGCCCCCAGCGGCTACAGCTTCGATGGCCTGGGTATTCAGCCGAATCTCTGCCTCTCCCGCAGCGGCGTAACCATGGAGTCGCTGCTGGGTGAGGCTGGGCGGGTGGATCGGAGCGCCCAGACCCAACTGGTGCGCCTGCGCATGGCCGCCACAGAGGATGAATCGATGCGCGCCAGTCTGCGCCAGGAATGCCCGGCGGCAAGCGCCACAGGGCCGGAATCGGCCCTTGGCATGGCCGTGGCGCGCAATCTTCTGCGCGACGGGGCCTTTTACCGCCAAGCCCTGGCATCGCGTCAGACCAACGTTGCGGAACGATAGGGTCTTTACGCTTGACAGACGGGGGCGGATGCGTAGATTCCGCTGCCGTACCGCGCTGGTTCGCCCGACGCGGGTGGGAAGATATTGGATCGGCCGCGCGTCCTTGCGGTGGCCGCAAGTCTGACGCAGGTAGGATTTATCATGGCTAAGCAGAATACCGTGCTGATCAAGCTGGTGAGCACCGCTGACACGGGTTACTTCTATGTGAAGAAGAAGAACCCCCGCAAGACCACCGAGAAGCTGGAATTCAACAAGTACGATCCGGTGGCCCGCAAGCACGTGGCTTTCAAGGAATCGAAGATGAAGTGATTGCCGGCTGGCAATCCCATCTTTCCGGCCTGTTCGCAGGACCGGCTGAAACAGAACCCCGCCTCACGGCGGGGTTTTTGTTTTGGGGGTTTGCCGGGTGCTGCCGGCCACCGTCAGTTAAAAATCAGACATTCGAACGGTTGAAATCATTACAGATTTGCCATTATGCGGCATGGCTTGATAGGTTGGGTCACCTTGTTATTTGGCAAAGATAGGACCAACCAATGCGCCTGTTGCCCGTGGCCCTGCTCGCTTTGGTGTGGGTTAGCAGCCCTGCCTACGCTGTTGATTGCGGTGATCTCGTCACCCAGGCGCAAATTAACCAATGTGCATTCGACATGTATGACGAAGCCGATCTACTGCTGAACCAGACATATAAACAGGTCATGGCTAAGCTGCTCCCGCACAGACAGGCGGCCTTGAAAAAAGCACAGCGGGCCTGGATTAAATATCGTGACAGTCATTGCGAATCAGAGGCGTCGGTGGTTGAAGGGGGAAGCATGTATCCGACGCTGCAATATTCATGCATGATGAGTGAGACGAAAAAGAGAACAGAGCAGTTAAATTCAATGAGCGAATGAAATTTCATTATAGAAATTTTCAACAAAATTGAAATATCACCAGAATAACCAGTTCTGACGCTTGGGCATTTAATTTCCACTCTTTGGTAAGCTGGTAAGCAAACCGCCCGCCGCGTTCCCCCCCCTCATCCCGGGCTTCGCCGGGATGAGGGCAGGGTGGGATCAAGCCATCCCCCCAACAAAATCACCCCACCCCTGAAAATGATATTGATTCTCACCCACACTCGCATTATCCAATTGAGAACGATTTGCAATTGAGATGTCGAGAAGGTGGCCCTGATGCGGCGGAGTATGACGGCGCTTCCCCTGGTGATGCTGGCGATGGCTGGAACAGCCATGGCCCAGGGTGTGCCGGTGACGGAACAGCAGGTGGCGGAAACGCAGGTCAGCGAAATCACGGTGATCGCCACCCGCACGCCGAAGACCACGGTGGAAGCCCCCGCCACGGTCAGCCTGATCGAGTCCAAGCGTATCGATGATCAGATGGTCAACGATATCAAGGATTTGATCCGTTATGAGCCCGGCGTTTCCGTCCGTGCCGCGCCTGCCCGTTTCACCGCCGCCGGTGCCAATACCGGGCGCGATGGCAATAGCGGCTTCAACATCCGTGGCCTGGAAGGCAACCGGGTGCTGATCCAGACTGATGGTATCCGCTTGCCCGATGCCTTTGCCTTTGGCGGCCAGTCGGTGGGCCGGGGTGATTATGTCGATCTGGATTTGCTGAAATCGGTCGAAATCCTGCGCGGCCCCGCCTCGGCACTTTATGGCAGCGACGGCGTGGCCGGTGCCGTCAGTTTCGTCACCAAAGACCCGTCGGATTTCATCAAACCGGGCCACTGGTTCGGCGGTCAGATCAAGGCCGGCTATGCCAGTGCTGATGAAAGCTGGGCCAAGGGCATGGTGGTGGCCGCCAGCAGCGGCGCCTGGTCGGTGATGGCGGCCTATAACCGCCGCGACGCCAAGGAGACGGAGAACCAGGGCAGCAATGCCAGCGCCACGGCCGACCGTACCAAACCCAACCCGCAGGACATTGGCAGCAATGCCGTGCTGGGCAAGATCGTCTTTCAGCCCAATGACGCGCACAAGCTGCGCCTGACCTATGAATATGACGACCGCGACATGACCGCCGATGTGCTGACCGCGCGGTCCAGCACGGTCAGCGGTCTGCTGGTCAAGGACACGTCCAAGCGCAACCGCATCAGCCTCGACCATCAATATCAGGCCGATCTGGCGTTGCTGGAGGCGCTGCACTGGACCGCCTATCACCAGAACAGCAAGACCCGCCAGTTCTCGGGCGAAGATCGCACCGTGCTGGCCGACCGTATCCGTGACAATTATTTCGACAATAAGGTCAGCGGCGTGAATATCGATGCCCGCACCCGGCTGAAGGGCGATGGGATCGAGCATCTGCTGGTCTATGGCGGTGATTATTCCTTCACCAAGCAGGTGGGCACGCGCAGCGGCACCGTACCGCCGGCCGGGGAAAGCTTCCCCACCCGCGCCTTCCCCACCACCGATTACCAGTTGGCCGGGCTGTTTGTGCAGGATGAGGTCACCCTGCTGGATGGCGCCCTCTCCCTGTTCCCGGCGCTGCGCTATGATTATTACAAGCTGGAGCCGAAGCAGGACCGGCTGTTCCCCAGCACGGCATCAGGGCAGAGCGATGATCGGCTGTCGCCGAAGATCAGCGCGCTTTACTGGTTCGCGCCCTCGGTCGGCCTCTATGCCAATTATGCCGAGGGCTTCAAGGCCCCGGCCCCGTCGCAGGTGAATAACGGCTTTTCCAATCCGGTGCAGAATTACCGTTCTATCTCCAACCCCGACCTGAAGCCGGAAACCAGCCGCACGGTCGAAGCCGGCTTCCGTTTCCGGGGCGAAGGCTGGAGCGGCAACCTCACCGGCTTCTCCGGCTGGTACAAGAATTTCATTGAACAGGCGATGGTGTCCGGCAATTTCACCGCCGCGCGCCCGGCAACATACCAATATGTCAATCTGGCGCGGGTGGAGATCAAAGGGCTGGAAGCCAAGGGCCAGATGGCGCTCACCGATGAATTCGGCCTGATCGCCGCCGCCTCCTACACCAAGGGGGATGAGAAGGAAGCCGGCGTGAAGACCCCGTTGGACAGCGTGGACCCGTTCAAGCTGGTGGCCGGGCTGACCTGGCAGGATCAGGATGACCGTTTCGGCGGTGAGCTGTCAGCCACCTACAGCGCCAAGAAATCCCGGGGCCGCATCAGCGATGCCAGCCTCTACGCGCCGGACAGTTTCGTCATTCTGGACCTGATGGCCCATTGGAATGTCAGCGAAGACGTCACGCTGCGGGCTGGCATCTTCAACCTGTTCGACAAGAAATATTGGTGGTGGAGCGATGTGCGCGGCGTGGCCGCCACCTCCAAGGTGCTGGACAGCTTCACCCAGCCCGGCCGCAATGCCAGCGTCTCGCTGACCGTGAAACTGTGAGCGGGGAAGGAAAGATCATGCTGAACCGCCGTACCCTGTTCGCCGCCACGCTCGCCACCGGCACCATGCTGGCTCTGGCATCCGGCACCGCCCTGGCGCAGGACAGCGCTGCCTGTGGCAAGCCGGATTGCACCGCCTTCAACCGCGACCGGGCCGCCATTCTGGCCATGGCTGGTACCTACCGCGTCACCTTCAATTTCCAGGAAACCGCCGCCTTCGTCCCCGGTTATGAGCCGCTGGAGGCCAAGCGGTCCGGTGGGTTCGAGGCGGTGCGGGTGATTGAGGATACCGGCCGCACCATCCGCCTGCAGCACCTGCTGGTGGTCAAGGATGAGGAAGACAAGCCCTATATCGTCAAGCATTGGCGTCAGGACTGGACCTATGAGCCGGAAACGGTGCTGGTCTATGGCGGGCCTGACCAATGGGTGGTGAAGCCCATTGAAATCGCCAGCCGGAATGGCGCCTGGTCGCAGACCGTCTGGCAGACCGACGATTCGCCGCGCTATGGCGGGGTGGGCCGCTGGGCCTATGACCGGGGGGAAACCCGCTGGGTCAGCGATGAAACGGCCCGCCCGCTGGCCCGCCGCGATGCCGTGCGCAAGCCGCCTTATGACCATTATATCGGCATCAACCGCCATGCCCTGACGCCCGCCGGCTGGGTGCATGAACAGGATAATGCCAAGGTGGGCAGCCGCGACGGCAAACCGGCCACCTTCGTGCATGAGGTGGTGCTGAACAGCTACCGCCCCTCCACCGATTTCGATATCGCCGCCGCCGACAGCTATATGGCCAAAACCGCCACCTATTGGGCGGCCGTGCGCAAGAGCTGGGAAGCGGTGATGGCGGCCCAGGGCGGTATTCATCTGGTGCAGGAGGCCGAGAATGGCTCTGCCACCGGAAAGGCTTTGATGGAATTGGCCGACGCCGTGAAGGACGGCAAGACGGCCAGCAGTGACGCCGTGGCACAGGCACGCGCCCTGATCGCCAATGCCACGGCAAAGGGACCGGCCAAGGCCGGCGCGTCGCGGGGGTGACGCGGGACCGGGTGGGGGTGGAACCTGAAGCCCCCAACCCCACCCGGTCCGTCTATTATCCAAAGCCCAATCCCGGGCCTTGGACAATCTCTTGCCTCTCTCAACCTGGAAAATCTTCACCCCGGTGGCCGCCGCCACCGGGGTGTTTTTTCGTTTGAAGGGGGCGGCCCTTAAACGTGCAGCACCCGCACCGGCTTCAGTTCTGCACCATCCAAGCGGACCAGGGCCACCGGGCGGCCGGCTTCGGTGGCCAGGGCGGCCCCTTCCCGCACCGCTTCCAGCCGTTCCAGATCGCCCCGACGCAGCAGCAAGACGCCCTGGCCATGGCGCAGGCGCTGCGCCTCCGTGGCGGACAGGTCGATGGCGGGCAGCTGGTCCAAGGCTGTTTCGATGGGCAGCAGCAAATCGTCCGGGTCACGTTCCCCGGCGGCGACAATCTGCTCCAGCTCCTCCAGCGTCACCGCATTTTCCAGGGTGAAACGCCCCACCGACAGGCGGCGCAGCACGGTGATATGGCCGACGGTGCCCAGCGCCACCGCCAGGTCACGCGCCAGGCTGCGCATATAGGTGCCCTTGCCACAGGCCACCTCAAATTCCACCTCATCGGCAGACGGGCGGCCGATCAGCTGATAGCGGTCCACCCGCACGGTACGCGAGGCCAGTTCCACCACCTCCCCCTCCCGCGCCAGATCATAGGCGCGCTCGCCATCCACCTTGATGGCGGAATATTGCGGGGGCACTTGGGCGATCAGCCCGGTGAAGCGGGGCAGCACCGCCTCAATCTCCGCATCGGTGGGGCGGCCGGGGGCGGTGGCGATGACCGTGCCGGCACGGTCGTCCGTGTCCGTCGCCTCCCCGAATTTCATCACGAATCGGTAGGTCTTGTGCCCGTCCATGGCATATTGAACGGTCTTCGTCGCCTCCCCAAAGGCGATGGGCAGGATGCCGGTGGCGATCGGGTCCAGCGTGCCGCCATGGCCCGCCTTTTCCGCCTTCAACAGCCAGCGCACCTTGGCCATGGCCTGGGTGGAGGTCATGGTGCCGGGCTTGTCCAGCACCAGCCAGCCATGGCGGGGAACGCCCTTGCGCTTACGCGCCATGGTTCTTCTGCCCGCTCACATCCTGGGCGTCGGAGTCGGCGGCACCATCCTCGTCGCCTTCCTCCTCCAGCAGTTCCTCCACCGTCTCATCCATCGGCACGCCCTCGCCATCCAGGTGGCGGACGATATCCTGTGCCACGTGCGGGTCATGCAGCAGACGGTCGATCTTGCTGGCATATTCAAAGGAACTGTCGGCCTGGAAGGACAGGCGCGGCACATGCTGCAAGCGCACTTCGCTGGCGATCTGGCCGCGCAGGAACAGGGCCGCGCGATTCAGCGCCGGAATCAGATCCGGGTGACCACCGCCCAGCGGAATGACAAACGCGGTGGCGTTCTTCAGGTCGGGGCTGATCCGTACCTCGGTGACCGTGACATTGATATCCAGCAGCGCGGGATCGCGGAAATCCGCCCGGCGCAGAATGTCGGCCAGCACGTGGCGCAGTTCTTCACCCACCCGCAGCTGGCGTTGGGTGGGGCCCTTGGCGGCGCTGCCGCCTTCACGTTTCCTGCTCATCTTTCAAAAACCTCTCTTCCCGGCGGGGGGATCGGACCCCGGCGCCGGGCTAAAACACCGTCGAACCGTTCGAGGGTGCGCTGGGTAGCATATAGTCATCAAGCCGTAACCTGCTAGTTTGGCAAGGCCACGGCCGCGAAACCGCGCCCTGCCGAACAGGCCGTAAAAAAACTGCTTCTATACCGTTGCACCGGCAGATGAATTTGACTATGGTGCGCGCCGCCCGGTAACGGGCCCTGATGCTGGGGCGTCGCCAAGCGGTAAGGCAGCGGTTTTTGGTACCGCCATTCCCAGGTTCGAATCCTGGCGCCCCAGCCATCCCTCCCTGCCGATCTACGGCCAGAAGTCCAATCAAAAAACATACGGAAGATCGGTTGCGCGCCGTTGCCGATCTGCGATGATCGCATTGCAGATCGAATTTCGTTGTATTGGATATAGCTAAAATTTTGTATAGTTCACTGCTAACGGCAAATTAACCGCACGATACGCGGATATGCCGGGGCGATAGGGATGTGCCGGTCATGGTGGCCGGTGCAGGCGACCTGAAAAGGGCGTAAGGCGGTTTTATGAATCGGCAGCCGAATGCACCGAAACGCGACTGGGTCAGGGTAAAGCCTGGCGAGCGTTCGTCTGCGAACGCGATGCCGGACAGACCCGAATATGATGACCAGAAGCTGCTGACCCTGCTGCAATCGGCCAAGCGGGAAGTACAAGGCCTGCGCCTGATCCATCTGCATATGTCGCTGCTGAAGGATAAGAGCCAGCTCGACATCATCTCCATCAAACGGGCGATGCAGGAAACGGCCGACCAGTCGGCCTATCTGCAGGTGTTCAGCCTGTCGAATGATGATGTCATCGTGCTGTACAAGGGGATCAAATTCTCCCTGATCTCCGACGTCTGTTCGAAGATCGAAAAGCTGATGCTGTCGCGCACCAGCATGATGAAGCGCAATCCTTATGGGGAGGACAGCCTCTACTCCATCATGGAGTTGTCGCTGAACTTCGTGAATGTGATCCGCTTCATTGAAGGGCTGGCGCGGGAGAATGACCCAGCCACCGCGCAGACGGAAACCAAGCCCCCCATCACGCTGGAGGAACTGGGCAAGATCGAACGTGCCGTGCAGATGTTCGATCTTTCGCCTTTCATGCTGAACCAGCCGGTGGTGAATATCCAGGCCACAGACAACAATCATTACGAATATTTTGAGCTATATATCGCCATCAAAGCGCTGGAAGAGCGGCTGTCGCCGCAATATGACATCACCGCCAATAAATGGCTGTTCAGCTATTTCACGGCCAATCTGGACAATTCGGTCCTGAAGGCCCTGAATTACGGGGTGGATTTCCTGCGCGGCCGCCGCATCGGCCTCAATCTCAATCTCTCCACCATCATGTCAGCATCCTTTGTGAAGTTCGACGAAAAGCTGACGGCCGACCTGCGCGGCAATGTCGTGCTGGAAATCAACAAGGCCGATCTGGTGGAGAATATCGACACCTATAAGGAGGTGGTGGATTTCGCCACCGCCAAGGGCTACCAGATTTGTATCGACGGGCTGAATGATTTCTGGGTCACCCATATGGACCTGGAATATATGGCCTGTGACTATGCCAAAATTTTCTGGACCGACGAAATGGAAGCGATGTCGGACCATGAATATGAAGTGTTCGCCGACAAGATCCGGGGGCAAAGCAATTGCCGCTTCATCCTGGCCCGCTGCGGCAGCGTTTCGGGCCTGATGTTTGCGGAAAAGGCCGGCATTGATCTGGTGCAGGGCCGGATTGTCGATAATATCCTGCGCAAAGGCGTGCTGATCCGCGACGCGATCAAAAGCGCCAAAATGATGAATGATTGAGGCGGGGCCGCGGGCTGCACCTTAGGGTTTCCCCTTGGCACCCTGGAATATCGCGCACCCTATCGGGGCGGTTCATCCTTAAGGACATAAAGGACTACTGCGAACCCGGCGCTGCTTCTGCTATGGTGCCTCTGTTGCCAAGCAGTAGGGACCGGGGAAATCCGGCAATGGTCAGTGTCTGAACGGGAATTGGCGGCCACAGGAAGGGCAACAGGAGGAGCTGGGGAGGAGCCGAGCACCAGCACCCATTTCCTGTTTCAAAGCAAGGTCTTCTCCCTTCCCGGTGGCTATTTCTCCCTGCATGAACATACCGAGCCGGTGTTCGCCGTGCATCTGGGCGATGTCTGGGGCAAGATCCCGTTCCGCACCCTGCGCGAATCCTTCTATATCGACGACCGGAGCGAGGATGCGCGCCTGCTGGGCATCGTCGAGAAGGGGCTGAAATATGTCAAAGAAATCCGTCCCGGCGACAGCATCCCCCGTGAACTGCTGGATGGCACCGCGTCGTGGCGGGTGGAAGAACGCCATCTGACCATTGCCCGTGGCCGGTTGACTTTGCAGCTCGTCTCCTGGATCAGCGGCAAGGAGGAGATGGTCAACGATCCTTACGAGCTGGAAAAGATCGTCGAGGATCCGCAGACCAAGGTCCGCGTGCAGGAAGCCTTCAGCAAGCTGGCCAAGCAGTTCGGTATTCCTGAGGAGCGCAAGCAGGAAATCGTCGACAAGGTGGATAATCTGGCCCGCGAAATGTCCTATATCGAGGCATTGCGCGAACGTTACGGCCATATCCAGAAGATGATGGTCAAGCTGGCCCAGTCGAAGCGAATTTTCCGCAGCGATCAGCAACTGGCCAATGACATTGCCCGCATGGTCGCCCTGGCCAAACAACCGCTGGGGCATTTTGACGATCTGTTCAATCAGGTGGACGGCCAGACCGCCGAGGTGATGGCCATGCTCAGCACCTTTGATGCCCAGGTCACCTTCATCCGCCATATGCGCGACGAACTGCACACCCTGCTGATGCTGTGGGATGAGATGATCGACATGTGGAACGGTCACGATCCGGAACGGGATACCGAAACCGAGAACCGCCTGAAGCGCACTTATCAGTTCCTGGCCAAGAATTTCCTGATCAGCAAGGTCTGGCAGCGCGGCGGCTGACCGCCCCATCGCGGCAATATTTCACCGTCACATCGTCGTAGTTCGTGTCATCATACCGTCGGGTATCGATGAAGGATGTGCTTTGGCTGGCTGTTGGCAGCGACGGCACGCCCTGGCACTGCGCTGGCAAACCGTTGTTTTGGTATTTAACATTTTTTATATGTTTAAATTTTTTATTGACAGCAAAATTAAGCTAGCACAATCTCCATATCACCGGTAGGAAATACCGACCGGCCGCGGCAATTTGATCGGGCAGCTTGCGCCGCGCACCAAACGCTAAAGCGCCACGAATAACCTTCGTGGGCCCGCCACCCGCCGGCATCGCCGGCCAAGGAATCGAAGGAATTGGCCACCATGAAATGGTTCAAGCGCGTCGCCATCGCCACTGCCGCCCTGGCAACGCTGGCGGTCAGCCCCGTCTGGGGCAACAGCCAGCTGTTGAACGTCTCCTATGATCCGACCCGTGAATTCTACAAGGAATTCAACGACGCTTTTGCCAAGCACTGGAAGGATCAGACGGGCGAGGCGGTGGAGATCAAGGCCTCCCATGGCGGGTCGGGCAAGCAGGCGCGTTCGGTCATTGATGGGCTGGATGCCGATGTGGTGACCCTGGCGCTGGCCTATGACATTGATGCGTTGGTGGAAAACGGCAATCTGCTGTCCAAGGAATGGCAGGCCAAGCTGCCCTATAATTCCTCCCCCTATACCTCGACCATCGTCTTCCTGGTGCGCAAGGGCAACCCCAAGGGTATCAAGGATTGGGATGATCTGATCAAGCCGGGTATCCAGGTCATCACCCCGAATCCCAAGACCTCCGGTGGGGCGCGCTGGAACTATCTGGCCGCCTGGGGCTATGCCGAGGGCAAGGCCGGCGGCAGCCAGGATGCCGCCAAGGATTTCGTCTCCAAGCTCTATAAGAATGTGCCGGTGCTGGATACCGGGGCGCGCGGCGCCACCACCACCTTCGTGCAGCGCGGTATTGGTGACGTGCTGCTGGCCTGGGAGAACGAGGCGTTCCTGGCCATCAATGAACTGGGGCCGGACAAGCTGGAAATCGTCGTTCCCTCCGTCTCCATCCTGGCGGAACCGCCAGTGGCTGTGGTGGACAAGAATGTCGATCGCAAGGGCACCCGCAAGGTGGCCGAAGCCTACCTGACCTATCTCTACACCCCGGAGGGCCAGGAACTGGCGGCCAAGCATTATTACCGCCCGCGTCTGCCGCAGTTGGCCCAGAAATATGCCGACCGCTTCCCCAAGCTGACGCTGTTCGACATCACCAAGTTCGGCGGCTGGCAGCAGGCCCAGAAGACCCATTTCGCTGATGGCGGTGTCTTCGACCAGATTTACAAGCCCGGCCAGTAAGCGGGGCCTTGGCAAGCAACAGCGCCCCATCCTGAACAAACCCGCCCCCGGCAGATAACTGGGGGCGGGCGTTTCTATGTTGCCTTTACAACCGGGGCCGAAAACCACAGAGTTGGGCCCAACGAACAGGGAAGTGCCAGCGTGACGTTTGAAAGGTTTGGCCAGTGACGGGACGTTCTTTCTTCTCCGTCTTTCCCCGGCGGGACCGGTCGATCATCCCCGGTTTTGGGCTGACGCTGGGTATCACCCTTTTCTATCTCACCATCATCGTGCTGATCCCACTGGCAGCCCTGGCCCTGCGGCCGATGGATTTGGGCTTTTCCGGCTTCTTCGCGGCGGTGACCCAGCCGCGCGTGCTGGCGGCGCTGAAGCTCAGCTTCACCACCGCCTTCTTCGCGGCTGCCATCAATGCCGTGTTCGGGCTGGCTGTGGCCTGGATGCTGGTGCGCTATGAATTTCCCGGCAAGAAGGTGGTGGATGCCATTGTCGACCTGCCCTTCGCCCTGCCCACCGCTGTGGCCGGCATTGCACTGACGGCGCTTTATGCCCCCAATGGCTGGATCGGCCAATATCTGGACCCGCTGGGCATCAAGGTGGCCTTCACGCCGCTGGGCATCGTGGTGGCGCTGACCTTCATCGGCCTGCCCTTCGTGGTCCGCACCGTGCAGCCGGTGCTGGAGGAACTGGATACGGAGCTGGAGGAGGCGGCCGCCTGTCTGGGGGCAACGCGGCTGGAAACCTTCATCCGCGTCATTTTCCCCGTCATCCTGCCGGCTTTGATGACCGGTTTCGCCATGGCCTTGGCGCGCGCGGTCGGTGAATATGGCTCGGTCATCTTCATTGCCGGCAATATGCCGATGGTGTCGGAAATCACGCCCCTGCTGATCGTCATCAAGCTGGAGCAGTATGATTATGCTGGTGCAGCCTCCATTGGCGTCGCCATGTTGTTGATTTCCTTCATCATGCTGCTTGTGATCAACCTGCTCCAGCGCTGGAGCCGTCGCTGGGCGGGGATGTAAGATGAGTGGACCTGTGACACAGAATCGGGCCGGCCGCCCTGCCCTGGCCGAACCCTGGTGGGTGAAGGCGCTGGTGATGCTGGTGGCCCTGGGCTTCCTGGGCTTCTTCATCCTGCTGCCGTTAGCGGGGGTCTTTACCGAAGCGCTGCGCCGCGGCCTTGCCACCTATTGGGAGGCCATGATTGAGCCCGACGCGCTGGCCGCCATCAAGCTGACCTTGCTGGTCGCCATCATCGCCGTGCCGGCCAATATGGTGTTCGGCATCGCCGCCGCCTGGGCCATCACCAAGCATAAATTCCCCGGCAAGTCGCTGCTGCTGACCCTGATCGACCTGCCCTTTTCCGTCAGCCCGGTGATTTCCGGTCTGGTCTATGTGCTGCTGTTCGGCGCGCATGGCATTTTTGGTCCCTGGCTGCGCGACCATGGCATCCAGATCGTCTTTGCCGTGCCGGGACTGGTGCTGGCCACCATGTTCGTCACCTTCCCCTTCGTGGCCCGCGAACTGATCCCGCTGATGCAGGCGCAGGGCAATGACGAGGAAGAGGCGGCGATCACCCTGGGGGCTTCCGGCTGGCAGACCTTCCGCCGCGTCACCCTGCCCAATATCCGCTGGGGTCTGCTGTATGGCGTGCTGCTGTGCAATGCCCGCGCCATGGGGGAATTCGGGGCCGTCAGCGTGGTTTCCGGCCATATTCGGGGGGAGACCAACACCATGCCCCTGCATGTGGAAATTCTCTATAACGAGTATAATTTCGTGGCCGCCTTCGCCGTGGCCTCGATGCTGGCCATCCTGGCGCTGGTGACCTTGCTCGCCAAGTCGCTGCTGGAATGGCGCCATGGCGCCGAGCTGGCCGCCACCACCCGCCGCCATTGACCGGAAACGCATCATGAGCATTTCAATCAAGAGCCTGACCAAGCGTTTCGGTGGTTTTGCCGCCGTGGACGGCATCGATCTGGATATTGCCAATGGGGAGCTGATGGCCCTGCTGGGCCCCAGCGGATCAGGCAAGACCACCTTGCTGCGCATGATCGGCGGGCTGGATTTCGCCGATGAGGGCACCCTGCTGATCGAAGGCGAGGAAGCCACAGTGACGGCACCGCACGCCCGGCGCGTCGGCTTTGTCTTCCAGCATTATGCCCTGTTCCGGCACATGACCGTGTTCGAGAATGTGGCCTTCGGCCTGCGGGTGGCCCGGCGCAAGCCCAAGCTGGCTGAGGCCACCATCAAGCAGAAGGTGATGGACCTGCTGGAACTGGTGCAACTGGCCCCGCTGGCCGGGCGCTACCCCAACCAGCTGTCCGGTGGCCAGCGCCAGCGCGTGGCCCTGGCCCGCGCGCTGGCCACGGAGCCGCGTGTACTGCTGCTGGATGAACCGTTCGGCGCCCTGGATGCGAAGGTGCGCAAGGAACTGCGCCGCTGGCTGCGCGATATCCATAAGGGCATGGGGGTGACGACGGTTTTCGTCACCCATGACCAGGAAGAAGCGCTGGAACTGGCCGACCGCGTCGCCATCCTGAACAAGGGTCGGATTGAGCAGGTCGGCACCCCGGCAGAGGTCTATGACCGTCCGGCATCCGCCTTCGTCTGCGACTTCCTGGGCGGCGGCACGCGGCTGGACTGCCAGGTGGAGGGCGGGGCCGCCCTGATCGGCAATGCCCGCGTGCCGATTGTCAACGCCGCCCCGGCAGGCGGCAAGGCCATCGCCTATATCCGCGCCCACGATATCGAACTGGCCGAGGCCGGCCCGGATATCCTGCAGGCCCGGGTCCGGCTGGTGCAACCGGTCGGCCCGCAGCTGCGCCTGGACCTGGATTTCCAGGGCCAGGTGGTGGAAGCCGTCCTTGACCGCGACAGCACCCAGACCGCCCCGGTGCCGGGCCAGCTGGTGGGGCTGCGGCTGCGGCAAGCCAATGTTTATGCGGGGTAATACCGGGCGGTGGTAATGAGGCTCAATTCCGCCGTTTGGACAGGTCGCCCGTCTTCAGATCCCGCAACAGGGTGGAACTGACCTCCCCCGTCAGCGGGCGGTCATTATCCAGTTCGAACTGGCGGATTGCCTCCACCGTCGTCTTGCCCAGCCGCCCATCCGCCGGACCAGCCCAATAGCCCCGGCGCAGCAATTCCTCCTGCACCTGTACCGTTTCCGTCGGCATGGCCGGGCGGCGGTCGCTATAGACCTTGGGCAGGCCAAAGGACAGGCGCTGCAACAGCGCCTCTGACGGGCAGCCATCCGGCTTCAGGCCCGCCAGCTTCTGATAATCCCGGATGGCCTGGCGGGTGCCCCGGCCGACGGCGCCATCGGGCTTGCCGGCATCAAAGCCGGCAATGGCCAGTTCGGTCTGAATCTGTTTGATCACCGGCGCCGATTGCAGCGGCACCACCCCATCCGCAGCGCAGGCGCGGTGCCATTCCGGCTGGGGGGCGGCCAGGGCGGGGCTAGCCAGCAGGGGGGCGGCGAACAGGGCCATCAGGGCAAGGGAGAGGCGGCGCATGGGATGGGGTCCGGCATATTGTGACATCCGATGGTGCCCATGCTGGCCGCCAAGGGTGGCAAGAGAATGGCGAAGAAACACCCCGCCGTTACAGGCCCGTTACAACAGCAGGCTTGGCGTAAAACCCGATCCGGCTAGGATGGGCGGCATCTGTTCAGCCACCGGCGCCGCTGGCCGCCGTTTCTTGGAGTGAAACCGCCGATGTTGAGCCGCCGCGCCACCCTTGCCGGTCTGTTCGCCCTGTCCGCCACCGCTGCCGCCCTGGATGGGGTGATGGCGCGTCTGGCCTTTGCCGCTGCCCCGGAACCGGCCACGGACAAGGCGTTCAACGCCTTTCTGGAAAAGGCCTGGCAGGATGAACTGGCGCGCAGCCCGGAAATGCGCACCCGGTTGGGCCTGCCCGGCCGCCACGATGCCTGGACCCTGCCCGATGAGGGCTATCAACAGGAAAGCCTGCGCATCGCCGCCGCGACGCTGAAGGAACTGCGCGGCTTTGACATTAACAGCCTGTCGCCGTCGGCCCGGATCAGCCACCGGCTGCTCGAACAGAAGCTGACCACCGGCATTGAATTTTATCGCTGGCGCTTCCACCAGTTCGCCGTCAGCCATCTGGAAGGCGTGCATACCAACATCCCCTCCTTCCTGATCGGCTATCACGCCGTGGAGAAGAAACAGGATGCGGAGGATTATGTCACCCGCCTGAACGGGGCCGCCACGCTGATCGATATCACCATCGACCAGATGGGCCGGCAGGCGGAAAAGGGCGTGCTGCCGCCCGCCTTCAGCTTCCCCCGCATCCTGACGGCTGCCCGCAGCGTGGCGGAAGGGGCCCCCTTCACCAAGGGGCCGGACAGCCCGCTGTTGGCCGACCTGACGGAGAAGGTGGCCAAGCTCGCCATCCCCGCCGCGGAGAAACAAGCGCTGATCCGCGCCGGCCGCGCGGCGCTTGCTGATAAGCTGAAGCCCGCCTATGCCCGCTTCATCGCGGCCATTGAAAAGTTCCAAAAGCAGCAGACCGCCAATAACGGCGCCTGGGCCCTGCCGGAAGGCGATGAATATTACCGCGCCCAAATCCGCTTCCATACCGGTCTGCTGATGACAGCGGATGAAATCCACGCGCTGGGCCTGTCGGAAACCGCCCGCCTGCATGGCGAGCTGCAGCAGGCCATGGCCAAGCTGGGCTTCAAGGGCAGCGTGCAGGATTTCTTCCAGCATCTGCGCACCGACCCTGCCATGCGCTTCCCCGACAGCGAGGCGGGGCGCAAGGAGTATCTGGCCACCGCCACCGGCTATATTGAGGGTGTGGCCGCCCGCCTGACGGAGATGTTCGGCACCCTGCCCAAGGCCAAGGTGGTGGTGAAGCCGGTGGAGGCCTATCGGGAAAAGGCCACGCCCAGCGCCTTTTATGAACAATCCTCCCCCGATGGCTCCCGCCCCGGCGTCTTCTATGCCAACCTGTCCGACATGTCGGTGCAGACGCGGCATGATCTGGAGGCTTTGTGCCACCACGAGGCGCTGCCCGGCCACCATATGCAGATCGCCATCGCCCAGGAAACCGACGGCATCCCCACCTTCCGCCGCTTCACCTGGGACACCGCCTATGGCGAAGGCTGGGCCATGTATACGGAGCGCATGACCAAGGATTTCGGCTTCTACAAGGAACCGCTGTCAGAGGCCGGGCGCATTGTGTCCGAACTGTTCCGCGCCGGCCGGCTGGTGGTGGATACCGGCATCCATGCCAAGAAATGGACGCGCGAACAGGCCATTGCCTGGATGGGCGAGAATACCGCCAACCCCATTGCCGACAATGAAAACGAGATCGAGCGCTATTTCGTCTGGCCCGGTCAGGCCTTGGGTTACAAGATCGGTATGAACAAGATTCTGGAGCTGCGCGAACAGGCCAAGGCCACCTTGGGCGACAAGTTCGACATCCGCGGCTTCCACGACACCGTGCTGAAAAACGGCCCCGTTACCCTGCCCATCCTGGAAGAGGTGGTGGCGCAGTGGGTGGACAGCCGCAAGAGCGCCTGAGGGAAATTTCTATCAATCCGCCGGGCGCTCGCCCGGCGGTTGGGCGATGGCAACGTTGCTGGCCGGGAAGCGGAAGCTGAAGGCCGTGCCTTCATTGGGTCGGCTCTCCACGGAAACGCTGGCGCCGTGCAGTTCCGCCAGCGCCCGCGCGATGGAAAGCCCCAGCCCGGTGCCATGCTGATGGTCCTGCACCCGGCCCACCTGTTCGAACGGCCGCCAGATGCGGTGCAGATCATCGGGCTGGATGCCCACCCCGCTGTCAGCCACCACGATGGTCAGGTCGCCATCCGCCTCCAGCCCCACCTTGATGCGGATGGAACCACCATCGGGGGTGAATTTCACCGCATTGCCGACGATATTCAGCAGCAGCTGGCGCACCGCCCGTTCATCGCCCAGCAGCTGCACCCCCTCCGCCCCGGTCATCTCCAGATCAAAGGCCAGTTCCTTGGCGCGGACCAGCCCCTGGGCGATGCGGCGCACCTGGCGCAATTCATGTTCCAGCGGAATCCAGCACAGGTCCAGCACCAGCCGCCCCGCCTCGATCTTCGACAGGTCCAGCATGTCATTGATCAGGGACAGCAGATGCCGGGCCGCCATGATGATATCGTCGGCATATTCGGCATGGGGATCATCCGGCCCGGCATCGGCGGCGATCATCCCGGCAAAGCCGAGAATGGCGTTCAGCGGCGTGCGCAGCTCATGGCTCATGGTGGCGATGAAAGCGGATTTGGCGCGCGATGCCTCCTCCGCCGCCAGCCGCGCCGCCTCTGCCGTGGCCGCCTGGGTCTGCGCCGTCACATCCACCAGCGTGGCCTGGATGGCCTTATGCCCATCCCAATCCACCGCACGGGCCAGCACATCGACAAAGATCAGCGCACCATCCTGACAGCGCAGCATCCGGTTGCGCTGCACCGGCAGTTGATCGCCCGCCAGCAGCCGATCCCATTCCATCTGCGCGGTTTCCAGCTCACTGCTCAGGATGATGCTGGAAATACCGGCGCGCCGCAGCGCGCCCAGATCGGCATAGCCGGTCATTTCCAGAAAGGCCGGGTTGGCGAACAGGATATGCCCGCCCTGATGCACCACAATGCCCTGCACCGAGCCTTCCACCATGTCGCGCAGGCGCTGTTCATTGGTGCGCAGGGCGGTCTCAATCTCCCGCGCCTCCGTCACGTCGCGGCCTTCCACCATCAGGCGATGGACGCGCCCGCGTTCATCCAGGATCGGGGTCAGCGCCAGATCGAAGATCAGCGGCGCCATGAAGCCGGGGCCGGTCTGCAAATCCATGCGGATGGTGGCGCCGCGCCGGGCAGAGGCCAGAATGGCGGCACGCAGCCGTTCCTGTTCCAACGGCGCCCCCTGCCACCAGGGCGTAGACCAGAGGGGGCGGCCAATCAGGCTTTGCAGCAGCAGGCCGCCGCTGCGCAGGGCAGCCCGGTTGGCAGACAGCACCAGCCCGTCCGGGTCCAGCAGGATCAGCATCTGCTGGGTCGATTCGAAATAGGCAGCCATCAACCGCCCGTCACCCAGGCCGAACCCGGTCGGGTCAGGAAACCCGCTCGTATCCGCTGCGATCATGCGGCAATCCCTGCGCAAAGCCGAAGACGCCCGCCAGGGGCGACATTCGATGAATTTCGTTTGAAATTTTCCGGACCGGGAACGGAAACCGACAGATTCCCCGGGAAACTGTCAAATGTTGTGCGGCAAAAACAGTCACCCGGCAACATTTTGTTGCCGGGTGACCATCATATCGGATTATGGCCGCCGGAATCAGGGACCGTCAGCCGGCCTGCTGATCCCCATGGCCCTGGATGCGCTGTGCCAGGGCCGCCTGCAGGAACCGGTCCAGATCGCCGTTCAACACGCCGGCGCTGTCGCTGGTTTCCACATTCGTGCGCAGATCCTTCACCATCTGATAGGGCTGCAGCACGTAAGAGCGGATCTGGTGGCCCCAGCCGATATCGGTCTTGGTGGCTTCCAGGGCGTTGGCCGCCTCTTCGCGCTTGCGCAGTTCCATCTCATAGATGCGGGCGCGCAGCATGTCCCACGCCTTGGCGCGGTTCTTGTGCTGGCTGCGTTCCTGCTGGCACGACACCACGATCCCGGTGGGAATGTGGGTGAAGCGCACCGCCGAGTCGGTCTTGTTGACGTGCTGGCCGCCGGCCCCGCTGGCGCGGAACGTATCAACCTTCACATCCTTCTCATTGATCTCGACATTGATCTTGTCGTCGATCACCGGGGTGACGGACACGGAGGAGAAGGAGGTGTGGCGCCGCGCCTGGCTGTCGAACGGGGAAATGCGCACCAGACGATGAACGCCCGTTTCCGACTTCAGCCAGCCATAGGCATTGTGCCCCTTGATCTGGATGGTGGCGGACTTGATGCCGGCTTCTTCGCCGTTCGTCTCGTCCAGCAAATCCACCTTATAGTCATGCTGTTCGGCCCAGCGCGTATACATACGCAGCAGGATCAGGGCCCAATCCTGGGCCTCTGTGCCACCGGCACCGGCATTGACTTCCAGGAAGGCGTCGTTGGCATCCGCCTCACCGGAAAGCAGGCTTTCCAGCTCCATCTTGGCGGCGCGGTCCTTCAGGCCCAGCAGAGCGGTCTCCGCCTCGGTGATCATATCCTGATCGCCCTCGGCCTCGGCCATCTCCAGAAGTTCCAGATTATCCTTCATGTCGCGTTCCAACTGCCTGGTGCCGTTCAGGCCCGAATCCAGTTGGTTCTTTTCCCGCAACAGCTTCTGGGCACGCTCAGCATCGTTCCAGAGGTTGGGGTCTTCACAAAGGGCGGTCAGTTCGTCGAGGCGGAAAAGGGATTTCTCCCAGTCAAAGATGCCTCCTCAGCAGGACCAAGGACTGTTCAACAGCCTCGATCACCGCCTGGATCTCGGCACGCATGGGCGGCTCCTGATGATCACAAGGGTGGACCACCCGGGGGGCGGCCAACATTTAGGGAGCACTGTATGTAGCGGCGCACGCCCGCCACGCCAAGCCCTATCACATCCGTGGCCGGGCATAGCCGCTGCCCTGAATGCAAAAAGGCCGCAGGGAAAGCCCCTGCGGCCCTTCACATGGCTTAACCCAGCCAAATCAGAAGCGGTAGCCGACGCCGACGCCGATGATCCAGGGGTTGATATCAACATCGGCATTGATCAGGGCCGGCAGGCCGGCATTGACCTTCACGTCCGTGTTCAGCCACAGCTTCTTGACGTCGAGGTTCAGCGACCACTTCTTGGTCAGCTCCACATCCACGCCGGCCTGCAGGGCATAGCCAAAGCCGTTGTCATACTTGGTATCCAGGGCCTGGCCCGGATCTTCGCCATAGAAGAAGGTGTAGTTCAGGCCGGCGCCGACATAGGGGCTGATCTGGCCCTTCGGGTTGAAATGGTACTGCAGGGTCACCGTCGGCGGCAGCAGCCAGACATCGCCCAGATCAACCGAGGCGCCCAGCGGGGTGGCCTTGGCCTTCGGATGGTGATGGGTGGTGCCCAGGATCAGCTCAGCGGCGATATTGTCGGTGAAGAAATAGCTGAAATCCAGTTCCGGCACGACGGACAGGTCCAGGGAGGCATGACCGGGAATGGCGGTGTTACCCAGCTTCAGGTCGCTGCTTTCATCCGGCGACACGAAAATCACGCGGCCACGAACGAGCAAATCCCCGGCGGCCTTCTCCGCCATGGCGGGGGTGGCGGCGGACATCAGGAGGGCGGCGCCACCAATGGCGGCAGCCAGGGCAGTCTTTTTCATAACAGAGGCTCCTATATCATGTGCCGGGCGAATATTTCATCTTCCCAGCGGCGCGCTCTCCTTGGCGCGTCCTACAGGAGCTTTTCTATAACTTCATGAACGCTGTTTCTCTGACTTGGATCAATTCGGCGTTTGTTTATGCGGCTGCCTGTTGCGGCCGGGGCAGCCGTGCCTGGGCGCCGGCCAGGATGGCATCCATGGCGGCCTGCCCCGTGCCCAGCGGCTGATCGCCGCGCAGCAGGGCCAGACAATCGCGCAGGGCCTGGGCGTCGGTGGCCAGTTCCACCACATCCAGCGCATCGGCCAGCCGCAGGGCGATGCCTTGCAGTTCCACCCGATCGGGTGTGGCATCGAAGGCCAGTGCCCGGCGGGCCTGCGCCACCTGTTCCCCGGCGAGTGCCAGCAGCTGGTCGGTGGCGCCATCGCCCAGACGGCCACGCAGGGCGGCCATGGAAGCCGGTGGCGGGGCCACCATGGGGGCCGGTGTCTCCACCGGCCCCAACCCGTCCGGCGGCATCACCCCGGCCAGTGCCGTCAACAGCTCCTCCAGCCGGATCGGCTTGGCGATGAAGCCCTGCATCCCGACAATGCGGCTGCGGGCCACGGTTTCCGGCAGTACATTGGCGGTCAGCGCAATCACCGGCACATGCGCCATGGGCCCACCGCCGGCCCGCAGCCGGGCCGTGGTTTCGAACCCGTCCAGCCCCGGCATTCCGATATCCATCAGCACGGCGGAAACGGGCTGCTGGCGCAGCAGCGCCAGCGCCGTTTCCCCATCAGGGGCCTGGATCACCTCCACCCCATGCCGGTTCAGCAATTGCTGGGCGACGAAGCGGTTCACCTCATCATCTTCCACCAGCATCACCTGGGGCCGCCGGGTCCAGCGGGGCAGGCTGCGCGCCGTGGCGCCACCCTGTTGCGGCATCATGGCCAGCGGCATCGGCAGATCGACCGTGAAAACGGTGCCGTGGCCAAGGCTGCTGTCCACGCTGATATTGCCCCCCATCATGCGGATCAGCTTATGGCAGATCGACAGGCCCAGGCCGACGCCGCCATGGCGGCGGCTGTCCCCCGCTTCGGCCTGATAGAAGGGCTCGAAGACATGGGCCAGCTTTTCCGGGGCGATGCCGATGCCGGTATCGGCAACGGTGATGCGCAGCGGCACGCCATGCGCCCCAGCCTTGTCGCCCACCGGCAGGGGCTGGCGGGTCACAGCGACATGGATGCCGCCTTCTTCAGTGAATTTCACCGCATTGCCGATCAGGTTCAGCAGAATCTGGCGCAGTCGCGCCGGATCGGTGCTGACATAGCGCGGTACATCGGGCGCGATGGCGATATCCAGCGAAAGCCCGCCGGTTGCCGCCCGCCCGGCCATCAGCTCCACCGCATCATAAAGCCGCTGGTGCAGGTCGACCGGTTCGCTGGACAATGACAGATGCCCCGCTTCCATCCGGCTGAGATCCAGCAGATCCTCCAGCAGTGACAGCATGGATTGCCCGGCCTTTTCCATCACCGACAGCGCGCGCCGGGTGGCCAGCCGGTCACCCCCGGCCCCGTTCAGAATTTCCAGCCCCCCCATCATGGCATTGATCGGGGTGCGGATTTCATGGCTGACCGTGGCCAGGAACACCGATTTGGACCGGCTGGCCGCTTCGGCCCGCTGGGCCGCCTGATCGCGCTGGCGGGCATAGCGGGCCGAGGCCGAGACCTGCAATTGCAGGCGTCGCTGCAGCCATTCATTGGTCACCCCCATCATCGCCAGACAGCCCAGATTGGCCCCGACGGTGGAAAGCAGCAGGTTCAGCCCATTGCTGGGGCTGGGTGAGAAATAGAAGAGCTGACGGGGACTGAAGACAAGGTCGGTCAGCCGCGCCACCATCACCAGGGCCATGATGACGAAAATGCCGGTCGGCAAAATCCACAGATGCTGACGGGTACGGCGGCCGGAGCGCCAGCTTTCCCAGGCATTGGCGCTGTTGATCCCACACAGCCAGATGGAGGCCAGGATGGAGCGCAGCACCAGATCGTCCCGCGTCAGCACATCATAAACCAGCACGCCCACCAGCATGAACAGGGTCCAGAGCGGTGTGGCCCAGCCCGGCGGTCGGCCGGAGAAACGGCGGATGCCCACCAGCACCAGCACCAGGGCGAACCCCACCAGCAGGTTGCCCAGCATCACCGAGAGCCAGAGCGGGATATAGCCGCGCGCGATGAGGAAGCTGAACCCCAGACAGCCAACGATGCTGGACAAGGTCCAATAGCCCAGGCCGGGGATATTGCGCTGCCGCCACCAATAGACGGCCATGACAAAGGTCAGCGACAGGCTGGTGGCGATGAACACCAGCATCAATGTCGGGACATGCAGCTGCTTCAGCAGTTCCATGATGCCGCTGGCCTTCCCCTGAAATCATCCTGCCGATAAAGCGGGTCGCCCGAAGGCGGGCGGGTCCATCTAACCCTCATCGATGCTTCAATCATGTTAACGCATGAATGTCACGGGGACAAAATGATCGGGAGCCCAGCATAAAAGAAGAGGCAAAAGAAAAGGGCCGCCTGTGCGGGCGGCCCTTTCCAGGATCAACGGCACAAAGCGCCCGGTCAGACATCCAGCAGGATGCGTTCCGGGTTCTCGATGCATTCCTTGACGCGCACCAGGAAGGTCACGGCCTCGCGGCCATCGATGATGCGGTGATCGTAGGACAGCGCCAGATACATCATCGGGCGCACTTCGACCTTGCCATTGACGACAACCGCGCGGTCCATGGTCTTGTGCATCCCCAGGATACCCGACTGCGGGGTATTCAGGATCGGCGTGGACATCAGGGAGCCATAGACACCACCGTTGGAGATGGTGAAGGTACCGCCCGACAGGTCTTCCATCGACAGCTTGCCGTCACGGGCCTTCTTGCCCAGCTCGCCAATGGTCTTTTCCACGCCGGCAAAGGACAGCTTGTCGGCATCGCGGACCACCGGAACCACCAGACCCTGCGGCGTGCCGACGGCGACACCGATGTCGTAATAGTTCTTGTAGACCAGATCGGTGCCGTCGATCTCCGCATTGACCGCCGGCAGCTCCTTCAGGGCCACCAGACAGGCCTTCACGAAGAAGGACATGAAGCCCAGCTTCACGCCATGCTTCTTCTCGAAAGCGTCCTTCAACTGGTTGCGCATGGCGATCACGTTCGTCATGTCCACCTCGTTGAAGGTGGTCAGCATGGCGGCGGTGTTCTGCGCTTCCTTCAGACGCTCGGCGATGCGCTGGCGCAGGCGGCTCATGCGCACGCGCTCTTCCAGGTCGGCCTTGCTGCGCGGACCGGACGGGGCGGCAGCCTTGGGTGCCGGGGCCGGAGCCGGGGCAGCCTTCGGGGTTTCCAGATGCTGGATCACGTCGCCCTTGGTGACGCGGCCATCCTTGCCGGTGCCGGCAAGCGTGGTCGGGTCGACGCCGTTATCCTCGGCCACCTTGCGGGCGGCCGGCATCACGCCGGCGGCGGCGGGGGCCGCAACCGGGGCCGGGGCAGCGACCGGGGCCGGTGCCGGAGCAGCGGCGGCAGCCGGCTTCGGCGCAGCGGCGGCACCGCCCTCGCTGATGGTGCCCAGCAGGGCGCCAACGGCGACGTTGGCACCTTCGCCGGCCACGATCTCCGTCAGGGTACCGGCGGCGGCGGCGTTGACTTCCAGGGTAACCTTGTCGGTTTCCAGTTCAACCAGCGCCTCATCCACCTGAACCGTGTCGCCGACCTTCTTCAGCCAGCGGGCGACGGTTGCTTCCGTCACCGATTCGCCGAGGGTCGGCACCTTGATTTCCGTCGCCATGACTGCGGACCTTTGTCGTTTGCCGTGAAAATATGTTGGATAGGTTGATTGGGATCGATCAGACCGACAGCGCGTCGTTCAGAAGCTTCGCCTGCTCCTGGTTATGACGGCGCAGCAGACCGGTGGCCGGTGCCGCCGATTCCGCGCGGCCCGCATATTTCGGCCGGCCAGCCTTGTGCCCGATGGCCGTCAGCACCTTTTCGATACGACGGTCGGCGAAGTTCCAGGCGCCCTGGTTCTCCGATTCTTCCTGGCACCAGACCACATCAGCGTTCGGATACTTGGCCAGTTCCACCGCCAGCGCCTCATGCGGGAAGGGATAGAGCTGTTCCAGGCGGACGATGGCCACATCCTTGATGCCGCGCGCTTCGCGTTCCTGGAACAGGTCGTAATAGACCTTGCCAGAGCAGAGCACGACGCGGCGCACCTGTGCGCCCGCCACCAGATCCGGGGCGGCATCGCCCAGCACGCGGTGGAAGGTGCTGTCGCCAGTGAAATCGGCCAGCGGGGAGACGCACAGCTTGTGACGCAGCAGCGACTTCGGCGACATCACGATCAGCGGCTTGCGGAAATCGCGGCGCAGCTGACGGCGCAGGGCGTGGAAATAATTGGCCGGGGTGGTGATGTTGCAGACCTGCCAGTTATCTTCCGCCGAGTTTTGCAGGAAGCGTTCCAGACGGGCGGAGCTGTGTTCCGGACCCTGGCCTTCCATGCCGTGCGGCAGCAGCATGACCAGACCGGACATGCGCAGCCACTTCGATTCGGCCGAGCTGATGAACTGGTCGATGATGACCTGCGCGCCGTTCACGAAGTCACCGAACTGAGCTTCCCAGATGGTCAGCGCGTGCGGTTCAGCCAGGGAGAAGCCATATTCGAAGCCCAGCACGGCGGCTTCGGACAGCGGGCTGTCATGCACCTCAAACGTCGCCTGCTCGCCCGGACGGATATGGTTCAGCGCGACATACTTCTCCTCGTTGACCTGATCGGTCAGCACGCAATGGCGCTGGGAGAAGGTGCCACGGCCCACATCCTGGCCCGACAGGCGCACCGGGTTGCCTTCCACGGCCAGCGTGCCGAAGGCCAGGGCTTCGCCGGTGGCCCAGTCAATGCCTTCACCGGTTTCAATCGCCTGCTGCTTGGCCTTCAGCTGGCGGGCAACCTTGGTGTTGGTGTTGAAGCCGTCCGGCGTGCGGGAAATGGCCAGACCCACTTCCTTCAGCACATCCACCGGCACGGCGGTGCTGCCACGGTTATACTGGGCACCGGCAGCGGTCAGGCCCGACCACTTGCCTTCCAGCCAGTCGGCCTTGTTGGGCTTGAAGGAGGTGCTGGCCTGGAATTCCTGGTCCATATGGCCCATGAATTCATTGACCATGCCGTCGGATTCTTCCTGGCTGACCACGCCTTCGGCGACCAGCTGCTTGGCATAGAGCTGGCGCGTCGTCTCCTGCTTGGCGATGGTCTTGTACATCAGCGGCTGGGTGAATGCCGGCTCGTCGCCTTCATTATGGCCCTGGCGGCGATAGCAGACCACGTCGACCACGACATCCTTCAGGAACTTCTGACGGAATTCGATGGCGATACGGCTGACATGGATGACGGCTTCCGGATCGTCACCATTGACATGGAAGATCGGCGCCTGGATCGACTTGGCCACTTCCGTCGGGTACGGGCCGGAACGGCTGTACTGCGGGGCGGTGGTGAAGCCGATCTGGTTGTTGATGATGAAGTGGATGATACCGCCGGTGCGGTAGCCCTTCAGTTCGGACAGCAACAGCGTCTCGGGCACCAGACCCTGGCCGGCAAAGGCGGCATCGCCATGCAGCAGCACGCCCAGAACCTGGTTGCGGCTTTCGTCCGACGGCGGCACCTGGCCGGAAATCTGGCACTGCTTCGCGCGCACGCGGCCGCAGACGACCGGGTTCACCACTTCCAGATGCGACGGGTTGGGCGACAGCGACAGGTGGATGGTGTTGCCATCAAAGTCACGGTCGCTGGAAGTCCCCATATGGTACTTCACGTCGCCGGAACCCTGCACATCTTCCGGGTTGGCCGGGTTGCCCTGGAACTCGCTGAACACGGCCTTGAACGGCTTGCCCAGCACGTTGGTCAGCACGTTCAGGCGACCGCGATGGGCCATGCCCAGCACAATCTCCTTCAGGCCCAGCTGGCCGCCGCGCTTCATCACCTGCTCGATGGCGGGCACCAGCACCTCACCACCTTCCAGGCCGAAACGCTTGGTGCCGGTATATTTCAGCTGCAGGAACTTCTCGAACCCTTCCGCTGCCGTCAGGCGCTGCAGAATGGCCTTCTTGCCCAGGGTCGTGAAATCCGTCTGGTTGCGGATGCCTTCGATGCGTTCCTGAATCCAGGCCTTCTGCTCCGGATCCTGGATATGCATGAACTCCACGCCGATATGACCGCAATAGGTGCGCTGCAGCGCATCCACGATCTGGCGCAGCGTCGCCGTTTCCATCCCCAGCACGTTGTTGATGAAGATGGGGCGGTCCAGGTCGGCATCGGTGAAGCCGTAATGGCGGTAATCCAGCTCCGCGTGCTCGGCGCGCTTGTCCATGCCCAGCGGGTCCAGCTTGGCCAACAGATGGCCACGGACGCGGTAATTGCGGATCAGCATCAGGGCGCGGATGCTGTCCAGCTGGGCCTGACGGACCTGCGCCGGGCTGATGCCGGCAACCGGGGCCGGGGCCGGGGCCGGGGCAGTAGCGGCAGCCTTGTCACCCTTCGCATCCCCCTTGCCCGGCTTGGCAACGGGCGCATCCGGATCGGCGGCGCCGATGACCTTGGCGGTATTCTTCGCCCAGGAGGCACCATTCAGCTCTGCCAGGATGGCCTGGCCTTCATCGCCCAGTTCGGCGAAGAAGCGCTGCCAACTGGCATCGACGCTGTTGGGGTCCTGCTGATACCGGGCGTACAGTTCCGCGATGAAGGTGCCGTTGGCGCCGAAAAGGAAGGAATAGCGCTCGCTCGGGGCTTGATCGTAGGGGGCCATTGGGAGTTCCGGTCGATGCGCCCGACATTTTTCGTGAATGCCGGGCCGGGTGCAGTAGCGTAAAATTCTGCGATGGGTTTTACGTCAGGGTTCGCGTGGCTTCAATATGCAGCTCTGCGGTGTCTGCCTTCTGTCTGTAGCACGGTCAGCGCGACGACAATTTTCTTTAATCCTTGCTGCCAGCGTCACGCAGTACAGATAAGATCGTTTCCCAGAAGGTCCAGGATTTTCAGGAAAAAATCACATGAGCCGTCAGCCGCGTGCCGAACTTGCCCAGGTTGTGTTGCATGAGGCAAGGCGTCTGGTGGCCGACCAAGGTCTGGGTGCCCTGACGGCACGGCAACTGGCACTCTCCGTCGGCTGTTCCGTCGGCACGCTGTATAATCTCTATCCCAACCTGGACACGGTAAAGCTGCATCTGAATGCAGAGCTGCTGGAACGGCTGGCCGTGGCGGTGGGGGCGGCGGATCTGGCGGCCGGCGGCCCCCAGGCCAGCCCCGAACAGCGGTTGCTGGCCCAGGCGCGGGCCTATCTGGCCTTCGCCTCTACCCATTTGAACCTGTATCTGGCCCTGATCGATAACCGTCCACCAACGACGGACGAACCGGTACCCGACTGGTTTCTGGAAAAAGTGGCCCGACTCCGGCGCGGGGTGGAGGCCGCCATCGCGCCGCTGATCCCCGATGGGGACGAGGCGCGGCTGGAACGCGCGGCGACCACCATCTGGGCCTCCGTGAATGGCCTGTGCGAGGGGATCGTGTCCGGCAACCTGGCCCGTGTCTCCCGCACCGATCCCGACCTGCTGATGGAAGAACTGGTCGCCACCCTTGCCGCCGGGCTGCGGGCGCGGGGATAATGGCAGACAGGCCCTTGCCTTGCTGAAGGATTGCCGTTGATGCGCCCCATGATCACCCGGCTTGCCCTGCTGCTGTCGCTGCTGGCGGCACCCGCCACCCTGGCGCAGACGCCAACTGTGCGGGAGGAAATTCAGGTTTCCGTGGATGGAAGATCGGAGACATGGCGGCTGGTCTGGGACGGGCCGACCCGGCCCTTCTGCGGGCTGGATGATCTGGCAACGGCCGATACCGGCCCCTGCAACGGCTTTGCCTATGGCGAGCAAGGGGCGCTGTTTCTGGAACGGCGTGGGGCGGATGGCACCCTGCTGGACCGGCTGGACCTTGCCCCTGCCTTCCGGGACAGCGACCTAGCAGGGTTGGATAGTGGCAATGCCGCCCTGCAGCGCTGGCCAGTGCAAGACCGGGATGGGGATATGGCAAAGGCCGGGGCGGCGGAAATCGCCGCCTTCACCGCCCGCGTCCAGGCCCGCCCGCCGGTCCGCATCATGGCGCTGGGTGATTATGACGGCGATGGCAAGGCGCTGGAATTCCTGTTCCAGACCAATGTGCTGCCCACCGCCAAACAATATTACGCCGCTGCCGGCATCGACCCGGCAACGGGCCGGCTGCACCTGCTGCACTCCACCGCCCGGCCTGACCGGGCCCTGGTGATGAGCAAGGCGGCATGGCAGGCCCTGGCCAAGGGCGGGTCGGCCGTGGAAGTCCCCTTCTGGGCCTGCGACGATCACGGGTCGGACATCCGCCAGACCTATCGGCTGTCGGCACAGAAGGGGCAGATTTCCGTGACGATCCGCGACTATGATTGCGCCAGTTCAGCCTTGCAGAAGGAAGAGGCATGGTGAGGTTCCGGCAATCTCTGGCGCGGGCGCTGGCCTGTGGCATCAGCCTGGCGGCGGCTTTGCCGGTGATGGCGGCTGAACGGCCGGTGGATGCGGCCAAACTGCTCTCCAACCGGCTGTGCGGGTCGCTGTCCATCGCTGTGGACAGCATCCCCGGCAAAGGCCCCGCCTTCCTGCGCAGCTATGATGCCGCCAGCGGCAGCGGCGCGCCGGCGGAACCGGCCTTGAAAACCGCCGCCTTCACCTATGACAATGCCCTGGCCGTCATCGCGCTGACCGCCTGCGGTGAACGCGCCCAGGCCAAACGCATCGGGGAGGCGCTGCTGGCCGCCACGCTGGACGACCGGGCCGGGCCGGTGGCGGGGCGGCTGCGCACCGCCTATCGCGCCGGGCCACAGCAGGAACGGCCCATCCCGCCCAATGGCTGGTGGCAGGAAAAGCCGGGCCGCTGGGCGGAGGATGCCTATCAGGTGGGCACCAGCACCGGCAATGTCGCCTGGGCCGGGCTGGCCCTGCTGACGCTGGCGGAATCGACGGGCGACCAGCGGTTTCAGGAAGGGGCCGCCAAGCTGGGCCGCTGGGTGCTGGACAATGCTGCTGATACGCGCGGCCAAGGGGGTTTTACCGGCGGGCTGCATGGCTATGACGCCCAGCCGGTGAAGCTGACCTGGAAATCGACCGAGCATAATACCGATCTGCTGGCCCTGTTCGGCTGGCTGCAACGCGCCGGCACCCCCGGCCCCTGGGCGGATGGCACCGCCAGGGCGCGCGGTTTTCTGGATGTCCTCTGGCGGGCGGACAAGGGCTGGTTCCCCACCGGCACGCTGGAGGATGGCGCCACAGTGAATGAGGGCAATTCCGGCCTGGATGCCCAGCTCTGGCCCCTGCTGCTGGCCGAGGCGCCGGCGGAATGGCAACGCGCGCTCACCTATGCCGAACAGGCCCATGGGGTGGCAGGCGGGTTTGATTTCAACGCCGACCGCGATGGTGTGTGGGTGGAGGGCACGGCACAGGCAGCCCTTGCCTATCGCGCCACCGGTCAGGCGGAAAAGGCGGCCGCGCTGCTGGAAAGCCTGACCGGGGATATCAGCCCCGGCGGCTATCTCTGGGCCACGCGCGGGGCGAAGCTCAGCACCGGTTTTGCCATCGGGCCGGACAGCAAGGAGGCGGATTTCTTCTATTTCCGCCAACCGCATCTGGGGGCCACCGCCTGGGCCGTGCTGGCGGCCAAGGGCTGGAACCCCTTCACCGGCAAGAAGCTGGAACCTTGAGGGAAACCGCCGCTTCTGGGACAGTGGACAGCACAGCAATCCCGACGGAAAGAATAATCAAAATGCACCTCGCCCGTTGCCTGCCCCTGCTGGCCCTTGCCCTGGCACTGGCGGCCCCCGCCCAGGCCGCCGAAACGCGCCACCCCACGCCCAAGGAGGTGCTGGACGCCTCCCCCCTGGCGGACTGGCGCGAACCGGTGCCGGAGAACACCTTCTATATAGAGCTGCCAACGGGCCGGGTGGTGGTGGAGCTGGCCCCCGGCTTCGCGCCGGCACATGTGGAGAATATGCGCAAGCTGGCGCGTGAACATTGGTATGACGGCACCGCCGTGGTGCGGGTGCAGGATAATTACGTCACCCAATGGGGGATGCCGGAAGAAACCCCGCGCCCGATGAAAACGGCCAAGGACAAGCTGGCGCCAGAATTCACCGTACCCGGCGGCGTGGCAAGCCTGCCCTTCACCCCCCTGCCCGACCCGGATGCCTTCGCCCCGGAAGTTGGGATTTCCGATATTTTCCCCGCCGCCCGCGACCGGCAGACCGGCGAAGCCTGGATGACCCATTGCTATGGCATTGTCGGCGTGGGCCGCGACATGGCGGTGGACAGCGGCAGCGGGGCAGAGCTTTACACCGTCATTGGCCACAGCCCCCGCGCGCTGGACCGGGTGATCACCGTGGTGGGAAGGGTGCTGTGGGGGATGGAACATCTGACGGCCCTGCCCCGCGGCACCGGCAATCTGGGCTTCTATGAGAAGCCGGAACAGCGCACGCCGATCAAATCCGTGACACTGGCCGCCGATGTGCCGGCGGCAGCGCGGGAGAAAATCCACGTCCTGTCCGGCCAAAGCGCCAGCTATGGCCAGTGGCTGGAGGCACGGCGGCAACGGCAGGATGATTTCTTCATCCGCCCCGCCGGCCATATCGACCTGTGCAACGCCCTGCCGCCGGTGCGCCGGATACCGGGGTAACGCACCTGGCGCCCTTCAGCCTCCCTTCATCCCGGCCCGGTTTCGGCCTATGATGGGGCGAGGATGAGGGAGGCTGGCATGGCCGAGGCACGACGCTACCGCATCAACAGCCGTGATGAGTTCCTGGCCTGGGAAGCCCAGGCGGAGGATCGTTACGAATTTCTGGGCGGCATCATCCGCATGATGGCGGGTGGGCAGGTGGTGCATAACCGCATCGCCGGCAACCTGTTCCTGCTGCTGGCCCCTGCCGCCCGCCAGCACAGCTGCGAGGCGTTCCAGCAGAACCAGAAGCTGGCCCCCGATCACGCCCAGGATGTCGTCTATCCGGATGTATTTGTCACCTGTCGCCCGGTGCGCGATGAAGACCAATTCATCGGCGGCGCCGGGCTGGTGGCGGAGGTTCTGTCAAAATCCACGGCAGAGGATGATTACAGCTGGAAATGGGAACTGTACCGGGAAATGCCGGAGCTGCGGCATTATCTGGTGCTGGATACCAAGGCTGCCCGCATCACCCATTATCACCGCGCCGAAGCGGGCGGCCCCTGGCATATTGATCTGGTGACAAGCCGCCAGCCGCTGCTGCCCCTGGCCCTGCTGGATGTTCAGCTGTCCCTGGCCGATATCTATGCAGGCACCAGCCTGCTTACCGCAGAGGAAGAAGCCTGATGTCCCACTCAGAGCCCTGGATGACACCGGAAATACAGGCGCTGGTCGATCAGCACCGCATCGACTGGGACCAGATTGATGAGGAGGCGGTGGCCAAGGCCGCCCTGGCCCTGCTTTATCTGGGGCGGGAGGGGTTGCATCAGACCTGGAAAGGCTATGACTGGTCGGTGCTGGATAAGCTGCACGCCATGGGGCTGATTGATGATGCCCGCAACAAAAGTAAAAGCCTGTACCTGACCAATGAGGGATTGGTACAGGGCAAGGCGGCGGTGGCGGCGCTGTTTCAGCGCCGCGGCTGACCCCAGCCCGTTCAGCCGCGGAAATCGCCCAGCGGTTTGGCCGGGGGCAATTGGGCCAGCAGCGGCTCCACCGCAAAGCCGGGGGCGGCGTCGCCCTGGCGGAAACGCCGGTAATCCAGCCTTTCCCAGCCGCCGCCCCCGAAATGCTGGCGGTAAAGGGCCACCCGTTCCCGATCCATCACGGCCAGCTTCACCACTTCACGCACGCCGGTGATCGGGGCCTGCCCACTGTCATAATGGTCGCGCAGCAAAGCCAGCGCCCAGGCGCCGACCAGGAAATGGCCGCCCATGGAAAGGCGCATCCGCCCGTCGGCCACGGCATCCAGCGCTTCCCGCTGCCAGTTCAGGCCAACGAAGAAAATATCGCCGCCGGGGCGCCGGCCCAGATCAATGGCGGCCTGCATGGCCCCCAGCGCCATATCATCATTGGCCGCCCAAACAGCGGTGACCTGCGGCTGGCGGCGCAGCAGGGCCAGGGTGCGCTGATAGGCCTCCTCCCGGCTCCAGTTCACCGATACCTCATCCAGCAGCTGGGCGGCGGGATCCGCGCGCAACACCTGATAAAGCCCGGCCAGCCGATCCAGGGCGGCAACGGCGGAACGTGCGCCACCGATGGCAATCAGCGGCACCTTGCCATCCCTGGACAGGCCGGCCCGCCGTGTTGTTTCGATCAGGGCACGGGCCATGAAACGGCCAGCCCCGAGATTATCCGGCATCAGGGAGCCCAGCAGATAGTGAATCCCACCGCCATTATTCAGCATGGCAACATCTTCTTCCATCAGGCCGCTGAAGGTGAGAAGGCAGGGGATGTTACGGCGCTGGGCCGCCTGGATGAGGGGGACGGCCGTGCGATATTCATTGACCACCAGCAGATAATCGGGCTGCTGATCGACCAGTGCTTCGCCCAGGGCGATGATCTGGCTGCGGTCGCGTTCCCCCCATTCGATGATCAGGTCAATATCCAGATCGCGGGCCGCCGCCCGCATGATGGACGCGGACATCTGCCAGAACGGGTCGGACTGCCGGCCCGGTGCAGCCAGGGCCACCCGCAGGCGGCCCACATTGGCCCGGGCTGGCAGACCGGAACAAATTCCGGCTGCAGCGCCCATGGCGAGAAAAAAACGGCGGGAGAGGACGGATCGCAACAATTCAACCAGCTTCGCTATTTGTCACCATAGCTTCGTTGATTGACTGTAGACCGTTCCCGCCCGGTTTGAAGCCGGGTTTTCCCACCCAATCGGATAGGTAGGCACATCTTTACGGATTAATTCTTACGGTCTATCAGCGGCATTTCTGCCAGGAAGCTGATCAATACCTTGGCGGCATTGCTGGCCGCCAGCCCCAGGAAGGTGTTGATCCGATTGGTATCCGGGTCTGCCCCCGCCAGGTCGGAGACGCTGCGGAAGGCGATGAAGGGCAACCGGTTTTGTTCGGCCACCAGGGCCACGGCCGCCGTCTCCATATCCACCACCCGCGCCTGCATGGTGCGGGAAAGATAGTCCCGCCAGGCCGCATTATCCATGAAGGCGGGGCCGGAGACGGCATCGCCGCCCACCACACCCTTGGGCGTGGTTTCCAGGCAGGTTCTGTTGGCGGCACAGCGATCCAGCACCACCGTCGGCACCAGCTTTTCCGCCAGTGCCAACAGGGCGGGGTCAACGGCGAACCAGAATTTGCGCTCCGGTTCCGCCTTGCCTTCCCGCCTTACATAGGCGTTGGAGGGCTGGAAGACGCCCATCGGCGGATAGGGCAGGCTGGCCCAGGGCACCGGCGCCAGGGAACCATCCGCCGTCTGTCGCACGATATGGGTTTCCAGATACTGGCCCCAGCGGCCGGGCACGGCCACATCGCCAATATGCAGGCCCCCATCCACCCCGCCGGCGACACCGCTGAACAGCAGGGCCCGCACATCGAACCGGTCCACCAGCATCTGCGTCGTCATGGCGGCATTGACCATGCTGATGCCGGACAGCACCAGCACCACCTTTTTGCCGCCCAGCGTGCCGGTGGTGAAGTCGATGCCATTGACGCTGTAGGTCTGCTTGTCCCGGGTCGCCGCCAACAGCACCACCAGTTCCGGCGCATAGGCCGACATCACGGCGATGCGCGGTGTGGTGTCCAGTGCCGGGGCGGCAAAGCCGGTTGTCGGCAGGAAAAGGGCCGCCAGCAGAAGAACAGAAGCAAGCAGACGTCGCATCCCATACCCCATAGAAGAAAAACGGCGGGCAATCTGATGCCCGCCGCGTCTGGTTCAATCCTTACGCTTTCTGCGTCTTGATCCAGTCTTTCACCTGTTCGGCCAATATTTCCAGCGGCACGGCCCCGGTGCGCAGGACCAGATCGTGGAACTGGCGCAGGTCGAATTTCTTGCCCAGTTCCCGCTTGGCCTGTTCGCGCAGTTCCATGATGCGCAACATGCCGACATAATAGCTGGTGGCCTGACCGGGGCTGACGATATAGCGGTTCACCTCCCGCTCCACCTGATCGCGGTTCAGCGGGGTGTTGGCGACGAAATAATCGATGGCCTGCTGGCGAGTCCATTTCTTGGCATGGATACCGCTATCCACTACCAGCCGCACCGCCCGCCAGATCTGCGTCGTCAACCGCCCGAAATCGGCATAGGGGTCCTGATAGAACCCCACCTCCTTGGGCAGCATTTCCGAATAGAGCCCCCAGCCTTCCACATAGGCGCCATAGAGGCTGAAGCGGCGGAAGCTGGGCACATCGCCCAGTTCCTGGGAAATGGCGATCTGCATGTGATGGCCAGGAATGCCTTCATGATAGATGATGGCATCGGACTGCCATTTGGCCATTTCCTGCATGTTGGACAGGTTGGCATAGAAGATGCCGGGCCGTTTGCCATCAGGCGAGGGCTGGTTATAGAAGGCCGGCGGGGAAGTCTTTTCCCGGTAGGGCTCCACCGCCTTCACCACCAGCGGGGCCTTGGGCTTGGTGATGAACCATTCATCCAGCCGGGCGGTGAAATCGGCCAGCACCTTCTCGCAATGGGCCAGATAGAGGGCGCGGCCGGCTTCATCATTGCTGAAATAGAATTTCGGATCGGTGCGCAGATGCTGGAAAAATTCCTGCAAACTGCCCTTGAAGCCGACCTTCTCCATGATGCCGCGCATTTCCGCCTGCAAAAGGCCGACATGCTTCAGACCCAGCGCGTGGATCTGGTCCGGCGTCATGTCGGTGGTGGTCTGCAGCTTCACGGCCAGCCGGTAATAGGCATCGCCATCCGGCAGCTTCCAGACACCGTCTTCCTGGGTCGCCTGTTCCTCCAGCTTGCCGGCGGCCACATCCAGCGCCTGATAGGCGGGCTTGACCTTTTCCACCAGGATGCGGCGGCAATCGGCCACCAGCTTGTCTTTCTCCGCCTGGGGAATGCTCAGCGCATCCACCTTGGCCTTGAAATCGATGAACAGCATATTGTCGTCGCCGCTGTCATCGAAGGGCACGCCGCTGATGATCGACCGGATATCCGGCCGCATCCGGGTCAGGGAGAATTTAGGCGGGATGATGCCCTTGGCGGCACTGTCATAGCCACGATCGATGGTCTGCTGGATCAGCCGGGGAATCCCCTCCAGCCGGGCCAGATAGGCCCGCGCATCGCCGATATCCGCCACCTGATGGGCATTCACCAGGAAGCTGGGGATGCCAGTATGCCGGCCCCAGAGATGGTTCAGCGGATAGTTCCAGGCCCGCCAGCGGTGGGCCGCAATCTCCATCTCGCACTCATTTTCATAGAGCCGGTAATTCAGCCGCGCAGCCGGCGGCAGCTTGGCCGGGTCCCAGCCCTGGCGCAGCAGCTTCAACGCCTGGCGGGTGCGGTCGACGGCCAGATCGGCAAAGGCGTCGCTGTCATCATCCCAGCGGTCATAATTGGTTTTGCGCCCGCGATAGGTCTGCGTTTCCGGCGACAATGACAAGGCCGCCTCATACACCTCTTCCAGGAAGGCATTCAGGGCGGCCACATCGCCCTTGTCCTTCGGCGTGGCGGCGGGCGACAGGCTCAACGGGCCGGGGCCGGCGGCCTGGGCAAGGGCGGGAAGCGCACCGGTAAGGCCCAGCGCCACCGCGGCAACGCCGCCCAGCATGGCGCGGCGGGAGGGGGAAATGACCATGGATTGCCTTCTGTTCTTTATGGTTAACCCGTCACTTTGGCGACAAGATAGCGCAAAGCCGCGCCCCTTGGCGTGCCTCAATAACCCGCCGCATTGCCATCCACGCGCATTTCCGTGCCGGCATGGTAAACGCCATTGGCATGGTCGCGCAGAATGGCTTCGTAGCTGCCATAATGCAGGCCGGGCTTGATCTCCACCTTATGGCCGCGCGTCCTCAGCGCCTCCACCACATCGGGTGCGATCCCCTGTTCCAGATAAAGCGTACCGACGCCATCGCCCTTTTCCCCCGTCGGTTCGGGGGAGCCTTCATGCTGCCAGCGGGCGGCGTCGCCCGCTTCCTGCACATTCATGCCGAAATCGATGATGTTCACCAGCACCTGCACATGGCCCTGCGGCTGCATGGCCCCGCCCATCACGCCATAGGAGAGGAAGGCCTTGCCATCCTTGGTCACCATGCCGGGAATGATGGTGTGGAAGGGCCGCTTGCCGGGCGCATAGACATTGGGGTGCTTGGGATCAAGTGCGAACTGCTCCCCGCGATCCTGCAGCATGAAGCCCAGCCCATCGGGCACCAGACCTGAACCCATGCCGCGATAATTGGACTGGATCAGCGCCACCATCATCCCGTCCTTGTCAGCCGTGGTCAGGAAAATGGTGTCGTGGCTTTCCGGCATGATGCCGGTTTCCGGGGCCCCCGCCTTGGTCCTGTCGATCAGGCCCCGGCGTTGGGCGGCATATTCCTTGGAGATCAGCTTTTCAATCGGAAGCTTCACGAAATCCTGATCAGCATACCAGCGCGACCGGTCGGCGAAGGCCAGCTTCTTGGCCTCAACCGACACATGGATGAAATCGGCGCTGTTATGGCCCATCGCCTTCAGGTCGTACCCTTCCAGAATGTTCATCATCTGCAAGGTGGCCAGTCCCTGGCCATTGGGCGGGATCTGCCACAGATCATGCCCACGGTAACTGGTGGTGATGGGCTGTACCCAGTCGCTGTGATGGGCGGCGAAATCCTCATACCGCAGCGGGCCGCCGATGCGCTTCATATAGGCATCGATGGTGCGGGCGATGGTGCCCTTGTAATAGGCATCGCGCCCGCCCTTGGCCACCAGGGACAGGGAATTGGCCAGATCGGGATTGCGGAAAATCTGCCCCGCCACCGGGGGCTTGCCATTGATCAGATAGGTCTTCTTGGCGTTCTCCAATTCCTCGATCACGCTGCCCAACTGGTCGAACCGGCGGAAATTCCCGGCCCAGCCCTTGGCGATGAACGGCGACAGCGGGAAGCCGTCGCGGGCATAGTTGATGGCGGGGGCCAGCACCTGTTCCATCGACAGCTTGCCGAACTTGCCATGCAGTTCGAACCAGCCATCCACCGCCCCCGGCACCGTGACGGACAGCGACCCGTGCGACGGGATGGGCTTGCCCGGCCCCAGCCGCTGGGTCAAGGCTTCCAGGCTCTGCCCCTTGGGCGCGCGGCCAGAGGCGTTCAGCCCATGCACCTTGTTGGTCTTGGGGTCCCAGACCAGGGCGAACAGGTCGCCGCCCATGCCGCTGCCGGTGGGTTCCATCAGGCCCAGCGTGGCATTGGCGGCAATGGCCGCATCCACGGCCGAACCGCCCTGCATCAGGATGGCAATCGCCACCTGGGTGGCCAGCGGCTGGCTGGTGGCCGCCGCCCCGTTGCGGGCAATCACCTCTGACCGGCCGGCGAAATTGGCCCCGACCAGCCGGTCACCCCGGCCCGCCTGGGGAATGCTCACCGCTTCGGCCGCGACGGCCAGATCGCCCATGATGGTCGGCATGAATGTCGTCGCCCCCAGCAGCAACAGCGCCCGCCGGCGCGAGTGAATGGATTGCATCGTCCGGAAACCTTCCCTGTGCATGGATGGGGCTGCGCCCCTTTTGTGATTATGAAAGCAGTTGTGCAGATTTTACGGTGCCGCCTTGGGTGCTGCAACCATTGCCCTGCCCAACGCGCTGTGCCAGCCTGTCCCCTTGGCAATATGACCGATTGCAGGAGTATGTCCCGTGCGGGTGATGGTGAATGGTGCGCCGATCTGGTTCGATGTGGAAGGCGCCAAGCTGGTGCCGGATGGCGAGACGATGCGGGCGCGGCCGACCCTGATTCTGCTGCATGGCGGGCCGGGGTTCGACCATGCCTCCTTCAAGCCGGCCTTCGGGGCATTGGCCGACGTGGCGCAGGTGATCTATATCGACCATCGCGGCCAGGGGCGCAGCGGCGGGGATGATCCCCCCACCTGGACGCTGGCGCAATGGGCCGATGATGTGAAGGGCTTCTGCGACGCGCTGGAGATTGAGAAACCCTATGTGCTGGGCAACAGTTTCGGCGGCTTTGTCGCCCAGGCCTATATGGAACGCCATCCCGGCCATGCGGCGGGGGTCATTCTGTCTTCCACCGCCGCGCGGATGCGGCTGGACCTGATCATCAACGCCTTTGACCGCCGCGCCGGGGCAGATGTCGCCGCCGCCGCGCGCGATTTCTGGACCGACGTGCGGGCCGACAAGGTGGCCGCCTACAGCAACAGCTGCATGGGTTGTTACACGGTCAACCCCGCCCCCGGCGGCATTGTCGGGCGCGCCCGTTCCATCGTCCGGCCGCAGGTGCTGGAACATTTCTCCGGCCCTGATGGGGAGATGTGGGGAATGGATTTCCGGGAAAGCCTGGGCAAGGCACAATCGCCCGTGCTGGTGCTGGCCGGTGACGATGACCCCATCACCCCCTGGGAAGCGGCGGAAGAGCTGATCGCCCATCTGCCCAAGGCGACATCCACCCTGAAACGCTTTGCCGCCTGCGGCCATGGCACCTTCCGGGATCAGCCGGCGGGAACCTTCGACCTGCTGCGGGAGTTCATGCAGGTCTGACGGCGGCGACGCTGCGCAGGAAAGATGCAGTGATGCCGGTCATAGCCCTGGACCGGCATTACCCGCATTGCCGTTACCTGAACAGCGCTCAAAATCACGGAAGTGACGCCGACCATGCGCCAGCGCCCCCGCCTGCCCGCCCTCCTGTCCTGCGCCCTGCTGCTGGGCACGGCCCCTGCCCTGGCGCAAAGGGGACCGGCAGACCCGGCCGCCCCGCAGATCAACACCCCCACGGCGGGGGCGGAAACAGGTACGCTGACGCTGATCCTGGAAAACGATCTGTTCTATAATATTGACCGGCACTACACCAACGGCGTGCAGGCGGTCTGGACGACGGCGCGCGACGGGGTGCCGGACTGGACCAAGGATTGGGCCCGGCTGGTGCCCTTCTTCGCCCAGGATGGTCATCTGCGCGCCGTCTTCGCGCTGGGCCAGAACATGTACACCTCCAGCGATATCAAGATCGCCGATCCGCCCCAGACCGACCGGCCCTATGCCGGCTGGCTGCATGGCTCGGTCGGGCTGATCAATGAGAACAACAAGCGGATGGACCAGTTGCAACTGACGCTGGGCGTCGTCGGCCCCGCCTCCCTGGCGGAGCCGGCACAGAAATTCATCCATAAGCTGATCGATTCGCCCAAGCCGATGGGCTGGGACACCCAGTTACATAATGAACCGGGGCTGGTGCTGACCTATCAGCGCAGCTGGCGGCAGGATCTGTTGGGCGGTGCTGGATTCGGCATCGATATGATGCCGCATGTCGGCGGGGCGGTGGGCAATGTCTCCACCTATGCCGATGCCGGGCTGATGTTCCGCGCCGGCTGGCACCTGCCGGCCGATTTCGGCCCGGCGCGCATCCAGCCATCGCTGCCCGGCAGCGGCTTCTTTGAACCGGATGCCGCCCATCCCATCGGCTGGTATGTGTTCTTCGGCGCGTCCGGCCGGGGCGTGGCGCGCAACATCTTCCTGGATGGCAATACATTCCGCGACAGCCGCAGCGTCGACCGAAAATTCTGGGTCGGCGACCTGCAGGCCGGCATCGCCATCAATATTTATGATGTGCGCCTGACCTATACCCATGTGTTCCGCAGCCGCGAATTCACCACCCAGGATAAGGGTGACCAATATGGTGCGGTGGCGCTGACCTGGCAGTGGTAGCAAACTTCCAGAATCATCTGGCAATTTTTCGCAATAAAACTACCGAATCGGACCTAGCGATCGGTAACTTCCGGCGACATCCACCTGATCTGGTTGTATGCTGCTTAAAAAGGGTGGAACGCGAAGAAGGCGGCAACAGGCATGGCAGTACCGATCAAGATGGCGGATATCGCCCGGCTGGCGGGGGTATCGGTGTCCACCGTTTCCCGCGCGCTGGCGGGCAGTTCCCTGGTCCCCGCCGCCAAACGGGAAGAGATATTGGCCATCGCCCAGGCCCAGGGTTACGTCATCAATGAACAGGCCCGCAACCTGCGCCTGAAGAAAACCCGCACCATCGGCGTCGTCATCCCGCTGGGGCACGAGGTGGGGCAGCTGATCTCCGACCCGTTCTTCATTGAGCTGTTCGGCCGGCTGGCCGATGAGATCACCGCGCGCGATTACAATGTGCTGCTGAGCAAGATCGCCAAGCCGGAGCCGGGCTGGCTGGACCGGCTGATCCAGTCGCAGCGCACCGACGGGCTGATCGTCATCGGACAGAGCGACCAGCATGAGGCACTGAACCATACCGCCCGCACGCATCTGCCCCTGGTGGTGTGGGGCGCGCATATGCCCAACCAGCTTTATTGTTCGGTCGGGTCGGACAATATCGGCGGCGCCTATACGGCGGTCAGCCATCTGATCCGCCAGGGCCGCCGCCGCATCGCCTTTCTGGGCATGGCCGATGTGCCGGAGGTGAGCCTGCGCCGCGAAGGCTATCTGCGCGCCCTGGCCGAAGCCGGGATCGCCGCCGATCCCGCCTTGATGGAACCGGCGCATTTCACCCTGGATACGGCCTATGACAGTATGCGCCACCTGATTGACAGCGGTATCGGCTTTGATGCCGTGTTCGCCGTGTCGGACGTGATCGCCATTGCCGCCATGAAGGCGCTGGCCGCCGCCGGCCGCCGGGTGCCGGACGACGTGGCCGTGATCGGCTTTGACGATATCACCGTCGCCGCCTATAGCAGCCCGCCACTGACCAGCGTGCGCCAGGATCTGGCGCGCGGGGCCCGGGTGATGGTGGACCTGCTGTTCCGCCGGATGGAGGGGGAGGATACGCCCTCCGCCACCATGCCGGCCGAACTGGTGCTGCGCCGGTCCTGCGGGGCGGCTTGATGCCGCCCCTGCCTCAGGACTGGCCGTTACCCCCTTTGAAGGCATTCAACACAGTCAGCAGGCTGGTCAGGTTATCGGCAACCCCGGTCTGCGCCACCTTCTCGGTCGCCGCAGCGTCTGCCGCCGTATCCAGGCTGTAAATCTGCATGACGCCCTGGTTCGCGGCCGCCTGGGCCAGCGTATTCTGCTGCTGCTGCGCGCTGACGGCATTTTCAAACTGGATGCCGGTGGAATGGGCCACGGTTTGATAAAGGCTGCCCATCGCCATAGCGGGAGCCTCCCCCACCACCTTTACATTGCTCTGCGTCACGGCATCGGTGATCTGACTGTTAACCGGCTGATCGGACATGGTTACCCCCATTGGCTGCGCAGCATAGGCCGCGCACCATCTTAGCGGGATTTCAGCCGTATGTCTGCCTATCCTTTCACCAGGGTCAGATGGGGCCGGTGCCCATCATGGCTGGCGGGCGGATGGGCACCCAAAGCGGCAATCTGCCGCCCGATGGCCTGGGTGAATTCCCCCAGACCGGGCCAGCTGGTGATGCGGCCCATCAGCCGGCTGCCCCGGAAGACAAAGAAGACCGGGATACCGTGCAGGGCGAACCGGTGCGCCATGTCCAGGTCGTCATAGACATTATCCTGCAGCCAGCGCACCTCCGGCCAGGTAAAGCGCTGCGGCGCCGACAGCATCGCCTGCTTGGCAATATCGCAATTGGGGCAATCGCGGCCCCAGAGGAACAGAATGGTCAGCGGCGGGGCATCGGCCTCCGCCAGCGCCGCATCCAGTTCAGCCGCCGTCACGCGGCGCATGGGAAATTGGTCAAAAAACAGCGGTACGGCGGACATGGGCGTGTCTCCCCATTTTGGAACAGGGTGTAACCAGGGTCGCCAACGCCACGGCAGGGCCGCCTATTGCAGTTCGGCCAGTCGCTCCGCCTCTTCCTGGGCGATCAGCGCATCGACCACCTCGTCGATCTCGCCAGCCATGAACCGATCAATCTTGCCATAAAGGGTTAAATTAATTCTATGGTCGGTGATGCGTCCCTGCGGAAAATTATACGTACGGATACGTTCGGACCGGTCGCCGCTGCCGACCTGGCTTTTGCGGTCGGCAGCGCGCGCGCTGGCCAGCCGCTGGCGCTCCGCCTCATAAAGCCGGGCGCGCAAAACTTTCAGGGCCTTGGCCTTGTTCTTGTGCTGGCTTTTCTCATCCTGCTGGCTGACCACGATGCCGCTGGGCAGGTGGGTGATGCGCACCGCACTGTCGGTGGTGTTGACCGACTGGCCGCCGGGGCCGGAGGAGCGGAACACATCAATGCGCAGATCGCGTTCATCGATCTGTACATCCACCTCCTCCGCCTCTGGCAGCACGGCCACAGTAGCGGCGGAGGTGTGGATACGGCCCTGGGTTTCGGTCGCCGGCACGCGCTGCACCCGATGCACGCCGCTTTCGAATTTCAACTGCCGGAACACGCTGCGCCCGGTGATGGTGGCGCTGGCTTCCTTATAGCCGCCAATGCCGGTCTCGCTGATCTCCATCACCTCGAACCGCCAGCCGCGCAGGCCGGCATAGCGCTTATACATCTCGAACAGCTCAGCGGCGAACAGGGCCGCCTCATCCCCGCCGGTGCCGGCCCGCACCTCCAGGATGGCGTTCTTCTCGTCCGCCTCATCCTTGGGCAGCAGGGCCAGCATCACCTGGCGTTCCAGTTCCGGCAGACGGCGTTCAGCGTCGGCCAGTTCCTCCTGCGCCAGGGCCCGCATCTCCGCATCCTCACCTTCCGCCATGGCGGCAAGGTCGGTCAGGTCGGCACGGGCGCGGCGCATCTCGGCAATGGCGGCGGCCACCGGCTCCAGCTCGGCATATTCCTGGCTGGCCTTGACGAAGGCATCGCCCACCAGCGCGCCCGTGGCCAGCCCGTCGCGCAATTCATCAAAGCGCATCATCACGCGGGCCAGCGGCTCACCAAATCTCTGTTCAAAATCAGACAAGGAACGGCCCCCGGACACGGCAACAGCAAATGACAAAGTGATGACTGGATATAGGCGATCCAGCGCCCCCGGTCACGCCCCTTGGCAAGCCCTGCCCGCCGGTCCCGTCTCCTGCAACGAAAAAACCCCCGTCCTGGGCAGGACGGGGGTGAAGGGATCCACGCGGCACACCGGCCGCATGGCCGATGGAGACCGGGGCCGCCTTACTTGGCAGCGATGGTGACGGTGATGGTGTCGGAATAGTCGCCGGCAATGTACTGGTCAGAGGCCGGGACGGTGACCTTCAGGTCGGACTTCTTGTTGAACTGGGCGGCGGCGCGGTCAACGACCATCTGGGAGGTCAGGCCACCGCCCTGGTTGTCGTAATTGACCTGATAGGTGATCTCGTTATTGCCGGACTTCAGCTTGCCGGCATTGGTCGAAGCCAGGGTGATCTTGTAGCCATTGCCGGAATTGCAGGTCTCGGTGACGTTGCCCACGGTCTTGGCATTCTCACCCGCCTTCAGCGACAGGGACTGCGACAGGTCGGTGACGGCGATGGTGCAGGACAGGGCGACGCTGCCGCGCAGCTGGATGGTGCCGTTGGCATTCTGCGCCAGGGCCGGGGCGGCAAAGGCAGCGGCGGTGGCAACGGTCAGGATAGCGGCGCGGGCGAAGGTCTTCAGCATGGTCAGCTCCATCGGTTCTGTGTGTCTGAGGCGTTATCGCCTTCATGCCGAGGAAGGATTGCATCCGCGATGCCAAGGAGGTGACACATCGTAAATCATTGAAATGACGTAGGTCTCCGGACAGAAACCCCGAAGGAGATCGTTGCAGTATGCAAATAATTGAATTATGCAGTTGCATAAATATAATTTTTGCATAATGCAACGAACCATCCCCTGCGCCAACCGTGATTGGCACAGCGGGGCGACCTAACCTTTCGGTCAGGTATCCATGTTCAAGGGGTTTTTTAGGACAGGTGGGGCGGGTTTCAGCCGCCAATGCCGGCCAGAAACAGGTGCGGCTGATCCTGCACCCGGTCAGCCGGCAGCCAGACGGTAACGGTGGTACCCTGGCCCAGCCGGCTTTTCACCAGACAACCGCCGCCATGCAGCCGGGCCAGCGCCTGCACCAGCGGCAGCCCCAGCCCGACACCGCCAGCCTGGCGTGACAGGCTGCCTTCCACCTGACGGAAGGGTTCCAGGGCCTTGGCGATATCTTCTTCCCGCATCCCAATGCCGGTATCGCGTACCACCAGTTCCAGCCGACCACCCTCCCCCAGCCGGGCACCACAGGTGACGGTGCCGCCGGCCTTGGTGAATTTCACCGCATTGGTCAGCAGGTTGGAGAGGATTTGTTTCAACGCCACCTCATCGGCGCGCACGGGCGGCAGGCTTTCGGTCATGTCGGTTTCCAGGGCCACCCCGCCCTTTTCCGCCCGTTCGCGCACCAGCCGCAGGCTGGCCCGGACGATGCGGGGCACATCCACCACGCGTTCCTGCAATTCTTTCTTGCCGGCCTCGATCTTCGACAGGTCCAGAATGTCGTTGATCAGTTCCAGCAGCATCAGGCCGCTATCATGAATATCCTGGGCATATTCAACATAATTGGCATTGCCCATCGGCCCCAGCGCCTGGGTGCCGATAATCTCGGAAAAGCCGATGACGGCATTCAGCGGCGTGCGCAGCTCATGGCTCATATTGGCCAGGAATTCGGATTTGGCGCGGTTGGCCATTTCCGCCGCCGCCAACGCCTGTTCCAGGGCCAGACGGTCCAGCCGGCGTTCGGTGATGTCGCGCGCCGCGCCCTGAAAGGCGATGGGGGTGCCGGCAGCATCGCGGATGATGCGGGCCGTCAGGGCCACCCAGATGGGGGTACCATCCCGCCGCCTGACCTCCAGCTCCATACTGCCGGTGAAGCCCTGCTTCAGAACGGTGCGCGTAATCTCCGCCCGGTTTTCCTGATCCATGTACAGGTCGGCCGAGGCATTGGCGATGCAGCGCTTCAGTTCCGCCTCGCTCTCATAGCCCAGCAGGTTGACCAGGGCCGGGTTGGCGGACAGGAAGCGGCCTTCGGTGTCGGTGATGAACAACCCTTCCAGGGCGGTTTCGTACATGTCCCGATATTTGCGCTCCGCCGCCGCCAGTTCCGCCTTTTCGGCCTCCAGCTGGGCGATGCGGGCGGCCAGTGGTTCCAGCGCCGCTTGTGTCCGCGCCTGGGCGCGGGTGGCCAGTTCCAGCTTCAAGCCATGGGCCAGCACCGCCACCAGCACGCCCAAAGCCAGACAGAAGAAAATATCGGCCAGCGGATGCCAGCGCAGCAGGTTCGGCAGATCATGGCCGCCTGACGGGACTAGCGGCGCGGGAATCAACCCCTGCACTGCCACGCCATGGGCCGCCACCAGGATCAGCAGGGCCAAAGACAGCGTCAGCCCCACGGCCAGCCCGACAGGGTGTCCGATCAGGCCAAACAGCCGCGACACGGGCCGGGACCCGTTCCCGCGATCGGTCCTACGCTTGTCCTGCAACGGAAAGTTCCTGGGACGGGGGGTGGGAAGGCGGGGTATCTGGAATTATAAGTAGCACTCAATCGGGCTTCGGTTAATGCCCATGCGTATCCACAAAGTAGAAAAACCATCGCCCCCGTTTGCCACAGTGGAAAGTCAGTATGCAGCCGCTGGCGGTCACACACGGGCGACCTATTATCAGAATATGCGCGGGGCTTGCCCCTATCATATAGCTCCCCTTAAAGGACATGCACCATGCCGCACGCAATCGCCATCATCGGGGCCGGTTTGGCCGGTCTGGCCGCCGCACGGCGGCTGGCGGCGGCTGGCCATGCGGTGTCGCTGTTCGACAAGGGGCGCGGGCCCGGCGGGCGGCTTTCCACCCGCCGGGCCGGGGATTGGCGGTTCGATCATGGCGGGCAGTTCGTCACCGCCCGCGATCCGGCCTTTCAGGCCGTGATGGCCGGGCTGCTGCGCGCCGGCCATGCCGCCCGCTGGGACGGACGAATCGTGCGGCTGGAAAGCGATGGCGGTATCAGCCCGCATCCGGTGGAACGGTTTGTCGGCACGCCCGGCATGAACGGGCTGATCCATGGCTTGGCCGCCGACCTGCCGGCCGCCTGTGCCCCACGTTGGGGCGTGCGGGTGGCCGCCATCAGCGGCGGGCCGGGTGACTGGCACCTGCAGGGGGAGGATGGCGGCGATCTGGGCCATTTCGGCCGGCTGGTGCTGGCCATTCCGGCCCCGCAGGTGGTGGAGCTGCTGCGCATCCCCGCCCCGGCCCTGGCCGAACAGGCGGGAACGGCACTCCTGGCCCCCTGCTGGGCGCTGATGCTGGGCTTTGCCGGGCCGGTGCCGGATATTGGCTGGGATGCCGCCTTTATCGCCGCCGCCGGCGGGGAGGATCGGCCGCTTTCCTGGATCTCCCATGATGGCGCCAAGCCAGGGCGCGGCGGGGCCGCCAGCTGGGTGGCCCATGCCAGCCCCGATTGGTCACAGCGCCATCTGGAAGAAACCGCCGATCAGGTGACAGGGCCGCTGCGGGACGCCTTTGCGGCCGCCACCGGCATTGACGCCGCACCGGCCTTCATCGCCGCCCATCGCTGGCGGTATGCCCTGCCCAGCCGGCCGCTGCGCGATGGCTTCCTGTTCGATGAAACACTGGGCATCGGGGTGGCGGGGGATTGGTGCCTGGATGCCAGGGCAGAGGCCGCCTTCCTCAGCGGCCATCACCTGGCCGGGGCGATGGGGGCGGCATGAACATCCCCGACCCGGATGATTATGTGCCCAGCCCCTGCCAGCGCCGCTGCGCCCTGGACCGCCAGGGCCGTTTCTGCACCGGCTGCCGCCGCACGGTGGCAGAGATCACCGGCTGGGGCAGCATGACCCCGGATGAACGCCGCGCCGTCTGGGCGGCGCTGGAAACACGAAAGTAGAAAACCCCTCCCGGCGGGGTCACCCCCAGCCGGGAGGGGATGAACACTCAGCCCAGCGTCTTGTCGATCAGGGCGACCGTTTCAGTCACGCCATAAAGCGCGATGAAGCTGCCCATGCGCGGCCCAGTGGTCTGGCCCAGCAGCACCTCGTACAAAGCCTGGAACCAGGTGCGCAGCTCGGTGAAGCCGTGCTTCTTGCCGACCTCGAACACCTGATTTTGCAGCTGATCGGCTGGCGTGTCGGTGGCAAGCCCGGCCAGCACACTGCGCAACTCCACAATGGCAGCGCGTTCCTGCTCCGTCGGGGCGCGGTACTGTTTCGTCGGCTTGACGAAATCCTGGTAATAGGTGACGGCATAGCCCACCAGCTTATCCAGGAAGGGCGCCGTCTCCGGGCTGGCACCCGGCGCATAGCGACGGATGAAGCCCCACATCACATCGGCACTTTCGGCATTGGCCGCACCGGCCAGATTCAGCAGCAGGCCAAAGGTCAGGCCCGCCGTGCCCTTCACCGCGTTCGGCACCATGCCGTTATGGATATGGTGGACAGGGCTTTCCAGCTTCTGCGCCGGTTCGGCCGCGTCGAACTTCTCCACAAAGGTCAGGTAATCATCCACGGCGCGCGGGATGACATCGAAATAGAGCTTCTTGGCCGCGCGCGGCTTGTTGAACATGTAAAGCGCCAGGCTCTCCGGCGGGGCATAGCGCAGCCATTCTTCCATCGTCAGGCCATTGCCCTTCGACTTGGAAATCTTCTGCCCCTTCTCATCCAGGAACAGCTCGTAATTGAAGCCTTCCGGCGGGGTGCCGCCCAGGATCTTCACGATCTTGCCGGCCAGTTCGACGGACGGGATCAGATCCTTGCCGGCCATTTCATAATCAACGCCCAGCGCGAACCAGCGCATGGCCCAATCGGGCTTCCATTGCAGCTTCACATGGCCGCCGGTAACCGGCACTTCGACCTTCTTGCCGTCTTCATCCTCAAACACGATGGTGCCGGCATCCACATTGCGTTCCAGCAGCGGCACCTGCAAAACCCGGCCCGTGGAGGGGCTGACGGGCAGGAAGGGGCTGTAGGTTGCCTGACGTTCCGCGCCCAACGTGGGCAGCATCACCGCCATCACCTCATCATAATGGCGCAGCACGGCCAGCAGGGCATGGTCGAAGCGGCCGGACGTATACCAGTCGGTGGCCGACTGGAATTCATATTCAAAGCCAAACCGGTCCAGGAAGTCCCGCAGCATGGCGTTGTTATGATGGCCGAAGCTTTCATGCGTGCCGAACGGGTCCGGCACCTTGGTCAGCGGCTTGCCCAGATGCTGGGCCACCATTTCCCGGTTGGGGATATTGTCCGGCACCTTGCGCAGGCCGTCCATATCGTCGGAAAAGGCGAACAGGCGGGTGGGCACGCCGGGGGCCATGCGTTCAAACGCGCGGCGCACCATGGTGGTGCGCGCCACCTCGCCAAAGGTGCCGATATGCGGCAGGCCCGACGGGCCGTAACCGGTCTCGAACAGGACATAGCCTTTGGACGGGGCTTTGCCGCCAAGGCGCGCGACCAGTTTGCGTGCCTCCTCAAACGGCCAAGCCTTCGCCGCCAATGCCAGTTCCTGATCGCTCATCGTCATCACCAATGACCAAGGGGTTGTACATAACGCCCGCACCCTAGGTCGGCTGCGCCCGACGGTCAATCACCGCCCGAGCCGGGGCGGGCATACCCGGACAAGGGGTGCCGCATGACCAGCGATTATCAGGGGTAGCAAAAATATTGCAATCATTCCCGTCTTATAAAAGGATGGAAAGCAGATTGAAGGGGAGGGACCACAATGTCCGGGGTTATTCTTCGCGCATCAGAACAGGAACGTGATTTTCCCGTGGCGGAGCTGTCGCCGCCGGTACGGCCACAGCCCAACCTGCCCGACGATCCCTATGAGCTGGGGTTGACCAGTGCCGGGGCGATCTCTGCCGGGGCCTATATTGCCGGGGTGATGGATTTCCTGGTGCAGGCGCTGGATGCCTGGCAGGCGGCGATGGACGATCCCGCCATGCGCGATCTTATCCCCGACCATAAGGTGCTGGTGCGGGTGCTGACAGGGGCGTCGGCCGGTGCCATCAATGCCGCCCTGCTGGCCGTGCTGCGCGACCGCGATTTCAAGCATTTTGCCAGCGACCCCAATCCCGGCGGCGGGGAACAGCCCACCGGCAACCCGATCTTTGATACCTGGGTCAACCGCATCGGCATCGCCAATCTGCTGGCAGACACGGATATCGCCCAGGGGCAGGCGCCACAGTCGCTGCTGGATGGCAGCGTCTTGCCCATCATCGCCCAGCGCGCCCTGGCCGATGCCAGCGGCCTGCCCACGATCAAGCGGCGCTGGCTGGCCGACCCGCTGCGGGTGATCCTGACCCAGACCAACAGCCGGGGCGTGCCCTATTTCGTGCCCTTTGCCAACAGCACGGCCGGCCAGGGCATGATGCAGCATGGCGATCAGGCGCGCTTTGCCGTGGCGGTGCCGGGCAGCCCGCAGCAGCAGCCGGCCTTCCCCGATGAACAGCCCCTGTCCGGCGCCCCCACCCCCGGCAGCGACTGGACCCGGCTGACCGATGCGGCCATTGCCAGCGGCGCCTTCCCCATCGGCCTGCCGCCGCGCCAGATGCAGGCCAAGCCGGAAGATTACACCTATCGCGTCTATTTCCCCGACGGCGATGATCTGGTGGTGGTGCCGCCGCAGGGCAGCGACTGGCCGGGCCGGACAGACCCCGCCTATACCCAGCCCCGCCCCTATGCCGGCATTGATGGCGGGGTGATCGATAATGACCCGTTCGGTGTGGCACATGATATCCTGGCCGGCGGCTGCGGGCAGAACCCGCGGGAGGGGAACGAGGCGACGCGCAGCGTGCTGATGGTAAACCCCTTCCCGGAAGTGCCGAATTACGGCCCGGCAGAGGCGTCAGCCCTGACCGTCACCCGCGCCCTGGTCAATCTTCTGTCGGTGATGAAGGAACAGGCCCGCTTCAATGCCAAGGATCTGATCCTGGCCAATGTGGAAAATGTTTTCAGCCGCTTCATCGTGGTGCCCAAGGCGGGCAAGCCGGTGAAGGGAAAATACAGTCTGGCCTGCGGCTTTCTGGGCGGGTTCGGCGGCTTTATTTCCCGCCGGCAGCGGGTGCATGATTTCATGCTGGGCCGCCGCAACGCACAAAAGCTGCTGCTGGATCATATGGTCCTGCCGGAAGACAATCCGCTGTTCAAGAACTGGAAGGACAAGCCCTTTGCCGCCGCCTATTACGCGCTGGATTATGATGGCAAGGTCGCCTTGAACGAACATGGCAAGCGCTTCCTGCCCATCATCCCCCTGCTGCGCGATGGCGGCGGGGTGAGCATCGATCCCCGCTACAAGATCCCCGAACAGAAGGAAGAATCTTGGCCAGTCGGCGCCGTCGACCCCGCCGCCGTGGCTAAGCAGGTGGAACGGCGGGCCCGCGCCCTGGGCACGGCACTGACCGCCGGCTTCGGCTGGCTGACCCGCACCCTGGTGCGCCTGGGCCTGTCGCTGTTCGGCTATGGCGCGCTGCGCCGCGAGGCGGAGGAATATCTGACGGCGCAGAAAAAGGAATGGGATCTGTGATGCCGTAGAGCCGGGGGCCGGGCAGCCGGCCCCCAACCCTCACACCCGCCCGGCCGCCGCTGTCAGCTGGCGCAGATATGTCAGGTGCCCGTCGGTCAGCAATTCCGCCTGCAACCGCCAGCCCCAATTGCCATCGGGCAGGCCCGGTATATTCATCCGCGCCTCCGTGCCCAGGCCCAGCACATCCTGCAAGGGCGTGATGGTCAGGCGGGAATTCACGCCCAAAGCAAAGCGGATGAAGTCCCATTGCGGCGCCCAGCCATCGCTGCCCAGATAATGCAGGATGGTGCGGCCGCGATCACTGTCGCGCCCGCCCAAACTGTTGAACCAGCCCATGATCGTGTCATTGTCATGGGTGCCGGTATAGAAGACGCTGTTGGCGCTGTAACGGTTGGGATCGTACTGGCCCGGATCGAAATGATCGCCCCATTCAAACGGCAGCACCCGCATCCCGGGGAAGCCGAAATGGTCGCGCAGCCGCTCCACCTCGGCGGTGATGATGCCCAGATCTTCGGCGATGATCGGCAGTTCGCCGAACCGGTCGCGCAGGGACTGGAACAGCTCATAGCCCGGTGCTGGCACCCAGCGGCCATTGATGGCGGTTTCCTCCGACGCCGGGATTTCCCAATAGCTTTCAAAGCCGCGGAAATGGTCGATTCGCACCATGTCCACCGTTTCCAGCGTTTTCAGGATGCGGCGGTGCCACCAGGCGAAACCCTCCGCCCGGTGCGCGTCCCAGCGGTAAAGCGGGTTGCCCCAGCGCTGGCCGGTGGCGCTGAAATAATCGGGCGGCACACCGGCCACCAGGGTTGGGCTGCCATCCTCTGCCATCTCGAACAGATGCCGGTTGGCCCAGACATCGGCGCTGTCGCCCGCCACGAAAATCGGCAGATCGCCCATGATGCGGATGGACCGGCGGTTGGCCTCCGCCTTCAGCCGCTGCCATTGGCGGAAGAACAGGAACTGGATCACTTTCACCTTGGCCAGCTCATGGCCCAGCGCTTCGCGCGCCGCGTCCAGTTCCACCGGATCGCGCGTGGCCAGCAGCGGTTCCCAGCCCATCCAGGCGGAACCGCCATGGCGTTGCTTCAACACGGTGTAAAGCGCGAAATCATCCAGCCAGTCCGCCTCGTTGCGGGCCAGGAACAGCTCAAAATCGCCCCATTCCGCATCTTCCGGCGGACGTTTCAGAAAGGCGTCCGCCACTTCGTCAAGGGCTGCCAGCTTGGCACCGGCCACCCGGTCATAATCCACGCGCGGGGCCTCGTTTCCCGGCAGCCCGTCCAGCAGGCTGGCAGGGGCAAAACCATCGATCACCAGATCATCGAAACTGATCAGCAGCGGGTTGCCGGCAAAGCTGGACAGGGCGGAATAGGGGCTGTTGCCCATGCTGGTGGGGGCCAGCGGCAAGATCTGCCAGACCCGCTGTCCCGCCATTTCCAGCTGTTCCAGAAAGCGCCGGGCCGCCGGCCCCAGATCGCCAATGCCATGCCCGCCGGGCAGGGAGGTCGGATGCATCAGGATGCCACTGGCGCGCTGGTCGATCATCTGCGGACAGGCTTTCCGGGACAGGGGGAAGGAAGGCGGATGAATGAACGCTGCCGGTGCATGACCCGCGCCGGCGCCCCATGATTTCGTATCGCATGGTGCAATGCAACGGTTGCACGCATCGGTTTCCTGTTACAGTCTTCTTTACAGCCGGAATAATGGTACCGGAACGGGTTTGAGGGGATGGGGAATGGTGGATGGACCCTTGCCACGTGGGGTGGGCAAAGCCGGGGTTGAAGCGTCTAAGCAGGCGCTGGACCGGCTGTTCGACCATGTGAACCGGGTCATTCTGTCCCGCCAGCACCCGGTGACCGGCCTGTTGCCGGCCAGCACCGCCATTACCGTGCATGGCAATTACACCCATGCCTGGGTGCGCGATAATGTCTATTCCATCATCGGTCCCTGGGCCTTGGCGCTGGCCCTGCGCCGCCGGGGCGACAGTGCCGCCCGCGCCCGCCTGCTGGAACAGAGCGTCATCAAGACCATGCGCGGCCTGTTGCAGGCCATGATGAAACAGGCCGCCAAGGTGGAGCGGTTCAAACATACCCAGGCCCCGCTGGACAGCCTGCATGCGATATATTCCGCCGCCACCGGTGAAGCGGTGGCGGCCGATGATGGCTGGGGGCACCTGCAGATTGATGCCACCTCCCTGTTCCTGCTGATGCTGGCGCAGATGACGCGCTGTGGCATGAACCTGATCTACACGATGGACGAGGTGGCCTTTGTCCAGAACCTTGTTCATTACATCGGCCCCGCCTATCGCATCGCCGATTTCGGCATCTGGGAGCGGGGGCGCAAGATCAATGATGGCGCGGTGGAGCTGAATGCCAGTTCCATCGGCATGGCCAAGGCCGCACTGGAGGCCATCCAGGGCCTGGACCTGTTCGGGGAGGATGGCGGCCGCGTAGCGGTGATCCATGCTGTACCGGATGAGATCGCCCGCGCGCGCGCCACGCTGGAAGCGCTGCTGCCCCGCGAAAGCGGCTCGAAAGAGGTGGATGCCGCCCTGCTGGGCGTCATTGGCTGGCCCGCCTTCGCCGTGGATGTGCCGGAGATTGTGGAGCGCACACGCGCCGAAATCCTGGGCAAGCTGGCCGGCCCCTATGGCTGCAAGCGGTTCCTGCGCGACGGGCACCAGACCGTGCTGGAAGACCATGCCCGCCTGCATTACGAAGCCGGCGAGCTGGAGCGGTTTCGCGGCATTGAAAGCGAATGGCCGCTGTTCTTCACCTATCTCTATGTCACCGCCCTGTTGACGGGCGATGCCCGCAGCGCCGCCGATTACCGGGACAAGCTGGAAAAGCTGCTGGTGCAGCGCGACGCTGACGCCCTGCTGCCGGAACTGTTCATCGTACCGGAAGAAGCGGTGGAGGCTGAGCGTGCCCATCCCGGCAGCCAGCCGCGCATCCCCAATGACAATGTGCCCCTGCTCTGGGCACAGAGCCTGTTCATCATGGGCCTGCTGCTGGATGAGGGGTTCCTGTCCGCCAGCGATATCGACCCGCTGAACCGCCGTGCCAAGCTGAAGCCCAAGCCGCCGGTGCCGCTGCGTCTGGTGGTGCTGGCCGAGGATGGGGAGGTGCGCAGCAAGCTGCGCGACCATGGGCTGTGGTGCCAGACGCTGGAACAGGCGGGCCAGTCCATCCATATCTGCCATGCCGATGTGCTGGTGGGGGCGCTGGCGGAGCTGGGAAGCTGCCCGCCGCTGGGCCTGTCGGGCCGGCCGCCACGCCGGCTGGGCACGCTGATCACCGGCTGCGGCTATCGCTTTGCCGGGCAGCCCACCGTCATCATTCCCACCTTTGTTGATGAACAGGACGGGTTCTATTTCACCTTCGATAACCGCTTCCTGGTGGAACGGCTGCTGTCGGAGGTGGCCTATATCAACCGCGCCTGGACCTTCACCAAGCCGCCGCTGATGGTATTCCCGGTCACCCGCGCCATGGCGGCGGGCGGGGCCTTTGACGAGCTGGCGCGCACCCTGACCGACCTGTGCAACGGCAATGTGCCGGATACGTTTGTGCGCGGCGGCGATCTGGCGGACAGCTATGCCGCTGCCCGCATCGTCTCGCTACAGGATACCGCCCCCTCCTGCCCGGTCACCGCGCGGCCGGTGCGGCCGACGCCGGTGGGCGATCTCTTCGATCTGACGGCCCCTGCCCTGACGGCGGAGGAGCGGAGCAAGCTGGAGGAGGCGGATACGCCCTGGCTGGCCCATACCCTGCCGGGGGAACGGCATGTCGGGCGGCATCTGCACATGCTGGGCCTGCTCTGGCACCGCCAGGGGCGGGATTTCCAGCCGCATCCGGGTGGGCCCAGCCTGCTGGTCATGGCCGAACGGCTCTACCGGGCCGCCGGCGGGGCCGACCGTTGGGATATCGTGCGCCCACTGGCCTTCCTGCTGGGCCGCCATGATGAGCGGTTGCAGGATGCGGTGAAGGAAATCGTTGTCCGGCAGAAACATGTGATGTTCGGGGCCTGGCATGATCATGGCTCCCTGGTTGACCGGCCGGTGGACAATGCCACCATTGCCAACCGGCTGGCGGCCCTGGGTGGCGATGGCGCCACCATCATGCTGCGGGAAGAAATGCTGCTGTTCAGCGGCATGTTGATCAAGGCCAGCCCGGAACTGTTCCGCTATACGCTGTCGGCCCGCCCGGCGGAGCTGCTGGGTTTGCTCTGCCGGTCCCTGGCCCGCCAGCGCGGCCTGTCGGATGCCCAGGCACTGGAGTTGTTGAAGGCGGAGGGGCCGCACGCCATGCTGACGCGGCTGCGCCGGCTGATTTCCCGCTGCCCCGGCATGACGGGGGATTTCTGCCTGCCGGTGCTGGCGCGCAATTGCGCGGTGGAAAGGCCGGAATTCGCCCTGGAAAGCGACCATTGGGCCGCCCATGCCCTGGCCGGGGGCGATTGGTGGGGCTGGCGCGATGTCACCGGCACGCTGTTGCCGGTGCCCGATGAGTTCTTCATGCGCGTCTGGGCCGTGCTGCGCCATTGCGAGGAACTGGCCATCGCCGACGCCTCCCAGCCCGACCATCGGTTGAGCAGCGCCACCCTGCGCGCCGACAGCACGCCAGCAGAACGCGATTTCGCGCGGGAGGTGGAATGGCGGCTGGACCGTATCCTGAACCCCGAATACCGGCAATTGACGGTGGAGGCGCTGTGGGCGGTGTCGGAAGTGCTGGCCGTGCATCAGGCGGTGCGCTGGCCCGGCCTGCTGTCCACCGACAAGGTGATTGCCGAGGCGGTGGCCCGCCACTGGCGCCTGCTGCACCCGCGCCATGACGATCCCCTGGGCGCCCTGGCCTGGAAGGCGTTCTACAACCTCTCCCCCGTGCTGGCCGCCGAACATCTGGCCATGGCGGCGCTGACGCTGGCCGGCGTGGTGGCGCCGGTGGCCAGTGCGGCGTGAGCTTCACCCATAATCACCCCAGCAGCGCCGCCAGCACGGCGTTCAGCCGTTCCCGTCCGTCGCTGGTGGCGCGCAGCACGGTGCCGGCCCCCTGCCCCACCTGTTCCAGCATCCCGATCCGCTGTAAGCGGCGCAGAGCGTCGGGGGCCAGCCAATCCGCCAAAGGCTTGCCGGTTTCCGCCTGCACGCGGGCCAGCGGCACCCCTTCGGACAGGCGCAGGCCCATCATCAGCATTTCCGTCAACCTGTCCTGTGCCGCCACCGGCTCAAACGGTTTGGCCCCGGTGCCGGTGGAAAGGGTGCGTTCCAGCCAGACCTCCGGCGCGCGGTGGGTGCGGGTGGCCCGCTTCTCCCCCTCCAGCGTCAGCCGGCCATGGGCACCCGGCCCGATGCCGACATAATCGCCATAGCGCCAATAGGTCAGGTTGTGCCGGCTTTCCTGCCCCGGACGCGCATGGTTGGAAACCTCATAGGCCGGCAGGCCGGCGGCATTCAGCACTTCCTGCGTCATGGCATACAGGTCGCCCTGCACTTCCTCAGCCGGCAGCACCAGATCACCACGCGCATGAAGCGTGTGGAACTGCGTCCCCTCCTCAATCGTCAACTGATAGAGCGAGAGATGGCCGACCGCATGGTCCAGCGCGCGGTGCAGCTCCTCCCGCCAGGCCGCCACCGTCTGGCCGGGGCGGGCATAGATCAGATCGAAGCTGTAGCGCGGGAACAGGTCACGCGCCAGGGCGATGGCACCCAGCGCATCCTCGGCCGAATGCCGGCGGCCCAGCGCCTTCAAATCCGCCTCATTCAGGGACTGAATGCCCAGGCTGACACGGTTGACCCCGGCGGCGCGGAAGCCCCGGAACTTCGCCGCCTCCACACTGGTCGGGTTTGCCTCCAGCGTCACTTCCGTGCCCGCCGGCAGGCCCCAGCGTTCATCCGCCCGGCGCAAAATGGCGGCCACCGTTTCCGGCCGCATCAGCGACGGCGTACCCCCACCGAAGAAAACCGACGTTAACCGCCGGCCCGGCGTCAGATCGGCGAAATGGTCCAGTTCCCGCAACAGCCCTTCGGCCCAGCTTTCATGGTCCACGCTTTCCCGCACATGGGAGTTGAAGTCGCAATAGGGGCATTTGCTGGCGCAGAACGGCCAATGCACATAAAGCGCAAAACCCGGATCGGGGAAAAGCCCCGCCGCGTCCACGCCCTGAAGCTGCCCCGTCTGCCCCACCATCACACCATTCCTCACCCAAGCGAAGCGCTGGATATGGCGGAGCGCCCCGGCCCTGGCAAGCCACGGCCAGACATGGCAGGGCGGTGACCCGCCCTGCCATGGTGAAAGACATCAGGCTGGCGCACCCATGGTAAAGGCGTTCAGCTTGTTGCCGTCCAGATCGCGGAAATAGGCAGCATAGAAACCACCACCCCGCAGGCCCGGCGGGCCCTCACAGGTGCCGCCATGGGCGAGCGCGATGTCATAAAGCCGGCGGACCTGCTCTTCATCCTTGGCCTCGAACGCCACCATCACGCCATTGCCCACCGTGGCGGCATTGCCATCATAGGGCTTCATCAGCGCCACGCCAGCAGCGCCCCCCGGCTTGCCCCAGGCAATGCCGGTGGGAAATTCCATCATCCGGCCCACGCCCAGTTCCGCCGCGATGGCATCATAGAAGGGCGCACCCCGCGCCAGATCATTGGTGCCCAGCGTCACATAGCCGATCATCTGTTCCCCCCATGTTCTGCATCAATATCGATGCGATGCAGAACAATACAGGAACATACACCCATTGGCGAGTCATTTTGCGCCGAAACACAAAACCTTCAACTTCTGGAAGGCATCGGCACGGTGGCTGATGGCCTGCTTCTCTGCCGGGTCCATTTCCCCGCAGGTGATAGTATAGCCATCGGGGATGAAGATGGGATCATAACCGAAGCCGCGTTCCCCGCGTGGCGGGAAGGTCAGGGTGCCGTCCAGCCGGCCCTCCACCGCCTCCACATGCCCATCGGGCCAAGCCAAAGCCAGGGCGCAGATGAAGGCGGCGCGGTCGCCCTTGCGATCAGGTGCCGCTTCCAGTTCCTGGCGAACCCGTTCCATGGCCAGGGTGAAATCCTTGCCCGGCCCGGCCCAGCGGGCAGAATAGATGCCCGGCGCCCCATCCAGCCCCGCCACCGACACCCCGCTGTCATCCGCCAGGGCCGGCAGGCCCGACGCCATGGCGGCCGCCCGCGCCTTCAAGGCCGCATTGCCGATATAGGTGCTTTCGGTCTCTTCCGGCTCGCCCAGACCCAGTTCCCCGGCGGACGGAAACTTCGTCACATAATCTTTCAGCAGAGCGGCGATTTCCGGCACCTTGCCCTTGTTATGGGTGGCGATGACCAGCGTATCGCCGGTGAACTGACGGGGGGCGGACATAGGGGGAAGCTCCGGGGAAAGTGGTTCTGCCATTCAGCAAAGAATGTCTTGTCAGATACCCGCCATCAGGAAATCAAGCGCGGCGGTGACAACGACATCCTGATCTGTCAGCCGCGCAACCGGGTGATCGGCCTAGGTGGCGACGAGCGCACGACCAGCGACGGCACCATAGCATTTCACAATGAAAAATTTTAAAATCAAAATGTCAATCGTAAACAGTGGCATCCAACTTATTAACAAAACGCAACAAAAATAATAAGAATAAAAAAATTAATAAGCCACCAGTTGATAAAATTGTTAAATAAGCCACATCACAATTCAATACAATACCATCACGATTAGATTCATTTAAACAAAAATCATACAAAGAAAATAAATCTTTATGATTTTTCCTGTTTTGAAAAAATGAAAATAATTTATTAAACAATAAAAACAAACACGTTAAAAATACAATAACACTAAAAATCACACCCATACAAAAATGAAATTTTCCTGTACGAATTTTTATCATGTCAACCACCTTCAAAAACGAAGTACATTTGTTCACAAAAAAACATCACGAACCCGCCAGCGCGCCCACCACTGCTTCGGGATTACAGGCAATCACCTTAAGATAGGATTGCGCCGCCTTATCGGGGTGACGGCGCCCCTGCTCCCAATCCTGAACGGTGCGCGGGTCCAGCCCAAAGCGCTCCGCAAATTTCGGGCGGGATAGGCCCAGGCTGGTACGGATGGCGCGAACATCAACCGTCTCCACCATCACAACATGCCGGATCGCACCCGTTTCGTCGCCCTGGGCGTGACGAATCGCCTCCGCCAACGCCTCTGTCAAATCAGCAGCGAAATTTGTTTTTGTCATCGCGATGGCTCCTTCGCTCCGGCGCGCAGCACATCAACCAGCTTCGACACCGTTCTGCGTTCATCTGCAGATAGGTCGGTCCGTTCCCCCTTGCCATAAATCAACAGGGCATAGAGCGGAAGCGTGTCATTGTAAAAATAGTAGATGACACGGGCACCGCCGGATTTACCTTTGGCCCCATGGCGAAACGAACCTTTCGCACCCCACCGGTGCCCTTGATCTCATCCCCGGCAAGGGGGTTAAGCGCCAGGAAATCAATGATGGATTTATGCTCCTGGGCAGAGAGAATTTTCTCTGCCCGGCGCTGGAAGCTCGTCAACTCCACAACGGTGATGGCCCGCTCAACCATGCCCACATACTGCGGCATTGCCGCAGTATGTGTCAACCAGCCGGCTTACAACCCTCACAGCCCCAGCACAGCCCGCTGCATCGCCGTCAGTTCGGCGATGCCCTTGCGGGCCAGCGACAGCAGGGTCAGGAACTCTGCCTCCTGGAACGGCTTATCCTCGGCCGTGCCCTGGATTTCCACGATGCCACCGCGGCCGGTCAGCACGAAATTGGCGTCGGCCCCGGCATTGCTGTCTTCCGGGTAATCCAGGTCCAGCACCGGCACGCCATTATAGATGCCGCAGGAAATGGCGGCCACCTGATCGATCAGGGGGATTTCCTTCAGCACGCCGATGCGCTGCAGGTGCTGAAACGCCAGATGCAGGGCGACATAGGCGCCGGTGATCGATGCCGTGCGGGTGCCGCCATCGGCCTGGATGACGTCGCAATCCACCTTCACCTGAATCTCGCCCATCGCCTTCACATCGGTGACGGCGCGCAAGCTGCGGCCGATCAGGCGCTGGATTTCCTGGGTGCGGCCCGACTGCTTGCCCTTGGCGGCCTCACGGTCGGTGCGGGTGTGGGTGGAACGGGGCAACATGCCATATTCCGCCGTCACCCAGCCTTCCCCCTTGCCACGCAGGAAGGGCGGCACCTTCTCTTCCACGCTGGCCGTGCACAGCACATGCGTGTCACCGAACTTCACGAAACACGACCCTTCGGCGTGGCGGGAGAAGTGGGTTTCCAGGCTGACGGTGCGGAGCTGGTCGGCAAGGCGGCCGGAGGGGCGGGTCATGGGGATGGTCCATTTCAGGTCTGATTGAATCTCTGTATCCTCATACCAACGCCAGCCTATCGAAGTCCACTTGCCTGCCGGGCATGACCGTCCGTTGATTTGCGCCGCGCCTGCGCCTAAGCTCCTTCTTTGTACATGTGGCAGATAAACTGCGAAGGGCATGATCAGCGAACTGAACCAGCGCTCGCGTGAGGTGTTCCGCGAAATCGTGGAAGCCTATGTCCAGACGGGGGAACCGGTGGGTTCCCGTACGCTGTCGCGCCGGCTTACCACCTCGCTGTCGCCGGCCACCATCCGCAACGTCATGGCGGATCTGGAAGATCTGGGCCTGCTGATGGCCCCGCACACCTCGGCGGGCCGGGTGCCCACCGATGCCGGCCTGCGCCTGTTCGTCAATGGCATCCTAGAAATCGGCGCCCTGTCGGAGAAGGAGCGCTCGGATATCGAGGCGCGCTGTGCCGCCGGCGGACGGTCGATGCCGGAGGTGCTGGAGGAGGCGACGAACCTGCTGTCGGGCCTTTCCTCCTGCGCCGGGCTGGTGCTGGCGCCCAAGACGGACCGGCCGCTGAAACATATCGAATTCATCAACCTGTCGCCCGGCCGCGCCCTGGTGGTGCTGGTGACCGAAGATGGGCTGGTGGAAAACCGGGTGGTGGAGGTGGCGGTGGGCCTGCCGCCCTCGGCCCTGCAGATGGCCAGCAATTACCTGAATGCCCGCGTGGTGGGCCGCACCCTGGCGGAGGCCCGCGCCTTCATCCAGAAGGAAATGGAAGACCAGAAAAGCCAGTTGGACGCGCTGACCGCCAAGGTGGTGGAAACGGGGCTGGCCACCTGGGCCGGCACGCGTGACAGCCAGGGTTACCTGATCGTGCGCGGCCAGGCCCGCCTGCTGGAGGATGTGACGGCCCTGTCGGACCTGGAGCGCATCCGCAACCTGTTCGAGGCGCTGGAAACCCGCGAACAGATGATGCGGATGCTGGATGCCACCGGCAAGGCCGAAGGGGTGCAGATTTTCATCGGGGCGGAGAGCGAGCTGTTCAGCCATGCCGGCTGTTCCATGATCGTCAGCCCCTATATGAACACCAAGGAACAGATTGTCGGCGCCATCGGCGTGATCGGCCCCACCCGCATCAATTATGCCCGCATCATCCCCATGGTGGATTACACCGCCAAGGTGATCGGGCGGCTGATGGGATAGGGGATGCCCGCAAAGCCCCCCTTGCAATCGACCCGTGTGAAACACCATCTCCAACCCGCCTATCATCTCGACAGGCGGGTCAATCCCCCCTAAACCTCTGTCACCGGCACCCTTGCCGGATGACATTTCGTAAAAAGCCTGAGGCTTGGAACCGCGATGAGTGAGACGACCAACACCAACGAAACCGAAACCGCCACCGGTGCCGAACAGGCCGAGGCGGTCGCACCCGCCGCCGATGCCGGCCGCGTTGCCGCGTTGGAGGCGGAGGTCGCCCAACTGAAGGACCAGTTGCTGCGCTCCCTGGCGGAAGCGGAGAATATCCGCCGCCGGGCCGAGCGGGAGCGCGAGGACACCGCCAAGTACGCCGTGGCCAAGTTCGCCAAGGATCTGCTGGCCGTTGCCGACAATCTGCGCCGCGCCGTGGAAGCCGTATCGCCGGAAACCCGCGCCGAGAATGCCGGCGTCAGCAACCTGCTGACCGGGGTGGAAGCCACTGAGCGCCAGTTGGAAGCCGCCTTCGACCGCGCCGGCATTGCCCGCATGGAAGCCCTGGGCCAGCCGGCCGACCCGAATTTCCATCAGATCATGATGGAGATGGAAGGCACCGACAAGGCACCGGGCACCGTGGTTCAGGTGCTGCAGGCGGGTTACACCATCCATGGCCGCCTGCTGCGCGAAGCCATTGTCGGCGTGGCCAAGGGTGGCGATGCCGGCCATGTGAAGACCAGCGCGTAAGGCTTTTTAACGCGGCTGCATGGTGATCAGGGGGTGCTCGTAAAAGCGGGCGCCCCTTTTTGCATTCCGATTGACCCTGATTTGAAAGATGCCCACCATAGACAAATACAACTTTCCGAATCAGGAGGGTGGAATGGGGACCATGTCGGCAAGCGTTGCAGAAAAAGATCCGGGCATGATCAGCTTGTTTGGCTTCAGCTTCCTGCTGGCCCCGATCAGCCTCTTTGCCGGGGGCATCGGTCTGGGGCTGGGCGCCGGACTGGGATTAGCACCGCCCTGGTGGATGGTGTTGGCCAATTTCATGATGCTTTGCCTGGCCCTGCCGCTATGGTTCTACCTGCTGCACCTGTACATGCGCCCACGCGCCACCGACTGAAACCCGGTAGAACAGCAGGTAAAAAGGGCGCTTCCCGGCCGGGAAGCGCCCCTTTGCTTTACGAGTGAGACTCACCGGGCCGGGCTTTGCACCAGCAGCCCGACAATACGCCGCACCAAGGGCAGCACCAGCAGCAGGGTGGGAAAGGCGATCAGCCAGGACAGGCCCCAGGCCTGCAGCCAGTGACCGGCCACCCCCTCCACCAGACCGATATTGCGCAGGGTGGCGACGGCCGAGACAACACAGGTCATCAGGATCGACAGGATCAGCGGCATCACAAATGTCGCTGCCGATGGCGGCAGCTTGCGAAAGCCGGGACGCCGGGCCTGACGACCGGGCGACGCGAAACGGGCATTGAGTTCAGACATGGAAGGCACCTTGAAAAAGGGCCCCAGAAGCGGGTCCAACGGCATAAAGCACCGTCAGCACCCATTCGGGGGCTGTTGGTGCGTTGGTTGACGTTGAACGCTTACGGCGATCATCCTGTGACGCGCGCGCTTTTATAGGCACAGCAGCCCCACCCCGGCAAGCGCAAAGAAAAAGGGCGCCCCCCAAGTCGGGAAGCGCCCTTCTCCTCACTCACAAACCCGTTGCCGGATCAGTGCGCATCCGCCCAAACGCGGCGCTTGGCGGCGTACATGACGCCGGCAAACACCACCAGGAAGGTGATGGCCATGATGCCGACGCGGCGGCGTTCTTCCAGCTTGGGCTCAGCAGCCCAGGCCAGGAACGTCACCACGTCATGCGCCATCTGCGGCACGGTGGCCTTGGTGCCATCGGCATAGGTCACGCCGTTTTCGAACAGCGGCATGGGCATGGCGATGGCATTGCCCGGGAAGTACTTGTTGTAATTGCCACCCGGCGGCACATGGGCGTCGGCCGGAGCCTCCGCATAGCCGGTCAGGATGGCGTAGACATAATCCTCGAAATGCGAGCGGGCCTTGACGATCAGTGACAGATCGGGCGGGGCCTTGCCGCCATTGGCGGCAGCGGCGGCCTGCTTGTTCGCAAACGGGCTCTTGAACCGGTCGGACGGCAGGCCCGGCCGGTTGAACATTTCACCCTGGTCATTCGGGCCATCGGTCACTTCCACCGAGGCCGCGATCGCCTTCACCTCTTCCTCATTGAACCCGATATCATGCAGGTTGCGATAGGAGAGCAGGTGCATGGAATGGCAGGCGGCGCAGACTTCCTTATAGACCTGGAAGCCGCGCTGCACGGCCGCATAGTCATAGCCCTTGAAGAAGGACAGGAAGCTGTTGACGCCACCATGGGCCCATTCCTGGGCGGGCGGAACAGCGACATCACCGGAAGCCTGGGCGCCGGCCGTGAGGCCGGCAACAGAGAGGACGCCTGCGGCGATCAGATTACGAAGACGACGCATCAGGCCTTCTCCATCACTTGGGCGGTAGCGCCGGTGGCGACCGAACCGCCGCCCAGAACGGGCTTGGCGATGGAGGCCGGCAGCGGCAGCGGCTTCTCGATCCGGCCGATGATCGGCAGGGCCAGGAAGAACACGAAATACATCACGGTGGCGATCTGGCCCAACAGCACATAGGGCTGTTCCGCCGGCTTGCCGCCGACATAGCCCAGCACCAGGAAGGCCGGCACCAGCCACAGCAGCACCCACCACTTGAAGATCGGGCGGAAGCGCGACGACCGAACCGGGGAGGTGTCCAGCCAGGGCAGGACGAACAGGATGGCGATGGAGCCGAACATCCCGATCACACCACCCAGCTTCGCCGGGATCAGCACGATGTCGGTGAACGGCAGCGTGATGGAGAAGGTGATGGAACGCAGGATGGCGTAGAAGGGCAGGAAATACCATTCAGGCACGATATGGGCCGGGGTCACCAGCGGATCGGCCGGAATGTAATTGTCCGGGTGGCCCAGATAGTTGGGCGCAAAGAACACGAAGGCCGCGAAGATGATCAGGAACAGCACAACGCCGAACAGATCCTTCGTGGTGTAGTAGGGGTGGAACGGCAGCGTATCCTGCGGGCCCTTCGGTTCAACACCCAGCGGGTTGTTGGAACCGGTGATGTGCAAGGCGGCAACGTGCAGGAACACGACGGCGATCAGCACGAACGGCAGCAGGAAGTGCAGCGCGAAGAAGCGGTTCAGGGTCGGGTTATCGACCGAGAAGCCACCCCACAGCAGGGTCACGATGCTCTCACCCACCACCGGGATGGCGGAGAACAGGTTGGTGATCACCGTGGCGCCCCAGAAGGACATCTGGCCCCAGGGCAGCACATAGCCCATGAAGGCGGTGCCCATCATCAGCAGCAGGATGATGACGCCGAAGATCCAGATCAGTTCACGCGGGGCCTTGTAGGAGCCGTAATAAACGCCGCGGAAAATATGGATATAGACGGCGATGAAGAACATCGAGGCGCCGTTGGCGTGGATGTAACGGATCATCCAGCCCCAGTTCACATCGCGCATGATGCGTTCCACGCTGTCGAAAGCCAGCGCGGTATTGTTGGTGTAGTGCATTGCCAGCACGACACCCGACACGATCATGGTTGCCAGCACCACCATGGCGATGGCGCCGAAATTCCACAGGGAATTGAAATTACGCGGAGTCGGGAACGACCCATACTCCTTGTTCATCATCGTAATAATCGGCAGGCGCTGGTCGATCCAGTTCACCACCGGGTTATTGAAATTGGACTGTGGGGCGTGGGCCATTTGGCACTCCCTCTGCCTGGATCTGTTCTTAGCCGACCTTGATGCGGGTATCGCTGATGAAAGCGTATTCCGGCACGTTCAGGTTCTTCGGCGCGGGGCCCTTGCGGATACGGCCTGCCGTATCATAGTGCGAGCCGTGGCAGGGGCAGAACCACCCGCCATAATCGCCGCGCGGTTCACCCGACGACGTGCCGAGCGGAATGCAGCCCAGATGGGTGCAGACACCCACCAGGATCAGCCAGTTTTCCTTGCCCGCCTTCACGCGGTCCTGGTCGGTCTGCGGGTCGATCAGCTCGGCCATCGGCACCTTGCGGGCCGATTCGATCTCTTCCGGGGTGCGGTTGCGGATGAAGACCGGCTTGCCGCGCCACATGGCCTTGATGGCCTGACCGGCGGCGATGGGAGCCAGATCGACCTCAATCGTCGCCAGCGCCAGCGTATCGGCGGCCGGGTTCAGGCTGTGGATGAAGGGCCACAAGGCAGAAGCGGCACCAACGCCACCCATGGCGGCGGCAGCCAGATAAATGAAATCACGGCGGGTCTGGCCGTCGCCCGCTTGCATGGTGTCCGCCATACCTCTCGTCTCCTCGGCGATATGGATGCGCGCCCCGCCGGGCGCTTTGCGTCCTGAAAACTGAAAACTGGTGTCCCGTTCCGGGTACCGGAACGGTACCGGGTATTGTCCAACGACCACCCCATCCCCACCTGTTGCCCCGTATCCACCGGAACCACCCTCGGGGGAGGGCGCGGGGATGCGGGTTGTAAGCCCCAGGCAAAGCGAACGGAGCGGCCGGAGTACCCCCCGGTCGCGGATGATCGATATACATGTCACAGGGCGGGTTGGGAAGCGGGCGCTGCCGGACAATCTGTCGCGCATGAACGGAATTGTCGGCAGAAACGTTTATTGACTGGGCCAACGCCCCCTTGCCATGCGCCCACCGCATAATATCAACCCGATATGGGGAATAGCGCAGCTTGCATCCGTCCCGGATTGCGAATATCTAGATTTCACAGTTGATGCGGCGTTCTTTTGCACCCCAGCAGTCGCGTCATTCACAAGGATGGCGAACAATCGCCCTCCCCCACCCATCCGGCGGGCAGGCCCTGGTGACTGAGCAGAATTCCATCCAGACGGACAGTGCGGCCCTTGCGGCCAAACGTATCCTGCTGATCGTGGCGGGCGGCATCGCCGCCTTCAAGACACCGGATCTGGTGCGCCGGCTGCGGGAGCGGGGGGCAGCGGTGCGGGTGGTGCTGACCGATGGCGGGGCGCAGTTCGTCACCCCGCTGACATTGCAGGCCGTGTCAGAGGATAAGGTTTATCGCGACCTCTGGTCGCTGACCGACGAATCGGAGATGGGGCATATCCAGCTCTCCCGCTCGGCCGACGTGATTCTGGTGGCGCCGGCCACTGCCAATATCCTGGCGCGCATGGCGCATGGGCTGGCCGATGATCTGGCCACCACCGTGCTGCTGGCCACCGACAAGCCGGTGCTGGTGGCCCCGGCGATGAATGTGCGCATGTATGAACATGCCGCCACCCAGGCCAATCTGGCCCTGCTGGCGGCGCGCGGCGTGGGCATCATCGGCCCCGACGAGGGCGCCATGGCCTGTGGTGAATATGGACCCGGCCGGATGAGCGAGCCGCTTTCCATCGTGGCGCATCTGGCCCAATGGTTCCGCGACCGGCTGGGGCCGAAGCCGCTGGCCGGTCGCCATGCCATCGTCACCAGCGGGCCGACGCATGAACCGATCGATCCCGTGCGCTATATCGCCAACCGCTCCAGCGGCAAGCAGGGCCATGCCGTTGCCGCCGCCCTGGCCACCCTTGGCGCGCGGGTCACGCTGGTCAGCGGCCCGGTGCGCCTGCCCGACCCGCCCGGCGTCGCGGTGGTGGCGGTGGAGACGGCACGGCAGATGCTGGATGCCTGCCAGGCCGCCTTGCCTGCCGATATCCTTGTTGCCGCCGCCGCCGTGGCCGACTGGCACGTCGCCGGGGCGGGGGAGAAGAAGCTGAAGAAGCAGGAAGGCGGGGCGCCGCCTGCCCTGCTGCTGGCGGAAAACCCGGACATCCTGGCCACCCTGTCGATCAACGGGCCACAGCGCCCGGCACTGGTGGTTGGTTTCGCTGCCGAAACGAATAACGTACTGGCCTATGCCCAGGCCAAGCTGGCCCGCAAGGGTTGCGACTGGATTGTCGCCAATGATGTCTCTCCTGGCACCGGCACCTTTGGCGGGGACCGCAACAGCGTCCATCTGATCCGCCGGGAACAGCCGGTGGAGGATTGGCCCGACTTGCCGAAAACCGATGTGGCGGCCCGATTGGCCGCCCGCATCGCTGATCATTTCGAAAACGGAAAGAAATAATATGTCCAGCATCTCCATCGCCGTCCGCCGCCTGCCCCATGGCGCCGACCTGTCCCTTCCCGCCTATGCCACCGAACATTCCGCCGGCATGGACCTGCTGGCCGCCGTGGCGGAACCGGTGGTGCTGGGGCCGGGCGAACGCAAGCTGATCCCCACTGGCATCGCCATCGCCCTGCCGGAAGGGTTTGAGGCGCAGGTGCGCCCCCGCTCCGGTCTGGCGCTGAAGAATGGCATCACCCTGCTGAACAGCCCCGGCACCATTGATGCCGATTACCGGGGCGAGGTGGGGGTGATCCTGGCCAACCTGTCCAACCAGAGCTTCACCGTGGAACGCGGGATGCGCATCGCCCAGATGGTGATCGCCCGCTATGCCCGCGCCGCCTGGAACGAGGTGGACAATCTGGATGAAACCGCACGCGGGGCCGGCGGCTTTGGCTCCACCGGCACCAAGGGATAAGGACAAAGGCGGATGCTGCGCATTTCCAAGAAGCTGATGTTCGCCATCGAGACGGTGCTGGACATTGCCTACAATGCCGGGTCGGCACCCGTGCAATCGGCGGAGATCACCCAGCGCCAGGGCATTCCCAAGCGCTATCTGGAGCAGGTGCTGCAGGCGCTGGTGCGCGCCGGCGTGCTGGCGGGGGTGCGCGGCCCCAAGGGCGGCTACCGGCTGGCCAAGGAACGCCGCCGCATCAGCGTGGCGGAAATCGTCCGCGTCGTCCGCGCGCTGGAACAGGGCACAGACCCGATTGAAGAGGAGGTCGGCGCCGATCTGGGCCGGCTGGTCGTCCGCCCGCTGTGGGGTGAATTGCAGGACGAAGTGATGGCGCGGCTGGAACAGACCAGCATTGAGGATCTGTGCGTGCGGGCGCATCAGGCCAACATTCCGTCTGAAGCCGCTTCCAAGCTGGATTTCAGCATCTGAAGCGATTATATACAGAATCGAACCGGTATTTCAGATAAATACCACACGGGAGATGTAAAATGTCCACCAGTGGCGAATTCCGCGGCCGCATCTATGACAGCATCCTGGACACCGTCGGCGCCACGCCGCTGGTGCGCCTGAACCGCCTGGGCGCCAAGCATGGCGTGGTGGCCGATGTCGTCGCCAAGTGCGAGTTCTTCAACCCGCTGTCCAGCGTGAAGGACCGTATCGGCAAGGCCATGATCGAGGCGGCGGAGGCCGAGGGCAAGATTTCGCCCGACCGCACCGTGCTGGTGGAACCCACCTCTGGCAATACCGGCATCGCGCTGGCCTTCGTGGCCGCCGCCAAGGGCTATCGCCTGATTCTGACCATGCCGGAAAGCATGTCGATCGAACGGCGCAAGATGCTGAAGCTGCTGGGCGCCGAACTGGTGCTGACCCCCGCCCCGCAGGGCATGAAGGGTGCCATCGCCAAGGCCGAGGAACTGGTGGCCAGCACGCCCGGTGCCTATATCCTGCAACAGTTCAAGAACCCGGCCAACCCGGCCATCCACCGCGCCACCACGGCCGAAGAAATCTGGAACGACACGGCCGGCAAGGCCGATGTGCTGGTGGCCGGCGTGGGCACCGGCGGCACGCTGACCGGCGTGGCCGAGGTGCTGAAGGCCCGCAAGCCCGGCTTCCAGGTGGTGGCGGTGGAGCCGGAGGATAGCCCGGTTCTGTCCGGCGGCCTGCCCGGCCCGCACAAGATCCAGGGGATCGGTGCCGGCTTCGTGCCCGACATCCTGGACAAGAACCTGATCGACGAGGTGCTGCGCATCTCCAACGTCCGTGCGTTTGAGCTGGCGCGCGACGCCGCCCGCACCGAGGGCATCACCGTCGGCATCTCGTCCGGTGCCGCCCTGGCCGCAGCGTTCGAGGTGGGGGCGCGGGCCGAGATGAAGGGCAAGCTGATCGTCGTCGTGCTGCCCAGCTTCGCCGAGCGCTACCTCTCCACCGCCCTGTTCGAGGGGCTGGAATAAGCAATCCCTTCCGTTCAGGCGGATTGCAGAAACCCCGGCGTCACCCGACGCCGGGGTTGTTTTTTTTCACACCGGAGAGGGGCATACAAGTACCCCGGATATTCAGTTGCATTCTTCAAGGCTTTGACGAGTATGGCAGAATATCCTGTGTCATTCTCTCCATCAGGCCTTCCGTCATGCGGCATTATCTAACCTTATCCCTGTTGCTGGTCGCCCTTGTGACCGTTAAGCCCGCCTTTGCAGCGGAGGAGGCGGAAAAAGCGCGGATGGTCTGCGACCGTACCAACACATACCCATCAAAATTGTTGGCGCAATCCAGGGAAGGTTGGGTTGATCTCCGCTTCACAATGAAGGCAGACGGCAGTCTCAGCGATATTGAAGTCGTCAATGTCTTCGGAGACCCTGCCTTTGGGAAGGCCGCTCAGGAGGCGCTAGCCAGCTGTCGCTATGAACAGCCAGAACAGATCGCCCCCAAGGGGACCGAGGTGAACAATCTGCGTAAGCGATATTTTTTCGCCGAAGAGCCTTTCGACAAAGGAAGCACCCGCAAGGTTCATGAGCAACTGGACGAAGCCTATAAACGCTTAAAGAATGGAGATATCACAGGCAGTGAGAATATACTGGCCCAGGCTGAAAAAGACAGTAAGTACATTTATGAATATAATCACCTCATTATATTACGGGCAGAGCTGGCATCCGCCCGCAACGACGATGGCCTGGCACTTCTTTATATAAATTCGGTTGCGCGAAACCGGAACCAAATAAAACCTAGAGAATATGACCAACTTTTGAGATTGATGCTCAAGCTGGAAATAAAAGAAGGTCGCTTTGTCAGCGCTGAAAGGATAGTGCAGGAGATCACGCAAGGGGAGCCACTGGAGGTAGATAAAACCTTGCTGGCCCAATTTGCGGCATTGAAGGATGTGGTAACAGCGGGGCAACCGCTGAGCATTGATGGCCAGATACCCCTAAATTGTCATCCGGCCTTCTGCGAGCCGGGTAAAACAAACTGGTTCTACACACCCTATAACCGCACCGTTTCCTTGGCCGATATCCAGGGTGAACTGAGCAAGGTTCTGTTCCGGTGCGACAGGAAGACCATGATATTCGAGGCGCAGGCCGGTATCACCTGGACCATCCCGAAAAGCTGGGGACAGTGTACAGTATACGTGCTGGGAAATCCTGGAACGCGTTTCAAGCTTATTGACGAAACCCTGTGAAGCCGATGGGACATGCGACAAAGCAACCAACAGTCCACCGAAGATGAAATCATCAACTGAAGAGCGATAGCGAGGGAAAAATGGCGCCATCGACATAAAGGACTGGATAGTGTCCCATCTGAATAATTTTTTTGCATTTTCAGGTTGGGACGCAAACGCGGCTATAATTTCTCTTTTAATTCTAGTTGGGAATTCGGACTCATGCGGTATTATCTGGCCCTACCCCTGCTGTTCCTCGCCGGTCTTATGGCGATCCTTCCCGCCCGCGCGGCAGAAGAGGAAGAAGAAGAAAAGCCGCAAAAGCGGATCATCTGCGACCGCAAAGGTAATTATCCCACGGCCTTGGTCGACGAATCCCGCGAAGGCTGGGTTGATCTCCGTTTCACCATGAAGGCCGATGGCAGTTTTACCGATGTCGAGGTCATTTCCGCCTTCGGTGAACCCTACTTCGCCGAAACCGCCCAGAAGGCGATGAGCACGTGCCGCTATGAACATCCGGAACTGATTGCCCCGGCAGGGCAAGAGGCACGCAACCTGCGCACCCGCTATTATTTCCGCCTGGAGCCACCGAGCAAAGGCAGTACGGAAACCGTTTACGTCCGGTTGAAAGAGGCGCAGAGGCTGTTGAAAGACGGTCAGGTCGATGCCGCCGAGGCCGCCCTGCTGAGGGTGGAGAAGAATAGCCGTAATCTGTATGAATTCAGCCATTTGATGATTATGCGGGCAGCCGTGGCGGTGGCCCGCGGCAACAGCAGTCTGGCCTTGTCCTATCTTGACGGGATCAGCGAGAATAAAAGTTTTATTGAAAAAAGGGAGTTCAGCCAGTTGTTGCGGATGCGCCTGTCCCTGGAACTGCGGGAAGGCCATTATGTCGATGCCCAGCGAACAGCGGATGAGATGGCAGAAAAATCACCCCGTGATGGGGATGAGAAGCTGCTGGCGGGACTGGCTGACCTGAAAAAGCTGGTGACATCCGGGAGCCCATTTAGCGTCAGCGGGCAGATACCGGTCAATTGCCATCCCGCCTTCTGCGAACCCGATAAGCCGGAATGGTCCTATGCACCCTATAATCGCACGGTTTCCCTGGCCGATATTCAGGGGCAACTGGATACGGTTTTTCTCCGTTGTGACAAGAAGACAATGACGGCCAAGGCCGAAGCCGGCATTACCTGGACCATCCCCAAAAGCTGGGGAAAATGCGAAGTGCATGTGTTGGGAAAGCCGGGGACGAAATTCACGCTGATCGATGAGACGCTTTGAACCTGCGTAATCAGGGCAACCAGCAATTATCGCAATTTAAGGAACTGAAATGCGCACACACTTTCTGTTCAGTGCGATATTGACGGTATTCCTGTTGTTGCTCCCAACCGTACAAGCCCAGACAGCCCTCACAGCCAGCCATGAACGTGTCGATCTTGGCAACACGTCCTGCGGAGAGCCGCATTTTCCGAAGAAGACAGCCAGCAAGGATGGTGAAGGCTGGGTCGGCTTTCGCTTTACGGTACAACCGGATGGAAAGCTGACAGATCTGGAAGTTGTCACCAAAGCAGGTGAAGAGAGCTTCGTTGCCGCTGGACGCGAGAACCTTTCGAAATGCCGCTTCAGTCGTCCGCCGACGGAAAACGGTCAGCCTATTTCCATGTTCAATGTCTTCGCCCGGTTTACCTTCGCTCGACCACAGGAAAACACGAAACAAGAAGCCACCGAGAAAATAGAGACGAGCCGACAGTTGCTGATGCAGGGAAGGCTGGCAGAGGCGGCGGCCAGCCTGGACAGTGCCGAACAGATTGCCAAGCGGATCACCGATCTGAACCAGATCATACTGCTCCGCGCAAGTCTGATGAGCAAATGGGGCAAGGATGACGTCGCGTTGCGGTACCTGCGGCAAATTCCCAACCCGGAGAAGGATGTCGACGACAGCGCTGATACGGCCAAGCTGTTACGCCTGCGGCTGAGCCTGGAACTGAAACTGGGGTTGCTGGCCAGCGCAGAGATAACCGGCCGCACCCTGACGAAGATCAAACCCCAGCCCGAGGATGCCGTCATGTTGGCCAGCCTGGAGAAGCTGCGCCAATTCGGTGCCACCGGCGCGCCGATGGCTGTATCGGGCCGGGTGCCGGCGGAATGCCGCCCCATGATCTGTGACCCTGCAAAACCATCCTGGGAGTATGTCCCGGTTCACCGCACCGTTTCCCTGGCCGATGCCAAGGGGCGGCTGGATCAGGTGATTCTGCGCTGCACGCGCAGAACCGTCACCATACCCGCCACGACCGACACTACCTGGACCCTTCCGGCTAAGCTGGGCCAATGCGCGGTGGAGGTGACGGGCGAACCGGGGGCAACATTCACCCTGATTGACGAAACCCTTTGAGCATGTCCAGAAATGGCAAATGGTAATTGTCGGAACCAAGGAACAGCAATGCGCACGCCCCTTCTTTTCAAGGCGATATTGGCAATACTCCTATTTTCACCTGCGGCAGCCGATGCCCAAATAGCCCCGACTGCAAGCCATGAACATATAGATCTCGGCAAAAAGGTCTGCAAGGATTCGCAATTTCCACAGAAGGAACGTGGAAAAACTGGCGAAGGTTGGGTTAGCTTCCGGACAAAATTACAAGAGGATGGAAAATTAACTGATTTTAAAGTCATAGCAAATGCCGGAAATAAAGTTTTTGTAGAAACTGCGTTGAAGAATTTTTCAAAATGCGCCTTCATTCCTTCCGTCGATGAAAATGGAAAAGTTGTTTATTTAGAAAACATTTATTTTAATTATGTGTTCTTGCAGCCAGATTTACAAAAAAATAAAGAAGTAAATGAGAAACTGGAAGCAATTCGTCAGTTAATAAAAGAAGGAAAAATCGAAGAGGCTAATTCCAGTCTAGAAACTGTTGAGCAAGATGCCAATCGTTTCGTTGATCTGATAGATATTTCTCTTCTTTATGCAACTTTGATGAAAAGCAAGGGCAGGGACGACATTGCATTGCGGTATCTCCAGATGGTTCCAGTTCTAGACGAGCCGATTGAAAGCGATCCGAATGCAGCCAGGGTCTTGTCCCGACGGTTGGACCTGGAGTTGAAAATGGGCTTGCTTGCCAGTGCAGAAGTCACAAGCAGCAGACTGGCGAAGGCAAAGCCTCTGCCAGAGAACGCCACATTACTGGCAGAGCTGGAAAAATTGCGCCAGCTTGGTGCATCTGGCCAACCAATGGCCATCACAGGCCGGGTGCCGGCGGAATGCCGCCCCATGATCTGTGATCCTGCGAAACCATCCTGGGAATATGTCCCGGTCCATCGCACCGTTTCCCTGGCCGATGCCAAGGGGCGGCTGGATCAGGTGATTCTGCGCTGCACGCGCAGAACCGTCACCATACCGGCCACAACGGGCAATACCTGGACCCTTCCGGCCAAGCTGGGTCAATGCGCGGTCGAGGTGACGGGCGAACCGGGGGCAACATTCACCCTGATCGACGAAACGCTGCCCGGCTGAGGCAAAGCCGCCCGATGAGCCCCGATGCTTTCCGCCAGCTGGCCCTGTCCAACCCCATCAACGCCGTCCTGCTGCAACGGCTGCCGGCGCTGGGGTTGGCGGATGTCTGGCTGGTGGCGGGCTGCCTTTATCAGGCGGTGTGGAACCAGCGGGCGGGCCTGCCCGCGGATTGGGGGGTGAAGGATTACGACATTTTCTATTTTGATCCGGACACAAGTTGGGAGGCAGAGGATCAGGCCATCCGCCGGGCCGAATCGCTGTTCGCCGATTTGGGGGTGATGCTGGAATTGCGCAACCAGGCGCGTGTGCATCTTTGGTATCGACAGCGGTTCGGCCGTACCATCGCCCCCATCCCCAGCGGGCGGGCGGGGATTGACGGGTTTCTGGTGGAATGCACCTGTGTCGGCCTGTCACCCGATGGCGGGTTCTATGCGCCCTATGGGTTGGATGATCTGGCCGCCGGCATCCTGCGCCCCAACCCGCGCACGCCCGACCCGGTGCAATATGCGCTGAAGACCGCCAGCTATCGCGCCCGCTGGCCCTTTCTGCGCGAAGGGGGTAGCGCGTCAGAGGCATTGGAACCGCCGCCACCGGCGCCCCGTTCCTAGTCACGTCCAGCCGGCCAGCGGGCCGGCATCAACGATGACAGGAAAAGATCATGGTTCACCGTTCCAAGAAGGCCGTTCTGGCCGCCGGCGCCCTGCTGCTGGCCATGTCCGCGCTGACCGCCTGCAACACGGTGGAAGGGGCCGGCAAGGACATCAAATCTGGCGGCAAGGCGATTGAAAACACGGCGCAGGACGCCAAGAACTAAACCATCCCGGCTTCCCCTGACGATACAAGGCGGCACCTTGCAGTGCCGCCTTGTTGGCGTCATGGTAGGGGCATGAGCGACGACAGCCCCGCCCCCACCGCCGGCCCCCGCATCCGCACCATCCCGCCCGGTGAAGACCGGGAACGGCTGGTCTGTCCGGAATGCAACTATATCGCCTATGAGAATCCCAAGATCGTCGTCGGCGCGGTGGTGACGGACACGGCTGGGCGTATCCTGCTGTGCCGCCGCGCCATCGAACCCCGCCGGGGCTATTGGACCCTGCCCGCCGGCTATATGGAACTGGGGGAGACGACCGAGCAGGGGGCAGCACGGGAGGCGTTTGAGGAAGCGGGCGCCCGCATCGCCATTGATGCGCTGCTGGCCGTCTATAACATCCCGCGCCTTTCCCAGGTGCAGCTGATCTATCGCGCCACCCTGGCCGATCCCGCCATCGAAGCCGGGCCGGAAAGCCTGGAGGTGGCGATGTTCGATTGGGCTGATATCCCCTGGCACGATCTGGCCTTTCCGTCGGTGCCCTGGGCGCTGGAACAATATCGCGCCCGCATCGGCCAAGTGGCCTTTCAGCCCGCGACCAACCCGCCACCCCCGGTGGAAGGCTTGTAGAGGCGTTGAACTAGAGGATGAGATGAAACGCGTATTTCTGCTGCCTCTGCTGCTGGTGCTGTCGGGCTGTGCGACGATTGTTGATGAGGCGACACCGTTCACGGCCTCATCTCCCGACGGGTTGCTGCTGCTGGAACTGGTGGATGTTCCGGCGGATAAGTCCGCCATCGCTTTGTTCGATCCATTCATCTGCCCGCTGCCGCAAGGTGCGCGCAAGCCGGATATGAATGCGATCCATGGCTGCCCCCGGAGCAACATCGTTGAATCGGCCGATGGGAAGTCCAGATTTGCTGCTTACCAGATGCCACCCGGTCGCTATGTCATGGAACGGCTGCAGGTGCAGGCGCGATGGGCAGCCTGCTTCAATGGCGGCACCAAGGCGTTCGAGGTGGCGGCCGGTAAAGTGACCTATCTTGGTGCCCTGCACCTTGCGCCCCATGTGGCCGAAATCGGTGCGGCAACGCCGATCGTGGCATATCAGAGCAGCTATTATACGGTTTTCGACACGCCGCGGCCCGCGCTTGACGGCCCCGACAAACTGCCGGGATGGCAGGCGCGGGTAGGGGCATTCATGTCGGCTTCCATGCCCCGCGTGGCCGCTCCCCTGGTCGCGGCCGCGCCGGAATCCGCTACGTTCGAGACGGCACAGGGCATCTTCGACCGGGTTTGCACCAACGCTTATGAGTGATCGTGACGGCACAGGACGTCACCGCATGACATATCCCTGAACAGGCGCCAGTTCGCCTGGAAATGCTGTGCGCAAAAAGGGGGGCAGCTGGCTTTTCCGCCCGCGACCAACCCGCCACCCCCGGTGGAAGGCTTGTAATCGGCCACCCGTCCGGCGCAGAATTGGGCCAACGCCCTTTCACCCGCCAGACAGGACCAAGGCCCCATCATGCGCAAATCCCCCGCCGCCCCGCGTGGAACCCTGCACCGGCTGATGCTGGATAGCCGTGTGCTGCGCGGCAACCGCCAGGGCGACCCGACGGAACGGGAAGTGCACGTTTATGTGCCGGCGGGCCATGATGGACGCGATCTGCCGCTGCTGTTCGATATTGTCGGCTACACGGCGGGCGGCCCGGCCCATACCAACTGGAAGAATTTCGGGGAGAATCTGCCCGAACGGCTGGACCGGCTGATCGACAGCGGCGCCCTGCCCCCGGTGGCGGTGGCCTTCCCTGACTGTTTCACCCGGTTGGGCGGCAACCAATATATCAATTCCAGTGCCCTTGGCCCCTGGATGGATTTCCTGTGTGATGAGGCCGTGCCCTTTGTGGAGGAACGGTTCGGCTGCGGCGGCACCGGCCGGCGCGGCATTTTCGGCAAAAGCAGCGGCGGTTACGGCGCGCTGGCCCATGCGCTGCTGCGGCCGGATATCTGGGCGGCGGCGGCCAGCCATTCCGGCGATGTCGGGTTTGAACTCTGCTATCTGCCGGATATGCCCGGCGTGCTGCGCGCCCTGTCACGGCATGGCGGCAGCATCGAACGCTTCATGAATGCGTTTGAGACGGCCCGCAAGACCGACGGCAAGGATACCCATGTGCTGATGATCCTGTGCATGGCGGCAACCTATGACCCCGACCCCAGCCAATATCTGGGCATCCGCCTGCCGGTGACGGATGATACGTGCGAACTGATCCCGGAACGCTGGGCCAACTGGCTGGCCTGGGACCCGGTACAGATGGTGGAACGCCATGGCGACGCCCTGCGCGGGCTGAAGGCGCTCTATATCGATTGCGGCGACCGCGACCAGTATAATCTGGTCTATGGGGCCCGCCGCCTGCACCGCCGGCTGGATCAGTTGGGCATCGCCCACCGGTATGAGGAATTTCCCGACGACCATTCCTCGGTCGATTACCGCATGGATGACAGCCTGCCCTACCTGGTGCGGGCGCTGCTGGCATGAGCGGGGGCGACGATATCACCCTGGCCGATCCCGGCGATGCCGCCGATATGGCCAAGGGGCGGCTGCGGCTGGATAAATGGCTGTGGTACGCCCGTTTCCTGAAAACCCGCAGTCAGGCCGCCAAGCTGGCATCATCCGGTTCTGTGCGCCTGGGCGGGGCACCGGTGGCCAAGGCCAGCCATATGGTGAAGGTGGGCGATGTGCTGACCTTCCCGCTGGGGCCTTACGTGCGGGTGATCAAGATCAAGGCCCTTGCCGCCCGGCGCGGCCCGGCCCCGGAGGCGCAGGCACTGTACGACGATCTGGACCCGCCCAGCCCGGAAGGGAAGATGGCGAGGGGGTGATGGTACGTCCGGTAAACATCAACCGCGTGAAGGCCATTATCGCCAAGCGCGTCCCCTTCGTCCGCGTCTACAGCTATCAGGATGAGGCAGTCCTGGAACGGCTGAAGACGCAGGGCTTCATCAATGGCAACCATCCCCATGGCTTTATGACAGGCCCATACCGCTGGATGCGCAACCAGATGGCCGAGCGGTTGCCAGACTTCTCTGGCGATCTGCCCATCTGGGCATGGCTGCGGCGGTGGGACCGCTATAAAATCAAGAGGAATACAGAAAAACTGGTGCGGATAACCGCAACCGTGCCGGTGCAGCGGGTATTGCTCAGCAATTTCGATAGTTGGCATATCGTGCTGAACCTTGGCTACATGGCCGAGACTGAAGCAGAGGATGATGCTTTCGACGCAGCACAGCACGCACCGGCAGATAAAATCCGTCTCTGCCAGGAAAGCTGGAAGCGGGTCTTTGATCCTGACCTGCGCTATTGCGACAGCCGCTCCTGGCAAGTCTGCGTGGATCGCATTTATGCCCATGAAGTGGTCGACCTGCGCCAGCACGATCCCCTGCCCCATCGCTATAGGCCGGTAACGGAGGATTGTGAGCCCTGGGACGGTGATTGGTGCGCCGGCTGGTTCCCACCCCCGCCTTAACCGGGTAGCGCCACTACCCCTTATGCAGCGCCCATGAATCTGTGTTGCATACAATCCGGCCTGTCTGACCGTGCGGGGTGCTTGTTTGGGTCGCGTCCTGTCGCTATGCTCCGGCCCAACGTAACAAAGTGACTGGAATGGCGGCATGGCCTTTCCGGTTCGATCTTCCCCCGAGATCCCCCAGGTGAGTGATATGGCCCGCACGCTTTATGACAAGATCTTCGAAAGCCACACCGTCCATCGTCAGGAAGACGGGACCAGCGTGCTGTATATCGACCTGCATCTGGTGCATGAAGTGACCAGCCCGCAGGCGTTCGAAGGCCTGCGCATTTCCGGTCGCAAGGTGCGCCAGCCGGGCAAGACCCTGGCCGTGGCCGACCATAATGTGCCGACCAGCAAGGACCGTCTGGCCGGTGTGAAGAACGAACAGAGCCGCATCCAGCTTGAGCAGTTGGGCATCAACACCAAGGAATTCGGTGTTGAATATTTCGATATGGCCGATATCCGCCAGGGCATCGTGCATGTGGTCGGCCCGGAGCAGGGCGTGACCCAGCCGGGCATGACCATCGTTTGCGGTGACAGCCACACCGCCACCCATGGCGCCTTCGGCGCGCTAGCCTTTGGCATCGGCACGTCGGATGTGGAGCATGTGCTGGCCACCCAGACGCTGCTGATCAAGAAGTCCAAGAACATGCTGGTGAAGGTGGATGGTGCCCTGCCGCTGGGTGTCACCGCCAAGGACCTGACGCTGGCCATCATCGGCAAGCTGGGTACCGCCGGCGGCACCGGCTATGTGATTGAATATGCCGGTCAGGCGTTCCGCGACCTGTCGATGGAAGGCCGCATGACCGTCTGTAACATGGCCATCGAAGCCGGTGCCCGCGCCGGCCTGATCGCCCCGGATGAGAAGACGTTTGAGTATCTGCGCGGTCGCCCCCGTGCGCCGCAGGGTGCCGATTTCGACCGCGCCGTGGCGTACTGGAAGACCCTGCCCAGCGATGAGGGGGCGGTTTACGACAAGGTGGTGGAACTGAACGCCGCCGACATCGTGCCGCAGGTGACCTGGGGCACCAGCCCGGAAGACGTGTCGGCCATCACCGCCTCGGTGCCGAACCCGGCTGACTTCAAGGACCCGCACAAGCAGAAGGCCGTGGAACGCGCCCTGGCCTATATGGGCCTGACCGCCGGCACGCCGCTGACCGAAGTGCCGGTGCAGAAGGTGTTCATCGGTTCCTGCACCAACAGCCGCATCGAAGACCTGCGCGCCGCCGCCGAGGTGGCCCAGGTCGGCCTGTCCAAGGGCATGAAGGTGGCCGATGGCGTCTATGCCATGGTGGTGCCGGGCTCTGGTCTGGTGAAGGAACAGGCGGAAAAGGAAGGGCTGGACAAAGTGTTCGTGGCCGCTGGTTTTGACTGGCGTGAACCCGGCTGTTCCATGTGCCTGGCCATGAATGACGACAAGCTGAAGCCGGGTGAACGTTGCGCCAGCACGTCCAACCGCAATTTCGAAAGCCGCCAGGGCCCCGGTGGCCGCACCCATCTGGTCAGCCCCTCCATGGCCGCCGCCGCTGCCCTGACCGGCAAACTGACCGACGTGCGCACGCTGGCGTGATGGCCGGGTTGGTGTGAGGGTTAGGAAACGGGCGTCCCGAACGGGGCGCCCGTTTTCGTTTGGGGGTGGCTGGTGGTGCCAGCTTCAACTACACTGCTTGTTACCCGATGAGCTTCTACCCACCTCCACCAGTGTCCGTGCGTGGGAGAAAGGTGCGCCATGACCGTGATCGATTTCAGTCACTTGTCCCCGGAACAACGGCTTCAGTTGATCGGCGAATTGTGTGACAGCCTGGAGCCGGAGAATGTGCCCTTGTCTCCCGCCTGGAAGGTGGAGCTTGCCCAGCGCAGCCGGGATCTGAGAGCGGGAAAGGGCCAGTCTATTCCCCTGGCTCAAGCCATGGATGAACTGCATCGCCGTAATCGCTGATGTATGCAGTTTTCATCCGGTCAGAGGCACTGACCGATATGAAAGAAGCCCGTGACTGGTATGATAGCCAGTCGATCGGGCTGGGCGATCGTTTCTACGAGGCATTGACATTGGCCTTCGCCCGGATCGCTGAGACCCCGTATATCTTCCCTACCGTTCAAGGGGGCATCCATCGCTCCTTGATACGGCGTTACCCCTACGCCTTGTTCTTCGAGATTGACGCGCAGAACATCTACATACTGGCCTGTGCCCATACGCGGCGTGATCCCCGCCACCGCCCCCACTGAAGCCAGCCATTCGCCCGCACCCCCTGTACAAGCGGCGCGCTCTCCCCCATACCCAGCACCAGCAACAGCGATCCATTGTGTGACGGTTCAGGGTTCCCCGATGTCTTCCACCTATCCCGGCTTCTCCTTCGATATCACCCACCGTGACCCGGCGGGTTCCAAGGCGCGCATTGGCACGCTGTCCACCCCGCATGGCGCCATCCAGACGCCGAATTTCATCTTCTGCGGCACCAAGGCGGCCATCAAGGGCATGACCACGCAGCAGATGCGGGAAGAGAAGACGGATATCATCCTGGCCAATACCTATCATCTGATGATCCAGCCGGGCGCTGATCTGGTGGCCAAGCTGGGTGGCCTGCACAAGATGATGAATTGGGATGGCCCGATGCTGACCGACAGCGGCGGCTATCAGATTTTCGCCATGGGCCATGGCAGTGTCGCCGATGAGGTGAAGGGTCGCCGCACCACCACCCGCGAAAAAACCCTGCTGAAAATCACCGAGGAAGGGGCCACTTTCCGCAGCTACACCAATGGTGAAAAGCTGTTCCTGACGCCGGAAAAATCCATCGATATCCAGCGCAAGCTGGGGCCGGATTTCGTGGTGCAGTTGGATGAATGTACGCCGTTCCACGTGGATCGGCGCTACACCGCCCGGTCGATGCAGATGTCGCACCGCTGGGGCGACCGTTCGCTGGCGGCCTTCCGCGAATTTGGCGGCATCTCCGCCAACGGCCTGCCGCAGGCCATGTATGGCATTGTCCAGGGCGGGGTCTATCCCGACCTGCGCAAGGAGAGTGCTGAATATACCGCCAGCCGCGATTTCTTCGCCACCGCCGTGGGCGGCTGCCTGGGCGCCACGCGCGAACAGATGCATGAGGTGGTGGGCATGGCGATGAGCCATGTGCATCCCGACCGGCCGGTGCATCTGCTGGGCATTGGCGGCATTGTCGACATCTTCGAAGGGGTTGCCTGGGGCATCGATACGTTCGATTGCGTCAGCCCCACCCGCATCGCCCGCCATGGCTGGGCCCTGGCCCCGGGCGTGAAGGGGGAGCGGCTGAACATGCGCAATGCCCGCTTCAAGGATGATGACCAGCCCATCGATGCCGCCTGTGGCTGCTTTGCCTGCCGCACGGCCAGCCGTGGCTATATCCACCACCTGTTGAAGGCGGAGGAGATGCTGGGCCTGCAATTGCTGACCATGCACAATGTCCACACCATGAACCGGCTGATGCGCGATATCCGCGCCGCCATCGCCACCGGCACCCTGGCCGAGGCGCGGCGGCGCTGGGTCTGGCAGCCCGGTGATACCGAATGACGCAACCGGGCGATATGACCCTTTGCATGGTCTGAATGGGTCGCATTCGAATTAAATTGGGGTTAACTTCGTGACAAGGGAGGGCTGGTGCTCTGCCAGCCTCTTCCCCCCTTTGTCACAGAGTCCCGTGTTCCATGCCGATTTCCCAGACCCAGGGCAGTGGCAGCCTTGCCACCGTCATCGACGAACATCTTCGTTGGCTGACGCAATGGCACCGCGCCGCCTTTTTCGGGGCGGATGCCGGCCTGTCGGGGCCGGATGCGGTGCCGATGCCACAGGCCTTCATCCATTGGATGCGCCAGGCCAAGGCGCAGGCGCTGGCCTTGCAGCCGGCGGTGGAACGGCTGATCGCCCTGCATGAACAACTGCACCGGTTGGCACGGCTGATGCTGATTCGCATCCATGCCGGTGAAATCCTCTCTCTGGCGGGGTATGAGGCGGTGCTGGACCGGTTCGATGAATTCATCCAGCAATGCCGCCGCTTCGAACGCGCCTTCAGCGTGGCCGGCAGCGGCATTGACCCGCTGACCGGCCTGCGCAACCGCACCGGCATGATGGAAGAGCTGATGCGGGAGGCCAGCCGCTTCCGCCGTTCCGGCCGGCCCTTCTGCGTCGCCCTGTGCGACCTGGACCGGTTCAAGCTGGTCAATGACACCTATGGCCATGATGCCGGTGACCGGGTGCTGGTGGCCGCCGCCGCCTCCATCAACAGCGGCATCCGCGACATGGATGAGGCGTTCCGCATGGGCGGCGAGGAAATCCTGATCCTGCTGAAGGATGCCGGCCTGTCGGAGGCCTTGGGCGTGCTGGAACGGCTGCGCCAGGATCTGGCCGCTTTGCCGGTGCAGCTGGCCGATGGCCGGGTGCTGCATGTCACCGCCAGTTTCGGCGCGGCAGAAGCGGATATGGGCATTGAGCCCGACCGGCTGATCGAACGGGCCGACCAAGCGCTTTATGCCGCCAAACATGGCGGTCGCAACCGGGTGGAATGCTGGACCCCACCGGCCGCCACCGTGCTGTCGGCTTGAAGAAACCGGGCACCATCTCATACCAATCTGCCCTGATCGTGACCGATCAAGGCAGATTTCATATCCCCTCAAGCGCCGGGCGGCGGCATCCGCCGCCTTGGGCCGCGCCGCATGTGCGGCGGGCTGGCGGTCGCCATCCTGCATTCTGCCAAGGGTCAAGCCCTCGGCAGAATGGTATCACGCAACAAAAAGCCCCGCCCCAGCCATTGATCACGGCCCGGACGGGGCTTTTGCGTATGGGGGGCGATCTGCCGACCAGCGGATCGCCCCCCTTTCCTCAGTTCACGCGGTTATCCAGCAGGCCGCGATTCTTCAGCAGCGCATCCACCTTGGGTGCGCGACCCCGGAAGCCGATATAGGCCTCCATCGGATCACGCGAACCGCCGGCGGAATAGACATTCTCCAACAGCTTCTTGGACAGGGTGGGGTCGAAAATGTCGCCGGCTTCCTTGAAAGCGTTGAAGCCGTCGGCATCCAGCACTTCCGCCCACATATAGCTGTAATAGCCCGATGAATAGCCGTCACCGGAGAAGATGTGGCTGAAATGCGGGCTGCGGTGCCGCATGACGATTTCCTTCGGCATCCCCAACTTGGTCAGCGTCTCCCGCTCAAACGTGTCCGGGTTCAGGCCCTTGGCATCGGTCAGGCTGTGATAGGCCAGATCGACCAGGGCGGACGAGGTGTAGGACACCGTGGCGAAGCCCTGGTTGAAGGTCTGGGACGCGATGATCTTGTCCAGCAGTTCCTTCGGGATCGGCTTGCCCGTCTTATAATGCACGGCGAATTTCTGCAGGATCTGCGGTTCCGCCACCCAATGTTCCAGCACCTGGCTGGGGAATTCCACGAAATCACGCAGCACGCCGGTGCCGGAGACCTGCGGATAGGTCACGTTCGACAACATGCCATGCAGGCCATGGCCGAATTCGTGGAACAGGGTGGTGGCATCGTCAAAGGACAGCAGGGTCGGCTGGCCCTCGGCCCCCTTGGCGAAGTTGTTGTTGTTCAGCACGATCGGGCGGATATCGCCCGACAGCTTCTCCTGCGAGCGCAAGGACGACATCCAGGCGCCGGACCGCTTGGACGGGCGGGCGAAATTGTCGCTGTAGAAGACGGCCAGATGCTTGCCATCCTTGTCCTTGGCCTCATAGACCTTGACGTCGGGATGATAGGTCGGCACGCCCTTCAGTTCCGTGAAGGTGACGCCGAACAGGCGGTTGGCGGTGTAGAACATCGCCTCCACCATCTTGTCCAACTGGAAGTACGGCTTGATCTCTTCTTCGTTCAGGTCGTACTTGGCCTTGCGGACCTTCTCCGCATAATAATACCAGTCCCACGGCTCGATCTGGATATTCTGGCCTTCCTTGGCGGCCAGCTTCTGCATCTCGTCGCGTTCCTCGGCGGCGCGCACCTTGGCCGGTTCCCACACCTGCATCAGCAGGTCGCTCACGGCCTGGGGATTCTTGGCCATGGTGTCGGCCAGCTTATATTCCGCAAAGGTCTTGTAGCCCAGCAGGTTGGCGCGCTCGATGCGCAGCTGCACGATCTCGGTGATGACGGCGTTGTTGTCATGCTCATCGCCATTGTCGCCACGGGCGATCCAGGCCTTCCAGGCCTGCTCGCGCAGGGCCCGGTTGTCGGAGAAGGTCAGGAACGGCTCAATCGACGAACGCGACAGGGTGATGACGTACTTGCCGGCTTCGCCCCGGTCCTTGGCCGCCTGCGACGCGGCGGCCACCACGAAATCGGGCAGGCCGGCCAGCTGGTCTTTGCTGGTCAGCACCAGCTTGTAACCCTTTTCATCCGCCAGCACATTCTGGCTGAACTTGGTGGACAGCACGGCCAGCCGTTCCAGGATGGCGGCCATCCGCTCCCGCTGCGCGCCCTGCAGCTCGGCACCGGCGCGCACGAAGCCCAGATAATAGCGTTCCAGCACGCGGGACTGTTCCGGCGTCAGCTTCAACTGGTCGCGCTGCTTGTACAGCGTGCTGATCCGCTGGAACAGGGTGGCATTCAGGTTGATGGCATTGCCATGGGCCGCCAGCAGCGGCGCCATGTCGCGCTGAATCTTGTCCAACTCGTCATTGGTGTTGGACGAGGTCAGGTTGGAGAAGACGGCCGACACGCGGTCCAGCAACTGGCCGCTCTTTTCCATCGCGTCGATGGTGTTGGCGAAGGTGGGGGCCGCCTTGGTATCGGTGATGGCCTTGATCTCGACCAGCTGGTCGGCCATGCCCTTTTCAAAGGCCGGGCGGAAATGGGCCGGCTTGATGGCATCGAACGGCGGAACGCCGAAGGGGGTTTTCCATTCCTGGAAGAAGGGATTCTCGCTCATCTTCGCCTTGTCAGCCTGTGCCATCTGGGTCGGTGTATCCGCCGCCAGCGCCGCAGGGACCATGGCGCCGGACAGGGAGAGGATCAGGGCCGAAGCCCCCGCCATCAAGTAGCTTTTCAACGTGCCGTTCCTTTTTGCCAGGGCTTTTGCCCCTTGGATTGCCGAATTTCCATGGGTCGGCCATGCCGCTTTCCATGGCAAGGCCTGAAACCAAATCGTTACAATAGAGCCACGGTCACGACCGCGCCAACCCGGTTCATCGCTGAAGGGAGTTCCACCCGCCATGGGAAATAGTCACGCCGCCCCGCATCTCGACAAGCTGGATATGAAGGAACACCGGTTCGTCGACAAGGCCGCCTATCTGAAGGAGCTGGAGTCCCTGCAAGAACAGGTGATGCATGTCCAGCAGGCCTATTGGCATTCCAAGCGGCGCGCCATTCTGGTGTTTGAAGGCTGGGACGCCGCCGGCAAAGGGGGGGCCATCCGCCGGCTGACCGAAACACTGGACCCGCGCGGCGCCCATGTCTGGCCCATTGCCGCCCCGCTGCCCCAGGAACAGGGCCGGCATTATCTGTGGCGCTTCTGGCAGCGCCTGCCGGAACCCGGCACCTTCGCCATTTTCGACCGCTCCTGGTATGGAAGGGTGCTGGTGGAACGGGTGGAAGGCTTTGCCAAACCGTCCGAATGGCAGCGCGCCTATGATGAGATCAACGAGTTTGAGCGGCTGTTGATCGATGATGGCGTGCGGATCGTGAAGCTGTTCCTGCATATCAGCGAGGATGAACAGCGTCGCCGCTTCCGCGAGCGGCTGCACAATCCCTATAAGCGCTGGAAGCTGACGTCCGAAGATCTGCGCAACCGCGCCCGCCGCCCGCAATATGAGCTGGCGACCAACCAGATGTTCGACCGCACCCATACCAAGCACGCGCCCTGGCATCTGATTCCCGCCGATGCCAAATGGTATGCGCGGGTAGAGGTGTTGCGCCAGGTGGTGGCGCGGCTGTCGGAAGGGGTGGATATCTCCCCGCCGACCCTGGACGAAGCGTTCCTACGCGAGGCGGAGACCCTGCTGGGGTAAGAGTCCGTCCAAGAGCTTTCAATTATTTTCCAATACCTTAACCGTCATTCCCGCGAAGGCGGGAATGACGGTAGAGAAAGGGCAAGGCTTCGAAAAGCGGGATAACTTTCCGGACAGACTCTAAGGCAATGGCGGGCGGGGCACTTTATCTTTTGGGAAATTCCATCGTAACCGGCCCTTCATAGTCCAACGGTACGATTGACAAGCGCCCACCCCGCCCGCTTAAGCTGTAGCCATCATGTCTGTGACCCTCGACGCCATCCATTATTACCCGGTCAAGAGCCTGTCCGCCCAAAAGCTGGACAGCGTTTCCCTGTCACCGGGCGAATGCCTGCCGCAGGATCGGCGTTTCGCCATCCTGCACCGGGCCAGCAATTTCGACGCCACGGCCCCGGCCTGGAAGCCAAAGACCAACTTCCTGGCCCTGGTCCGGGATGAGAAACTGGCGACCCTGGTGGCAACCTATGATCCGGCCATCTGCCAGCTGGTGCTGAACCGGGCGGGCAAGCCGGTGGCGCGCGGGCGGATCGATACGCCGACCGGCCGGATGCTGATCGATCAGTTTCTGTCCGCCTATATGGATGGCAGTGCCGCCCCCGGCCCCTATAAGCTGGTGGAGTCGGCAGCGCATAATTTCACCGACATTCCGGAAAAGGCCGTCTCGCTGATCAATCTGGCCAGCGTGAAGGATATTGGCCGCGTCACCCAGGCCCCGGTCGATCCGCTGCGCTTTCGCGGCAATCTGCATCTGGCGGGCCTGCCGGCCTGGGCGGAGATGCAGTGGGTGGGCAAGCGCATCGCCATCGGCGATACGGTCCTGGACGTGTTCAAGACCATCACCCGCTGTGCAGCGGTGGAGGTCAATCCCAGCACCGGTGAACGCGACATGCCGCTGATCAAGGCGCTGAAGACCGGCTTCAACCATGTCATCTGCGGCGTCTACGCCATGGTGGTGGAAGGCGGCACCGTGACGGCGGGTGACCCGGTGCGCGTTCTGGATTGAGCGTCTGTTTCCTGGGGTGCTTTACCCCCGACCCAGCGTTCAGCAACGTCACTAACGCTTCACCACCGTCATTCCCATCCAAAATCCGTGCTGTCGTATGGATTCACGCCTTCGCGGGAATGACGGTTAAGCGCATAAAATGGCAGGGGAAATTCCTAAAAACACCCCAGAAGCAAAAAGGGGGACGGCGAACCGTCCCCCGATAGGCCTTACTTCTTTTCCGCCGGCTTGGCCGGGGTGGCAGCCGCCGGGGCCGGGGCGGCCGGCATCGGGCCGCCATCGATGTTGAAGGTTTCCACCTTCGCACCCTTGCGCAGGCCCTGGATCACCTCTTCGGCGATATCCTGCGCCACGGCGGAGCGCAGCTGCGGGGCGGCCTGGTCAAAGGTCGGCAGGGTCTGCTTGCGCTTATCCTCAACCTTGATGACGTGATAGCCGAACTCGGTCTTCACCGGGGTCTGGCTCAGGTCGCCGGGCTTCATGGCGAAGGCTGCCTCGGCGAATTCCTTCACCATCTGGTCCTTCACGAAGTAACCCAGATCGCCGCCATTGGTCTTGGTGCCATCCGTGCCCTTTTCGCCGGCCAGCTTGGCGAAATCAGCACCGCCCTTCAGCTGCTTGATGATGGCGTCGGCCTCTTCCTTGGTCTTCACCAGGATATGGCGGGCGCGCACTTCATCCTGCGGCGGGTTGGCCTTGACCCACTTGTCATAGGCGGCCTTCAGCTTGTCCTGGGTCATGCGCTTGTCGATCTCGGCGCGCAGCCAGGCCTGCTGAACGAACTGCTGTTCGGCCTCCTTCAGGCGCTTCTTCACTTCGGCGCTGTCCTGCAGCTTGGCCTTGTAACCGGCCTCCGACACCAGTTCGGACTGGACCAGCTGTTCCAGCAGCTGCGGATAGATCATCTGCACCGGGTAGTTCTGCGCTTCCGGCCCCAGCTGCTGCAGCGAGGCCAGCACGTCGGAGCGCTTGATCTCCTTGCCATTCACGCGGGCGACCACCGGATCGTCGGCCAGCGACGGGGCGGCCTTCTTGTCGGCGGGGGCCTTGGCGTCCTGCGCCAGGGCGGTCATGGAAACAGAACCCAGCGCGGCCGTCGTCATGGCGACAACCAGGGCGGCACGCATCGTCTTGACCAGCATCTTAGGAATTTCCCTCACATCAAAGGCTGGGCCGGCCAGTAGGTCCGCCAGCTTTCCACGAAATCTATTCACCCAGCCCGACCGGCTATCCCCGAAAAGGGCCCCGCCAGGACTGTCCGCATAAAGCATGAGTGCCCATGCCCCGGCAAGACCATGCCATCACGGGGCCGGAAAATGGCGTTAAAAGACTGTCATCTTCCACCCAAAATCAACAGCGGGCGGCTGGATTGAGTGAAGCCACGTTGACCGGAAGGCGAAGCGGTCTTATCTGTCACCGGTGCCGGCCCCTGTCTTGACGGGGACGGTGCCCTTGTCCCGGCGGCCGGTGACGGCCGATCCGGGTTTGGTGTGTTCCATATTCTTCACCTTCCTGCCTTTATGCTTCGCGGAGTTCTCCATGTTCGGTGCCATTGCCCGCAAATTGTTCGGCAACGCCAATGAGCGGGTGGTCAAGGGCTTGCGCAAAAAGGTCGAAACGATCAATGCGCTGGAGCCGAAGCTGCAAGCGCTGTCCGACGCTGAATTGCAGATGCGCACCGACTGGCTGCGCGACCGGCTGGAGAAGGGCGAGTCGCTGGATGACATCCTGGCCGACGCCTTTGCCACCGTGCGCGAGGCCTCCAAGCGCGTCATGGGGATGCGGCATTTTGACGTGCAGCTGATCGGCGGCATGGTGCTGCATTCCGGCAAGATCGCCGAAATGCGCACCGGTGAAGGCAAGACGCTGGTGGCAACCCTGGCCGTGTACCTGAACGCGCTCCAGGGCAAGGGCGTGCATGTCGTCACCGTGAACGATTATCTGGCCCGCCGCGACGCCCTGCATATGGGCAAGCTCTATGGCTTCCTGGGCCTGACCACCGGCGTCATTGTGCATGGGCTGGATGATCATGAACGCCGCGATGCTTACGCGGCAGACATTACCTACGGCACCAACAACGAATTCGGCTTCGACTATCTGCGCGACAATATGAAGTATCGGCGCGAGGACATGGTCCAGCGCCCCTTCAATTACGCCATCGTCGACGAGGTGGACAGCATCCTGGTGGATGAGGCGCGCACGCCGCTGATCATCTCCGGCCCCTCCACCGACAGTTCGGAGCTGTATATCGCCGTCAACAAGGTGATCGGGCGCCTGGACGAGAGCGATTATGAGAAGGACGAGAAGGCCAAGGCCGTCTCCATGACTGAAAGCGGCACGGAAAAGGTGTCGCAGATCCTGACGGAGATGGAGCTGCTGAAGAGCGGCGACCTCTACGACATTCATAATATTTCGCTGGTCCATCACGTGAACCAGGCGCTGAAGGCGCACAAGCTGTTCACGGCCAATGTCGATTACATCGTGAAGGACGACAAGGTCGTCATCATTGATGAATTCACCGGCCGCATGATGGAAGGCCGCCGCTATTCCGAAGGGCTGCATCAGGCGCTGGAGGCCAAGGAAGGCGTTTCGATCCAGCGGGAAAACCAGACGCTGGCCAGCATCACCTTCCAGAATTACTTCCGGATATATCCCAAGCTGTCCGGCATGACCGGTACGGCCATGACGGAAGCGGCCGAATTCCAGGAAATCTATGGGCTGGAAGTGGTGGATATCCCCACCAACCTGCCGGTCCGCCGCGTCGATGCCGATGACGAGGTCTATCGCACGGCGGCGGAGAAATACGAGGCCATCGTGAAGCTGGTGGCCGAGTGCCAGCAGCGCCAGCAACCCATTCTGGTCGGTACCGTTTCGATTGAGAAATCAGAAACGCTGTCCACCCTGCTGAAGCAGAAGGGCGTGCCGCATAATGTGCTGAACGCCCGTTACCACGAACAGGAAGCCTATATCGTTTCGCAGGCGGGTCGTCCCGGTGCCGTAACGATTGCCACCAACATGGCCGGTCGCGGCACCGACATCCAGTTGGGCGGCAACCTGGAAATGCGCATTGAGTATGAGCTGGCCGAGCTGCCGGAAGGGCCGGAGCGCGATGCGCGCATCCAGACCATCAAGGAAGAGGTGGCCGCCGCCAAGCAGGTGGTGCTGGCCGCCGGTGGTCTCTATGTGGTGGGCACCGAGCGCCATGAAAGCCGCCGTATCGACAACCAGCTGCGTGGCCGTTCAGGCCGCCAGGGCGACCCCGGTGCGTCGAAATTCTTCCTGTCGCTGGATGATGACCTGATGCGCATCTTCGGCAGCAACCGTCTGGACGGGATGTTGCAGAAGCTGGGCCTGGAACAGGGGGAGGCGATCATCCACCCCTGGATCAACAAGGCCCTGGAAAAGGCGCAGCAGCGTGTCGAAGCGCATAATTTCGACATCCGCAAGAATCTGCTGAAATACGACAATGTGATGAATGACCAGCGCAAGGTCATTTATGAACAGCGCCGGGAGATCATGGACGCCACCGATGTGGCCGAAATGATCAAGGAAATGCGGCATGAGGTGATTACCGACATGGTGCGCCGCGCCATCCCGGAAAATGCCTATGCCGAACAGTGGGACATGAACCTGCTGCACGAGGAATGCCTGCGCATCCTGGGTGCCGACCTGCCGGTGCGGGAATGGGCCAAGGAGGAAGGCATCGCGGATGAGCAGATCACCGAGCGTCTGCTGGAATTCGCTGCGGCCAAGATGGCGGAAAAGGAAGCCGCCTATGGGCCGGACCTGATCCGCAATATCGAGAAGAGCCTGCTGCTGCAGATCCTGGATCAGGTCTGGAAGGACCATCTGCTGTCGCTGGACCATCTGCGCCAGGGCATCAACCTGCGCGCCTATGCCCAGCGCGACCCGCTGAACGAATATAAGCGCGAGGCGTTCGAGCTGTTCTCTGGCCTGCTGGATAATCTGCGGGAGCAGGTGACCCAGATGCTGATGCTGATCCAGGTGCGGGTGACCGAGCCCGACCTGACGCCGCCGCCCTTCATCGGGGAGGAAAGCCGTTTCGACCCGGCCATGGCGGCCCCCGCCATGCCGCCGGCAGACGCCCCCCTGCCCGACGGCATGGTGCGCCGCAGCCCGCAGATTGCCGGTGGCGGCTTTGGCGCCGGCTTGTTGCCGGTGGCGGAGGAGACCGATCTGGTCGGCGACGATACTTGGATCAACACCCCGCGCAACGCGCCTTGCCCCTGCGGCAGCGGCAAGAAGTACAAGCACTGCCACGGTGCGGCGGTGTGATGAACAGGCCGGGGGCAACCCCGGCCTCAGACTGCTGACAAAGCCCTCGCCTATGGCGGGGTTTTTTGATTCACTGTGTTTATGCTTAAGCCCCAGACGCCCCAACAGACGGAACTTGAGATGGTGACGATCGCGTCGCTTGTTCCGTCGGATCACCTGCTGCGGAAGATCGACGCGGCGTTGGA